>CAYVUV010000370.1:0-77281 GCA_964455095.1 uncultured Binatia bacterium (SeqCode)
CGCGCCGTGGTCAACACGACGTGGCACCAGATCGCGCCCGAGACGCCGGTCCCAACCACGTACGGCATCGGCGACCAGTTCCTGACCAGCTACGTGCTGCCGTTCGAGCTCGCCTCGATGGTGCTGCTGGCGGCGCTGGTCGGCGCCGTCGTGCTGACGCGCAAGGAGCTGAAGGGCGCATGAGCATCGGTCTGACGCACTACCTGGCGGTGGCGCTGCTGGTCTTCCTGCTCGGCCTCTACTGCGTGCTGACGCGGCGCAACGCCATCGGCATCCTGATGGGCGTCGAGCTCATCCTCAACTCGGCCAACATCAATTACATCGCCTTCGCGCGCTACAGTTCGGGCGCGTACGACGGGCAGATCTTCGCCATCTTCGTCATCATGCTGGCCGCTGCCGAGGCCGCCATTGGCCTGGCGATCGTGCTCGGCATCTACCAGACCTTCCAGACCATCGACGTGGAGGCCACGGATACCCTGCGCGGCTGAGGCCGTGCCTGCTCGGAGAAGTGGACGACGCGATGCATGAGGTGACGACGGTCGACTACCTGCGCTGGATCGTGTTCCTGCCGCTCATCGGCGCGGCGATCAACGGTCTCTTGGGGTCGCTGATTCAGAAGCGTGTGGGCAAGAACGCCATCAGCGCCATCGCCTGCGCGCCGGTGGTGCTGGCGTTCGCGATCTCGCTGTACGGTTTCTCCGATCTGGTCGGGCGCGCGCCGGAGCAGCGGCTGCTGATCGACCGGCTGTTCACCTGGATCCACGCCGGCACGCTGCACGCCGACTTCGCCTTTCAGCTCGACCCGCTATCGGCGATCATGATCCTCGTCGTCACCGGGGTCGGCGGACTGATTCACATCTACTCGACCGGCTACATGCACGACGAGCCGGCGTACTGGCGCTACTTCGCCTACCTGAACCTGTTCACCTTCGCCATGCTGACGCTGGTGCTGGCCGACAACCTGCTGCTGATGTTCGTCGGCTGGGAGGGCGTCGGGCTGTGCTCCTACGCGCTGATCGGCTTCTGGTACAAGGAGTGGGCGAACGCTTCGGCCGGCAGCAAGGCGTTCATCGTCAATCGCGTCGGCGACTTCGGTTTCATGATCGGCGCGTTCCTGCTCTTCTGGGCGCTCGGCGAGGCCGGCCATGCGACCGTCGCGTTTCGCGAGATCGCCGCCAACGCGCACCTGCTCGAGGGGCACATGTTCTGGGGCTTCTCGACGGTCGCCGTGGTGACGTTCTGCATGTTCGTCGGCGCCACCGGCAAGTCGGCGCAGATTCCCCTCTACGTCTGGTTGCCCGACGCCATGGCCGGTCCGACGCCGGTCAGCGCCCTCATCCACGCCGCGACGATGGTCACCGCCGGCGTGTACATGATCGCGCGGCTCAACGTGCTGTACTCGATGGCGCCGGAGACGCTGACCATCGTCGCCACCATCGGCGCGCTGACGGCCTTCTTTGCCGCCACCGTCGGCACGGCGCAGAACGACATCAAGAAGGTGCTCGCCTACTCGACCGTCAGCCAGCTCGGCTACATGTTCGTCGCCGTCGGTGTCGGTGCCTACGGCGCCGGCGTCTTCCATCTGATGACGCACGCGTTCTTCAAGGCGTGTCTGTTCCTCGGCTCGGGCAGCGTGATTCACGCCATGCACCACGAGCAGGACATGCGCAAGATGGGCGGCCTCAAGCGCTGGATGCCGTACACCTACTGGACCTTCCTGATCTCCACCGTCGCCATTGCCGGCATCCCGCCGACGGCGGGCTTCTTCTCCAAGGACGAGATTCTCTGGAAGGCATTCTCGACCGGCCATCTGTTGCAGTGGGCGCTCGGGCTCGCCGCGGCGGGGCTGACGGCCTTCTACATGTTTCGCCAGGTGTTCATGACCTTCCACGGCGAATGCCGCGCCGACCACCACACGCAGGAGCACCTGCACGAGTCGCCGTTCGTGATGACCGTGCCGCTGATGCTCCTCGCCGCGCTGGCGCTGGTGGCGGGGTTCTTCGGCGTGCCGCACGCGCTCGGCGGGTCGAACCTGTTCGAGCAGTGGCTGGCGCCGGTGATCGGCGGCGGCCATGAGGCGGCACACGAGGCGCACCATGTCGACACGATGGAGTACGTGTTGATGGTGGTCTCGGTCGCGGTCGCCGTCGGCGGCATCCTGGTGGCGCGCGCGATGTACCTCACCCGCTCGCTGTCGCCCGACGCGGTGGCCAAGCTGGCCGACGGGCGCCTGTACAACCTGATCTACAACAAGTACTGGGTCGACGAGATCTACGAGGCGGTGGTCGTCAACGGCCTGCTGAAGTTGACGCGCATCTCGGCCCTGTTCGATCAGTACGTCATCGACGGGGCGGTCAACGGCGCGGCCTCGCTGACCCGCCTCGCGTCGTGGGCCAACGGTTTGTTCGATCGCTACGTCGTCGACGGCGCGGTCAACGGCGTGGCGTCGGTCGCCGCGTTCGTCGGCGCCCGGGCGCGCCAGCTGCAGACCGGCGGCATCAATGCGTACCTCTACGTCATCATCATCGCGGTCGTCGGCCTGATGGTGGCGCGCCTGCTGTAAGGGCCCGGATCGGGCGACGGAGACAACAGAATGGATCACATCCTCACGTACATGATTTTTGCGCCGCTGCTCGGGGCGGCGATCATCCTGTGTCTGCCGCGCGACAACCACAATCTCATCAAGTGGACGGCCGTGGCCGCGACCGTGCCGCCGCTCCTGATGGCCGTGTGGCTGTTCGCCAGATTCAGCCGCGCCGAACCGGATTTTCAGTTCGTGCAGCAGGCGGCGTGGATTCCGAGCTTCAACATCACGTATGCGGTCGGCGTCGACGGGATCAGCATCACCATGGTCCTGCTCACCGCCCTGCTCAGCTTCCTCTGCATCTTCGCCTCCTGGGGCATCGACAAGGGCGTGAAAGGCTACTTCAGCCTCTTCCTGCTGCTCGATACCGGCATGATGGGCGTGTTCTGCGCACTCGACTTCTTCCTCTTCTTCGTCTTCTGGGAAGTCATGCTGCTGCCGATGTACTTCCTCATCGGCATCTGGGGGGGGCCGCGGCGCGAGTACGCGGCGATCAAGTTCTTCCTCTACACCCTGGTCGGCAGCGCGCTGATGCTGCTGTCGATTCTCGCCTTCTACTTCAACGTCACCGACCCGACCACCGGCCAGCACACGTTCAACATGCTGGTGATGATGGACCAGGCGACGCACTCCGAGTGGCTGCGCAGCGGCGTGGTGTTCGGACAGTCGGTGCCGCTGGTCATCTGGGTGGCGCTGTTCATCGGCTTCGCGATCAAGATCCCGGCCTTCCCGTTCCACACCTGGCTGCCCGACGCGCACGTCGAGGCGCCCACCGCCATCTCGGTCATCCTCGCCGGCGTGCTGCTCAAGATGGGCACCTACGGCATCCTGCGCATCAACTACGCCATTCTGCCCGAGGCGACGGCGCACCTCGCCTTCTGGTTCCTCGGCGTGCTGGGGGCGGTGAACATCGTCTACGGGGCGCTCTGCGCCATGGCGCAGAAGGATCTCAAAAAGCTGGTCGCCTACTCGAGCGTCAGCCACATGGGCTACGTCATGCTCGGCATGGCGGCGTTCACGCCGCAGGGCATCCAGGGCGCCGTGCTGCAGATGTTCAACCACGGCACCGTCACCGCCATGCTCTTCCTCCTGGTCGGCGTCATCTACGATCGCGCCCATCACCGCAACATCGACGGCTTCGGCGGCCTGGCCTCGGTCATGCCGGTCTACACCAGCGTGATGGCGATCGCGTTCTTCGCCGCCCTCGGTCTGCCCGGGTTGTCCGCCTTCATCTCCGAAGTGTTGGTGCTGCTCGGCGCCTGGCAGCGCAACCCAGGACTGACCATCATCGGCGCGACCGCGGTGATTCTGACCGCCGGCTACATGCTGTGGACACTGCAGCGGGTGTGGCTCGGCAAGCTGAACGAAAAGTACGCCGACATCGCGGAGATCAACGGCCGCGAGTTGTTTACGCTGGTGCCGCTGGCGGTCATCGTGATCTTCCTCGGCATCTTTCCCAGCGCCGTGCTCGACTTGATGGCCTCATCGCTCAACCAGCTCAACGGCGTCGTCGAGCGCTTCCTCTAGGCGGCGAGAACGGGCGCGCACGACATGGATTTGCAGGCGATCGACAGCCTTGGCTACTTCCTGCCCGAGTTGGTGCTCGTGGCGGGCGTGCTGCTGGTCTTCGTCGGCGATCTGATCGTCGCGCGCAAGGAGCGGCTCGGTGAGCTGGCCCTGGTCGCGGTGGCGGTGTCGTTGGTGTTCGCCTCGCGGCTGAGCAACACACCGGACGCGTGGCTCTTCACCCGCATGATCGTGCACGATCAGTTCGCGGTGTTCTTCAAGGCCATCGTCGCGCTCGGAGCGATCGCGACGATATGGATGTCGCTCGGCTCGCGCGAGGTGCAGCGCACCAGCCAGGGTGAATACTACGGCCTGCTGCTGTCGAGCACGCTCGGCATGTACTTCATGGCCACGGCGTCGAACCTCCTGATGGCCTACCTGTCGCTGGAGTTCGTCAGCCTGACCTCCTATGTCCTGACCGGTTCGCTGCGCCACAACCGTCGCTCGGGCGAGGCATCGCTCAAGTACCTCATCTACGGCGGCGTCGCGTCGGGCACGATGATCTACGGCATGAGCTGGATCTTCGGGCTCACCGGCAGCATGGACTACACGGCGATCAACCAGGCGCTGACCAGTGCCAGTCCCAATCCGCTGGCGTTGTTCATCGCCGTGACGTTGACCCTGGCCGGCTTCGGCTACAAGATCGCCGCGGTGCCGTTCCACATGTGGGCGCCCGACGTCTACACCGGGGCGCCGATCCCGGTCACGGCGTTCCTGTCGGTGGCGTCGAAAGCCGCCGGCTTCGCCCTGCTGGTGCGTTTCTTCTACCCGGCCCTGTCGCACCTCGGCGAGGGGGGACGGTGGCAGGTCCTCGGCGGCGTCGACTGGCCGCAGCTGGTGATCGTGCTGAGCATGGTGTCGATGACGCTCGGCAACTTCGCCGCGCTGCAGCAGACCAATCTCAAGCGATTGCTCGCCTACTCGAGCATCGCCCATGCCGGCTACATGCTGATGGGCTTCGTCGTGCTGAGCGACGACGGCCTGCGCGCCATGCTCTTCTACCTCGCCACCTACTATCTGATGAACATCGGCGCCTTCCTCACCGTGATGGTGATCGCCAACTCGACGGGTCGCGAGGACATCGACGGGTTGCGCGGGCTGGCCTGGCGCGGCGGCGCGGCGCCCGCGGTCGCGCTGGCCGTGTTCATGTTCTCGCTCGCCGGCATTCCGCCGCTGGCGGGATTCATCGGCAAATTCTACCTCTTCGCCGCCGTCATCCACAGCGAGCTCTACGTGCTCGCCCTGGTCGGCGTCGCCAACAGCGTGTTGTCGCTCTACTATTACGCGCGCGTCGTGCGCACGATGTTCCTCGACTTCCCGACCGGCGGTGAGGCCACGGTGGCCGTCGATGCGTCGAACGGCGCGCTGCTCGCCGTACTGACGGTGCTGACCGTCGTGCTCGGCGTCTACTGGGCGCCAGTGATCGCTCTGGCCGATCGTTCCGTCCGCTTTTTGATGGGCTGAGTCCCGCCCGGCGGCACTTCGCCCTCGCAGCCGCAGCGGCGCTGAGACGAGGGATACACGGCATGGTGCGCGGGATCGAGGACCGCTCTGCGGACCAACCAGCCCACGAGCCTCTGGGCGAGGACGAGGCGCGCTTTCGCACGCTCGCCGACACGGTGGCGGCGGCGACGTTCATCTTTCAGGGGACGGCGCTGCGCTACGTCAACCGGGCCGCCGCGGCGATGTCCGGCTATGCGGGCGACGAGATGCTCGCGATGTCGTTCTGGGATGTGATTCATCCCGACTTCCGCGACCTCGTCCGCGCCCGCGGCCTGGCCCGCCTGCGCGGCGAGGCGGTCCCGGCGAGCTACGAGGTCAAGATCGTCACCAAGCAGGGCGAAGAGCGGTGGGTCGAGTACACGGGCGGCACCATCGAGTTCGGCGGCAAGATCGCCGTGCTCGGCACCGCCTTCGACATCACCGAGCGCAAGCAGGCGGAAGCGCGGCTGCGCGAGAGCGAGACGCGCTTTCGCGCCCTCATCGAGCACAGCTCCGACGTTGTCGTGCTGGTCGATACGGACGGCACCCTGCGCTATCTCGGCCCGTCGATTCTGCGTGTCCTCGGGTACGATCCGGAGGAACTGCGCGGCAGCAATACGTTCGCGCTCGTCCACCCGGACGACCGCGAGGCCACGCAGCGGTCTTTCGAAGACCTGGTGCGCAGCGGCGGCACCCGCGCGGTGCAGTTTCGCTACCGCCACAAGGACGGGTCGTGGCGCTGGATGGAGGGCATCGGCTCCAATCTCATCGGCGTCGCCGGTGTGCACGCGGTCATCGTCAACAGCCGCGACATCACCGAGCGCAAGCGGGTCGAGGAGGAGTCGCGCGCGCGCGCGGCGGAGCTGGCGCACGTGTTGCGGGTCAGTGCCATGGGCGAGATGGCCTCCGCGTTGGCGCACGAGATCAACCAGCCGTTGGGGGCGATCGCCAGCTACGCCGAGGGGTGTCTGCTGCGCCTGCAGGGCGGCGAGCCTGTGGGCGATCTGACCGAAGCCCTGAAAGATATCGCGGCTCAGGCGGTGCGCGCCGCGGAGATCGTGCGCGGGTTGAAGCGCTTCGTGCGCAAGGAGCCGCCCCGGCGCGCGTGGGTGGACATCAACGATCTCGTCCAGGATGCGATTCGCCTGGTCGACGCGGAGGCGCGTCACCACGACATCGCCATCAAGATGGATCTGGCCGAAGACGGCCCGCGCGCCCACGCCGATCGCATACAGATCGAGCAGGTCGTCCTCAATCTCTTGCGCAACGCCATCGAGTCGGTGCAGTGCGGCGCGGGGCCGGCGCGCGAGGTGTTGGTGCGAACGCGGCGGGTCGATGGCGTGGCGAGGGTCTCGATCGCCGACACCGGCAGCGGGCTGCCCTCCGACGTGGCCGAGCGCTTGTTCACGCCGTTCCTCACCACCAAAGCCGAAGGGCTCGGCATGGGGCTGTCGATCAGCCGCACCATCATCGAAGCACACGGCGGCCGCATCTGGGCCGAGGCCAACGCTGCCCGGGGGGCGACCTTCTCCTTCAGCCTGCCGGCCCCAGCCTGAAAGGTGTCCCCTCGGGGAGGATTTCCGCCTCTGGCCTCCTCCCCCTCGACGGGGGAGGATGGAGGTGGGTGTGATTAAATGCGGCTTCGACCGCCCTGAATGATTCGGCGAAACGCCAGACGCTAAGCCATCGCGCGCAGGTGGGCGCGGACGACCTCTTCCGACACCTCGCCGCCGGCCAGACGGCGGGCCGGTCCGAGGCGCAGGAGGTGGAACACAAACGCCGCCAGCGCGAAGCCCGAGGTGACGATGCCGAGCACGGCGACCGGACCGGGGTCGACCTCCAGGCTGGATGAGCGCCCGAGGACGGCGCACAACGCGGCGGCGCAGATCGCGATCGACCCGATAGCGGCGCGCCGCACGTCGCGCCGGACATGCTCGCGGCGTTCGAGGAAGCGCCCCAGCTCGCGCGGCGAGAAGTGGTCGAGGAACCAGCCGGTGTCGGCGTCGACCGCTCCGCCATCGGAAGAGGGCACGGCGGCGCCGGTCAAGGGATCGACGGCCGGGAGCCCGCGCGCGTGCTGCGCGATGCCGTTGAGGATGGCGCGGTGCGCGCGCTCATCGATGGGGAAGCGCCAGGCGATGATGAACGCCAGCGTCGAGCACGCCGCCGGCGTCAGGCAGAAGATCGCCCGGATGGCGAGGATCACTGCCGGCGGCTGCTCCGCATTCGGCACGTAGCCGAGCGAGCCCAGGATGGCGATCGGGATCGCCGCGCTGGGGATGGCGACGAACTTCGGCAGCATGCTCCAGAAGGCCGTGTACTGCGCCTCGCGGCGCTTGCCGGTGTGGAGCTCGTCGTAGTCGATCACGTCGGCCTGCATGGCCGGACCGATGAACAGCCCGGCCCCGAAGCTCGAACCGGCCCAGGCGATGAGAAAGAGCAGCGCGACGTTGTCGCCCGGGCCGAGCAGGAACATGCCGGCGCCGCCGGTGATGCCCATGACGAAACTGGCCAGCCACACCGGCCGCTTGCCGAAGCGGCGCGCGGCGTGGACCCACAGCGGCAGGCAGACGAAGCCGGCGGCGAAGTACGTGGCGAGGAAGATCGCCAGCCACGCGGCTTCGTTGTGCGGGCGGATCACATACGAGTTGAAGAAGGGCATGAGCGTGCCCGGTATCGCGCCGGCGATGCTGCCGACGGCGTAGGTGAGCAGCAGGATGCGGAACGGCCGGTTGCGCAGGGCACGGCGCACGCCGGGGACGAAGGGGTTCGACTCGCGCGCGCCGAACTCCGGGCGCTCGCGCACGACGGCGACGAGCACGCCATAGAGCAGGACCAGCGCCACGGCGAAGCCGATGCCCATGGCGGCGAAAGCGCGGCGTTCGTCGAAGCCGAAGCCGTCCATGAGCACGCCCGGAGCGATCGCCGCGGCGATGGTGCCCAGAATCGTGAAGCCCTCGCGCACGCCGAACAGGCGCGAGCGCTCGTGGTAGTCGAGGGTCAGCTCGGGGCCGAGGGCGTAGTGGGGCAGGGCATAGACGGTGTGGAAGACGAAGTAGAGGATGAACGTCGCCGTGAACCATGCGGCGGCAGCCGAGGGCGCGATGTGGTGCGGCGGGTTGAACAGGGCCCAAAACGCCAGGGCGCAGAGTGGAGCTCCGACGGCCATGTACGGACGCCGGCGGCCCCAGCGGGTGTGAGTGCGGTCCGACATCCAGCCGATCAACGGGTCGCTGAGCGCGTCGAGCGCGCGCGCCAGCGCGATAGCGATGGCGAGGTAGCCGAGCGGCACGAGCACCACGTCGGCGTAGAACTTGGGCAGGTGAATGAGGATCGGAACCAACATCGCCGCGCCGGCGAAATTGGGCACCCCGTAGGCGAGGGTGACGCCGAGCGGCACGCGCTCGGGCGGCGGCAGGTCGGTGGCAATCGCCGCGGCGACTATCTCCGCCTGCTTTTCGGCCGTGCTCGCGGGCATCGGCCCATTAGTCACGCGCCGCGTCGACGAAGCAAGGGGGAGGGATCGCAAAAGAACCGATTCTATCGGCTGCCAGCCCGGTGCGCCGGCGGCGCGGCTTGGTCCTCTTCGATTTCTTCCGGCGTCGCGAAGGTCGTCGGGGTCAGGTCGGTCATCTCGCCATTGCGCCCGACGACAAACTGGTGCCCGCTCCACGAAACCGTATTGCCGGCGAAGGCGAGGAACCACACGGCGGAGAGCAGGAGGTCCATCGGCCCCACCAGCAGCAGCTCGCGCCACGGCGTGCGGGTGCCCAGGCAGCGCCAGGCAAGATTGGCGGCGACGGCGTAACGCAGGCCGATCACGGTCAGACTCGCGGCACAACTCAAGGGGCTGAACCCGTGGTAGAGCAGGTTGAGCACGGCGAAGAACGGTCCGTGCGTGAGGATGCTGCCGAAGTATCCCCCCGGCCGGCTGATGCGATACGTCCGCGCCCAGCGCAGTTGGTGGGTAAGCAGGCGATGCCAGCTGCCGACGGCGATGACCGTGTCGACCAGCTCGTCGGTGAGTTCGAGCCGGTAGCCGAGCTCGGCGACGCGGTAGCCGAGCTGGTAGTCGTCGGCGAGGTAGTTGACAATGGGCAGAAAGCCACCGATCTCGTCGAGCACCCGGCGGCGCATGGCAATGGTGGCGCCGAAGGCGTAGGTCGCCTTCTCGACCTTGCGCGCCACCATGACCAGGTTGGCGAAGCCGGTGTTGATGAAGAGCGACTCGAAGGCTGTCGGCAGCCCACCGCTGTTCACCGCCCGGTAGACACACGTCACGATGCCGACGTCGCGGGGCTGCAGGCCGGCGACCAGGCGGCTGAGGTAGTCCGGGCCGACACGGATGTCGCTGTCGGCGATGACGATGATGTCGTGCTTCGCCCGCCGGTACATGTTGTGGAGGTTGCTGACCTTGTAGTTCGTGCCGTACACGCGCGCGTCGATGACCAGGTCGATGTCAACCTGCGGAAAGTCGCGCTGCAGTCGCCGCACGACGCCGACGGCCGGGTCCTGCGCGTCCGCCACGCCGCAGATGATCTGGTAGCGCGCATGCGACTGGCGGCACAGCGTGGCGAGGTTCTCGTAGAGCCCGATGTCGAGCCCCTTCAACGGCTTGAGCACGCTCACCGGTTCGGCACCCGGACCCGCCTCGGCGCTGCGCCGCTTGGAGAAGAACTCGAAGGCCGAATAGAGGCCGATCAGGTAGAAAACGCTCGAGCCGATCAGTCCGACCGCCAGAACTGCATCCCCGATCAGCGACAGGTAGGAAAGCATCCGCCCCACTTTCTCAGCCGCCCCTTTGACCGACCGGTCAGGCAGCGGTCCCAAAAAAACCCGCGCAAAGCGGGAACCCCGTCAGCGTGCGCCGACCGGCGTTTACGTATACTGAGGCCCGCTCCCGAGTCAAATTCGCCAGGCCCAAGAGCGCAGGCGTGTCCCTCTGATGTTGACGTCGCCGTGTCAGTTTCGTAAGCACGCAGCCGAATAGCGCGAGGGAGGACATGCGATGAGCGACGACAAACTCGAGGAGAAGATCAAAGCGCTCCAGTTCTGGAGCGGCAAGAACTACATGAGCATCGAGGACATGGCGACCATCCAGCCCGGCCTGGCGCGGCTGATGCCGGAGGTCGGGGCGCGGACCTGGAAGCTCTACTACGCCGCCAAAGCCGAGAACTGGCCGATGGCGAAGTTCCAGTACAAGGAGATCCGCGGCCTGATGGAGCTCGGCGCATTCATGCGGCCGAAGCACGCCGAGGCGCTCAACCAGTACCTCGAAGAGAACTGGAAACCGCTCGAGGCGGCCATCGAAGCAAAGAGCTTCACGGCCTTCGACGACGCCTTCCACAAGGCCATCGACATGGCCAACGCCTATCACGAGCTCAAAGAGAAGCCCTACATTCGCTGGAAGCTCCCCGATACGCCGCCGCCCGACATGGATCTCACTCCGCGCGGCGGCAAGAAGTAACGATCGCCGGCCGGCGAGTCGCCTCGCCGGCCGGCTTCACCCTGCGTGGACGCCTTCGGGCGCCCCAAGCAGACCTGCTGGTTTCCGTGGAAGGATCGCGCCTCCGGGGCGCCAGTTGCCGTCCGGATCTTGGACGTGCGCTTGTCGCGTTGTCGCGCTCGATTCCATCCGCCCATCGTCACTCATACCCCTCGCAAATCGGCAAGGGTGTTGCGGTTCAGCCTCGTTAGCCCTTCTCTAGCTCGACGCCGTGGTCACGCGCATGGCAATCTACGCCATGCGGCATGCGACTTGCTTCATCACATGTAGCAAGCGTAGACTTTGATCGACTGGGCCGCGGGCGGGACAAGGGGGCCTCGCCCGAGACGGAGTCGGGCCAGGGGGGGCGATGACCGAAGGCTGGCACGGGGGCGAAGCACCGACGGTGCTGGGATCGGCGAGGGTCCTGATCGTCGATGACGACGCGGAAGCGGTTCGGGTGCTCACCGAGACGCTGCAGCGGGGCGATGTGCGGTTGGAGGTGGTGGCGCGTTCCTCGATGCACGGGGCGTTGGACTACCTCCAGGATCGCCCAGTCGACGGTGTCCTGCTCGACTATGATCTACCGGACGGCGATGGGTTGGAGTGTTTGCGGCGCATTCGCGCTCGCGACCGCAACCTGCCGGTCCTGATGGTCACGGGGGCTGGATGCGAGGAAGTGGCCGCTGCGGCGATGAGGTGCGGCGCCAACGACTACGTCGTCAAGCACGGCAACTATCTCAAACGGGTCTCCGAATGGGTGCGCGATGTGATTCCGCGCGGAGTTCCCGCGGCCCTTGACCAGGCCAACGCGCGCCTGGCCGGCGGTATCTTCGTCGGCCGCGAGCGCGAGATGGAGACGCTGCGCGCCGCGGCAATCGATGCCATGGACGGAATCGGGCGGCTGGTCCTGGTCGCGGGAGAACCGGGCATCGGCAAGACGACGCTGGCAGAGCAGGGAGCGGCCTACGCGCGGCGGCGCGGCATGCGGGTGCTGCGCGGCGCGTGTCATGAGTCCGGTGGCGCGCCCGCATACTGGCCCTGGATCCAGGTCATCCGCGACTACGCAGAGCGGGCGTCCGTCGATTCGCTGCGCGCCGAGATGGGGCTCGGGGCGGCCCGCATCGCGCAGGTGGTGGCCGAGATCGGACACCGGTTGCCGGACCTTTCGCCGACCGGCTCGATCGATGCCGAGCAGGACCGCTTTCTGTTCTTTGACAACGTGACGACCTTCCTCCGCAACATCGCCCGGCACCAACCCCTGCTGCTGGTGCTCGACGATCTGCACTGGGCCGACAAGTCTTCCCTGGCGCTGCTGCAATTCATCGCCCGGGGCATGGCCGACACACCCCTGCTGGTGATCGGCTGCTACCGCAATGTCGAAGCGGGGCGGGACGACGTCATCGCGGATCTCAAGGGCCGTCTGAGCGGTCCGGTCACGTACATGGCGCTGCGTGGCCTGGCCGAGGAGGCCGTGCGCGCGCAACTCGCGGCGATCGGCGGGCAGAACGTGCCGGGTGGCTTCGTGCGCGCGATCTTTCAGCGCACAGAGGGCAACCCGTTCTTCGTCGCGGAGACCGTACGTGTGCTGGCGGAAGAGGAGGTGCTCTACCACGATGGCGCGCGGTGGACGAGCCGGGTCTTGCCCGACGAGATGCCAATTCCAGACCGCGTCCGCGAGGCGGTTGCTCGCCGCCTGACGCACGTGTCCGACGCCTGTCGGCGGACTCTGTCGGCAGCGGCCGTGATCGGGCGTGAGTTCGGTCTGACGGAGATCGAACGCCTCGGCATCGGCGGCGAGCACTCCGCCGCGGTGCTGCGCGAGGCGGCGGCGGCGCACGTCATCGACGGCTTGCCGGGACCGGCAGATCGGTACCGATTCGCCCATGCGTTGATCCGCGAGACGCTGTACGAGGATCTGCCGGCCGGCGAGCGCCGCGACCTGCACCGCCGCGTCGGAGAGCTGTTCGAGCAAATCTACGGCAGCGACGGCACCGAGCACCTGGCCGAGCTCGCCCATCATTTCTGCCAGGCCGGGGCCGGCGCCGACGCGGAGAAGGCGACCGCATATGCCGAGCGCGCGGCTGGTCGCGCGGCGGCGCAAATGGCGCATGAGGAAGCCGCCCGGCACTATGGCGCGGCGTTGAACATGTTGTCGCTCGTCGAGGCGCCAGCCGATGGCCGGCGGCTCGAGTTGCTGTTGCAGCTGAGCGACGCCTACTGGCGCGCGGGAGAGTTCGAGCAAGCCAAGGCCGCAGCGCGGCAGGCCGTCGAGACCGCGCGGCGCGGCGCGTCGGGCGAGGCGTTAGCGCGGGCGGCGCTGGCCTTTGCCGGGCGGCTGACGGGTTTCGGAGCGGTGGTGTGCGACGAGCAGGTGGTGGCGTTGCTCGAAGAAGCGCTGGTGCGCCTGGGCGTCGGCGAGAGCGCCTGGCATGCGCGCGTCATGGCGCGCCTGGCCGAGGAGATCTCGTTTGCCGACGAGCGCGAGCGCCGGCGTCTGCTCGGCCGCCAGGCCATCCAGATGGCGCGGCGCGGCGGCGATCCCACCGTGTTGGCGGCGGTGCTGCAGAGCATGCACTGGGCGTTGTGGAGCCCGGAGAAGGTCGACCAGCGATTGGACCTGGCGCGCGAAGTCGTGCGCCTGGCCGAGATAACCGGCGACCGCGCGATGGCGCTCGAAGGCCACCTCTTCCGCTGCTTTGCGCAGCTCGAGCTCGGCGATCTGCCGGCGGTGCAGGCGGCCTTCGACACCTGCGTGCGCCTTGCCGCCGAGCTGCGCCAGCCCTACAGCCAATGGGTCATCGAATCGACGCGCGTCTGCCTGGCGTTCGTCGAAGGCCGCCTGGACGACGTCGAGCCGTTGGCGCAGCGCACCCTCCAGCTCGGGCAGGAGGCCGCAAATCCGAATGCGCCGCTCTTCTACGGTGTGCAGACAGGCCACCTGTACTGGCTGCGCGGGCGCTTTGCGGAGATGGAGGAGCTGTTGCTCGGCTTTGGGAGGACCTATCCGCTGCTGCTCCCGGCCTCGGAGTGCGGTTACGCCGTTACGTGCGCTGAACAGGGGCGCCTGGACGAGACCCGGGCCATATTCGAACGCTGGGCGGCCGACGGCTTCGCGCAGTTGCCGCGCAACGTCATGTGGGCGATGAACATGGGCAACCTCGCGCAGGCCTGCGCTTTTCTCGGCGACCGCGAGCGCGCCGCCGAGCTCTATGCGCTCCTCGGCCCGTTCGCCGGGCGCACCATCATGCTGGCGCCGGTGCTGCCGTGGGGCGCGGCGTCGTACTACCTCGGCCTGCTCGCCGCCACCATGGGGCAGATCCCCACCGCCGCGTGTCACTTCCGCGAGGCGTTGGTGACCAATGGCCGTATGGGCATGAAGCAATGGCTGGCGCGCACGCAGCTCGCTTACGCCGAGCTGTTGCTCGCTCACGACTTGCCCGACGACGAGGCGCCGGCCTCCGACCTGGTCGCCGCGGCGCGCCGCACGGCCCAGCAGTTGGGCATGCCCGCGGTCGTCGACCGCGCCGAGAGGCTCGCGGCGCGCTACGGGCTGGACGCGGTCGTTGAAGCCACCCCGGACCCCGCACCCGCGATCGCAGCGGCGCCGCACCGCATCGAAGCCATCTGTCGACGCGAAGGCGAAACCTGGCTGATCGGTTTCGACCAGGTGACGTTCCGTCTGCGAGATCGGGTGGGACTTCGCTACCTGGTCCACCTGCTGCGCCAACCTGGAGAGGATGTTTACTGCATGGACTTGTGGTGCACGGTGCGAGGGGCGAACGGGCCGCCGCCAGTCGGCGGATTACGAGAACCGTTGTGGGATCTCCAAACCAAGATGGCCGTTCGCGCTCAGCGCGCTGAGCTCCGCGCCGAGCTCGAGGAGGCCGAGCGCAATAACGACATCGGCAAATGCGAACGCCTTCGGCAGACTATCGGAGAGCTAGAGGCGCACTTGTTACGTGCCGTCGGAAAGGGCGGGAAGGACCGCTACATGTCTCGTGAGGTCGAAAAGGTGCGTAGCCGAATCAGCCATGGGGTCAACGATCTGGTCAACAAGACCATCATCGAACATCACCCCGCACTTTCCCGCTACTTGCACGACACAGTCCACACGGGATTCTATTGTGTCTATCAGCCCGACCCGGCTCGTCCGGTGATCTGGAGTTTTTGACTACCTGTCCCACCCCAGCGGCCGCGTTGTGCCGTCTTCCGCACGATGTGAATCAAGAATTCACGCTACTCCCAGTGAGTAGTGAGTGAGAAAGGGGGACGGTCCAGCGCCCAGCAGTGCGACGGATCGATTCCCCGCCTCAACAAAGGGGGGGCAGTGCGATGACGCGAACCGTCGGGTTCGTCATGCGGTACCGCCGGCGCCTGTTGGCGCTGGTCCTGGCGCTCGCCGCCGGCGCGGCGTGGCGGGCGACGCGGCTGGAGTTCGACCTCTCATTTCGCCACTTTGCGGTGGCCGATGCGGCAGAGGACGAGCTCGCCAGGGAGGTGGATGGGGCCCTCGGCGACCACAACGGCTCGTACCTGGTGGCGGTGCTGCGCGGCGACGACGTGTTCCGCCCCGAGGTGCTGACCGCCATCCAGGCGATGAGCAGCGCGCTGGAGAAGATTCCGCATGTGGAGCAGGTGTTCAGCCTGGCCACGGTGCCGTTCTTGCGCGGCGAAGCCGAGGGGCTGCCGGTGCGGCCGGTTCCCGAGCTGATCACGGCGGGGGAGAATCGGGCGCACCTGAAAGCGTTGATGCTCACCAGTCCGCTCTACGCGCGGCGGCTAGTATCGCCCGATGGTGCGAGCACGGTTGTGCTGGCGCGGCTCGCTGCCGGGCACGACCGTCTGGCGGCGCGCCGCCCCACGCTGGCGGCCTTCAAAGCCGCTGTCACCGCGCAGCTCCCGCCGGGCTTCCAGGCCCTGTTCACTGGATTCCCGGTCGCGGAGGCCGAATACGCCCGCCTCATCTGGCGCGGCTTCCTCTTGGCGGAGTGCGCCGCGGTGCTGTTGATGGCGGCGGCGCTGTTCGCCTGTTTTCACTCGGCGCTGGCCGTCGTGCTCCCATTGGGCGTCGTCGCGTTGGCGACGGTGTTGACGCTGGGATGGATGGAGCTGGTGGGCCAGACGGTGACATTGATCAACGCCAGCGTGCCCCTGCTGTTGCTGGTCATTGGCGTCGGCGAAGTGTCGTTCTTCCTGTCGCGCTACTACGAGGAGTCGGAGCGCGGGGGGGCGGCTGAAGCGGTCGTGCAGCGCACGTTGCGCGGAGTGATCGCGCCCGGCTTGATCGCCGCGGCAACCACGGCGGCGGGGTTTGGCTCGATGCTGACGGGGCACATCGGCCTGACGCGCGACTTCGGCCTGACCATGGCCGTGGGCATTGGACTGACGTTCGGCGTGACGATGGTCCTGGTGCCGGCGGTGCTGGCGAGTGCCGGCGCGCCGCCGCCGCGCGCGCTGCGATCGCTGGAGAACGGGCTGGCGGCGCGGCTGCTCAATCGCGTCGCGTCGATCAACCTCCACCACGGCCAGGCCGTGGCACTGGCGGCGGTGGTGACGTTGACGGTTGGGGTGGTCGGGGCAGCGCTGGTCGTCGTCAATCAATACGCCACGCGCGAGCTGCGCCCGGATCACCCCGTGCGGCGCGCGCAGGCAGTCGTCGACGCCGAACTGATGGGCAGCTTTCAGACCCGCGTGGTGGTGCGGCCGCGCGGCGACAAGCTGCTCAGCGAGCCAGCGGTGATGGCGCAGGTGGAGGCGTTGCAGTTGTTTCTCGCCCACCAACCCGAGGTGCTGAAGACGTGGTCGGCGGTCGACTTCGTCAAGGAGTTGAACCTGGTGGTCGAAGCGGGTGCGGCGGCGGCGCGGCGGCTGCCCGACGAGCGCGGGCTGATCGAAGTGCTGCTGTCGTCGGCGCGGCGCGGTACGGATCTCGACGAGCTCATCGATCGGAACCGCCAGCTCGGAGCGATCGCGCTCGGCACCACCGACCTCGGCACCGGTCACCTGCTCGATCTCGCCGAACGTACGCGCGCATTTACCCGCGATGCGCTCGGCGGTGCGCTCGACGTCCACTTCGCCGGCGACTACTGGCGCATCGCCCGCGGCGCCAACAGCCTGGTGCGCGACCTGGTGGCGAGCACCGTGTCGTCACTGCTGCTCGTCGTGTTGCTGATCGGCGTCTTCCTGCGCTCGTGGCGGCTCACCGCCCTCAGCCTGTTGCCCAACCTGGTTCCGCTCGCGGCGGCCCTGGCGGTGATGGGGCTGGTGCCGTTCGAGCTGCGCGTCGGCACCTCCATCATCCTGCCCGTCGCACTGGGGATTGCAGTCGATTCCACCGTTCACTACCTGGCCCGCTGCCGCGAGGAATTTGCGCTCGACGGCGACTACGCCGCGGCGATGCGCCGCTCGCTGCACGGCACCGGCCGCGGCATGCTGTTCTCGGCGGTGGTGCTCATCGCCGGGTTTCTCTGCCTGCTCATCCCGGAGTTTCTCGTCTTTCATCACGTCGGCTTGCTGGCGAGTGCGACGCTGTTCGTCGCCTTGCTCGCCGATTTGTTTCTCACTCCGTGCCTGCTGCTCTGGTTCCGGCCATTCGACGCGCGCCGTACGCAGGCGGCCGACCCGGACGCCGCTGGCGAGGCGTTTCGCCACGCCGTGCCGATCTGGCTGACGGCTTTCGCGGTGGAGTTGGCGGGTAGCGGCTTCGTGCGCTGGTACACCGAGTATCCCCTGCGCATGGACGGGATCGCCGCCGCGATCGTCGCTCAAGTACTCGGCGTGGCGCTCTGCTTCCCACTGGTCCGCCGGGCGCCGGTGTGGGCGGGCCGCCACCTCGCCTGGATGGCCCTCTGCCAGACAGCGATCTTCCACTGCCTGGGCGACCTGCGCCTGGCGATCGCCGCAGCGGTGTTCACCTTCATGCTCGTGCTGCCCGGCATGCGGCTCGGCCGCCGCGGCCACTACGCGTTCGCCAACCTCTTCGTCGTGCTCTACGCCGGGCTCGTCGCGCTCGAGGCCCGCGGCATGCTGATCGCTCCCGGCGATCCGAGTCTGTCGATTCAGACGCGCCTGGTCCCGGGCACCGTGGTCATCATCTGGATTTGCGTCAACGTTGCGGCGCTGGTCGTTTCGGAAGGCAAGGCGCTGCTCGATGCGCGCAGCGTGGAGCTGGCTGCGGCGCAGGCCGCTCTGCGCGTGCACGGCGCCATGCTGGAGGATCGGGTCAGGCAGCGCACCGCCGAGCTCGAGCGCAGCTATCGCGCGCTCGAGGAGAAGCAGGCGGAGCTGAAGGCCTTCGCTCAGATCGTCAGTCACGACATCAAGAACCCGGTCAACACGGTGCTCCTGATCGCCGAATTGTTGCGCGAGCGCGAAGGCCGGGCCCTGAGCGTTGCGGGGCGCGACGACCTCGACCGCATCGCCCGGCTGGCGCAGCACACCGAAGACATGCTGCGCGACCTGCTGCACATGTTCAAAGTCATCTCGGTGCACGAGCCACACGCGCCGATCGATCTCAAGGCGCTGGTGGAACAGGCCGTCGATACGCTCGACCACCAGATCGCGGTCAAACGGGTGCGGGTGCGCATCGGCGATCTGCCGGCCGTGTGCGGACAGCCGAGCAAGCTGGCGCACGTGTTCGTCAACCTGCTCAGCAACGCGGTGAAGTACGTGCCGGAGGGCTCCGGCGAGGTGCGCGTCGCCGGCGTCTGCAACGGCTCCGAGGTCTGCGTGTGCGTGCAGGACAACGGCATCGGCATTCCGGAGCCCTACCAGCGCGGTATCTTCAAGTTGTTCGGCCGCGTGCCGGCGGACGAGCAGCGCGTCGGCGGACAGACGGTATCGGGGACCGGCGTCGGACTGGCCATCGTCAAGCGCATCGTCGAGACCCACGGCGGCACCGTGTCGGTCGATTCGAAACCCGGTGCCGGCAGCCGCTTCTACGTGCGCCTGCCGGCACCGACCGCATGGGGCGCATGAACGCGGCGGCCATCGCGGTGCTGGTGGTCGACGACGACCCGGGGTTTCTGCGCGCGGTGCAAGCGGCGCTGGAGCAGATCGATGGGCGATTCGCCATCGAGACGGCCGCCAATGCCGCGGCTGCGCTGGCACTGCTCCACCGAGATCCCGGCGGCGCCGCGAATAGGGCGCCGGTGTTCGTCGTGCTCGACTTCCACCTCCCCGACTGCAACGCGCCCGCCGTGCTGGCTCGTTTGCGGGCGCGCCCCGAGCTGCGCGATCTGCCGGTGCTGGTGCTCAGCGGCACGGATCGGGAGCAGGTCGCGTCAGAAGCGCGTGCCGCCGGGGCGACGCGTTTTCTGGTCAAGCCCTCGCACCTGCGGGCGCTGCGCGCGGCGCTCGCCGAGTTCTGGCAGGAGGATGTGCATGGGACCCACGGTCCTGTTGGTTGAAGACGAGAGCGAGGCGGCGGCCAGAATCGCCGCCGCGCTGCGCGAGGCATCCGACCGGTTTGAGGTAGAGACCGTGCCGTCGGCGCATGCCGCCCAGCGGAGCGTCGCAGCGCAACGCTTCGACTGCGTGGTGCTCGACTATCGCCTGCCGGACACCGACGGGTTCGAATGTCTGCGGCGCCTGCGCATCGGGTATCCGGAGCTGCCCATCATCGTGGTCACGGGCGTTGGGTCGCAGGAGCTGGCGGTCGAAGCGATGAAGCTGGGCGCGACGGACTACGTGGTGAAGGAGGGGCGATACGCGCAGCGCGTTCCCGGTGTGGTCCGCCAGGCCTTGGGTGTACCCGAACACACCTGCTACGCGGCGCGCCGGCGCCTCGGATCGCGCCGGCAGCAGGCCGACGCGCTGGCAGTATCGGCCCTGGACGCGATCGCCGGCACGAGCGCGGCGATCGAAGCGGTGCGGGCGCAAGTGCGCGAGCATGCGTCCGGCAACGCGCCGGTCCTGATCCGCGGCGAAACCGGCACCGGCAAAGAGCTCGTCGCTGCGGCGATCCATTACACCAGCGCGCGCCGCGGCAACCTGGTTGCGGTCAATTGTGCGGCGGTCACCGAGTCGCTGTTCGAGAACGAGTTCTTCGGCCACGTGCAGGGGGCTTTTACCGGCGCGAGCACCGACCGGCCTGGTTTGATGAAGGAGGCGGACGGCGGCACGCTGTTCCTGGACGAGATTGGCGACCTGCCGCTGGCGCAACAGCCGAAGCTGCTGCGCGCGCTCGACTCGGGATCCTACCGCCCGGTCGGCGGCACGCGCGAGCTGCGTTCCGATATGCGCATCGTCGCGGCGACCAATCGCCCCCTCGGCCGGCTCGCCCGAGAGGGAAAGTTCCGCGAAGATCTGTACTTTCGGCTGCACGCCGTGTCGATCTGCATCCCGCCGCTGCGCGAGCGCATCGAGGACATTCGAGTCCTCGCCCGCCTGTTCCTCGCCCGGCATGACCCGGGCGGACCGGCCCGCGTCGCCGACGAGGCAATGGGGGAGCTGCTCGGCCGCCCCTGGCGAGGCAATGTCCGCGAGCTCGACCACGTGGTGTATCGAACCCTGGTGAGCAATCGCTCCGGTCCCATCACCCGGTTCGTACGGGCAGACGATGACGAGGGCGAGGCTATAGGTGATGCCGTTTGCCCGCCTCGCGACGAACGCGCCGAACTGATCGCCTTGCTCGTTCACCACCGCGGCCGGCTGCAGCCGGTTGCGCAGGCGCTCGGCGTCTGCGTGCGCACCGTGCAACGCCGTATGGACGTTTTGGGCCTCGACCGGCGCGACTTCCGCAAGCCGAGATTGTGAGGAGGCGACATGGGCTCGCGCCGCGATCCGCCTGTCAGCGCAGCCGGAGGCTGGTCGCAGTTATTCTCGGATTATCAAGTAGTTGACTGGCTATGGGTCAACTGATGGCGAGGTGTTTGGCCCTGTTGATAACTCCCGCACGGCGCTCCAGGTGGCTGGCTCGTTTCCCCCCTTTGTCCGGGTCGCCGCCTGTTGCCGGAGATCAGGGGCGTGGATGTCGTGTCCGCGCCCCTGATCGATTTAACAATTTGTAAATCGATTATTTTGGAGTGTATAAGTAACGTGCTGTGCGGGAGAGCAAATTCGGTGGAGGGGTGTGGCGCGTCGGTTTCTGCGGTGCGCTCGCGATCGCGGTCCTGGCCGGGGCAGTCGGTCGAGCTGTTGCCGACGATGGTGGCTCGCCGCCGTGTGGCGTCGTCGAACGCGCGCGCATCGTGGTCAAGAACGTCGGCGCCCCCAGCGGCGACGAGGAGTTGATCTTCAGTGGCCGGCTGGCTTTCACGGCGGGCGCACTGACCGACCGGCTGCTCGACGGGGCGCACGTGTCGATCGAGGGCGCCGGAGCCGCGGCGCCGATGTTGGAGCTGACCGTCGGCAGCCCGCAGTCCAGCCGGCGCGCCCGGGGATCGGTGCGGGCACGCGCCGGAGATGGCGCGCACGCGGTTTTGCGCATGCTCGATCGCCGCCCGCGACACGACGAGGTCGCCTTTCGTCTCACCGCCAAGGGGATCGCGGTCAGCCAGGCGCCGACCGCCCTGCGGGCGGAGATCTCCCTCGGTTCGTCTGACGGGGCCACGGACAAACAGTGCGGGACGGTCGCCGTGCTCGCCTCCGATTGCCGCACCGACTCGACGGGAACGATGTTGACGTGCCGGGCGAGCACCGACGCCGCGCCGGGATCGCATTGCCAGGTCAGCGGATGCAGCGCACAGGTGTGCGCCGCGCAGCCGGTGCTGACGAGCTGCGAATGGCGGCCGCAGTACGCCTGCTACGACGGCGAGCGCTGCGAGGATCAGGGCAACGGGGTATGTGCGTGGACGCTGTCGGAGGACCTGGCGCGCTGTCTGGCGGAGACTTCGAGTCCGACACCGACCCCTGGCCCGCTCGAGATGTCCATCCCGGCGGCCTGGCAAGCCTGTCGCGCCAACAGCGACTGCGCGGTGGTCAACGGCCTTGGGTGCTGTGGCTGCGACGCCGGTGGTGGTCCCGAGGCGTCACTGAACGCGGCGTACGTCGACGACTTCGCCGCCCTGCGCGTGGAGCACTGTTCGGAAGTACTCTGCCCGGGCGAGCTCCTGTGCCGCGAGGGCGTGCGCGCCGTCTGCCGGCAAGGCACCTGCACCGCCGTCGGCGGTCACTGAGCCTATTTGCCCGCGAGGGTTGGTTCGCCGCTCGCAGCCGGAGAAACGGCGCTCGGCGCCTTGCGCCCGTTGCCGTTCGAGTGTCCGTTGGTGGCGGCAACCCGGTCGTCGCTGTCCCACACGATGCTGCGGTAGTCGAAGCGCGGGTCAGCCAGGTGGTTGAACTTGACCACGTCGAAATAGGGCGAGAGGTCGAAATCGCGCGGCGTGATCAGGGCCGGATCCTGCTGCCGGAAGTGCGCCACCGTGGTGCGATGGCCGTCGCGCGCCAGCAGGCGCTGCCACCACAGCGGCGGTGCACCGCTTTCTTCCAGCGTCACCTGCGGCGCCACCGGGTAGCCGATCAGATGAAAGGCCTTGGCGATCATGCTCGAACAGATCACCTCGCGCTCCGAGCCGTTGCCGAAGTGCAGGGCGGCGCTGCGCCAGCGCTGCGGCACGATGCTGACCGGGAAGAAATAGCGCGCCAGATCGAAGATGTGCCGCACGTCGTAGCGGTGACCGAGGTGACTCACGGCATAGGCGATGACGCGCTCGACGTCGTCGCGGCGCACACCTTTCGGGCGGCAGATGCGGATGTTGTAGTGCTGGTACTTGGCCAGCGGGCTGAACACCACGCCCTCGCCGACCACCGCTTCGATCAGCATGTGGCGGGCGTCGGCGCCGAACCTGGTGGTCAGCTCGGCAGCGCGCTGGGCATCGCCCTTGAGCAACTCGTCGCCGACGTAGAGGGCCGAGTGCGACCACGAGCTCTGCGTCAGGTAACGGATGACCTGGCTGACCCGCTGATCGCCTTCGACCAGCAGCACATCGCCTTTGAGCAGCGTCTTCTTGAGCTTGTCGATGTTGTTCGGTACGCGTTGCACGTAGCTCGCCAGCGGTTTGGTGAGCAGGGCGGTGGCGCCGGTGATGATCCGTCGGCGCAGGCCACGTCTCAGACCCAAGCGACGCATGAGTCAAGGATACCGGCCCGTTGTGCGTAATGCTCGCGGAAAAATAGCCCTGCGCCTGCCCCCCACCCGGGTGCGCCACCTGCAGCGCCAACTGCTCGCCTGGTACCGCCGGCACGCCCGCGACCTGCCGTGGCGGCGGACGCGGGACCCCTACCGCATCCTGGTCTCGGAGGTCATGCTGCAACAGACCCAGGTCGACCGGGTGGTCAAGTTCTACCGGCCATTTCTGCGCCGCTACCCGACCTTCGCGGCCCTGGCGGCCGCCTCTGAGCCGATGGTGCGTGAATCCTGGGACGGCCTCGGTTACTACGCCCGCGCTCGCAACCTGCATCGCACCGCCCAACTCGTCGTCGGCGAGCACGGCGGGCGCCTGCCGGACGAGGCAGCCACCATCCGCCGTCTGCCCGGCATCGGCCGTTATACGGCGGGCGCGGTGCTCAGCATCGCCTACGGCCAGGACGCCGCCATCCTCGACACCAACGCTGCCCGCGTGCTGGCGCGGGTCTTCGGCGTGCGCGCCCGCGGCGGCAAGGCGCGGCTACATGGCCGCCTCTGGGAGGTAGCGGAACGGGTAACGCCCGCCGGGCGGGCCGACCTTTTCAACCAGGCGATCATGGACGTCGGCGCCACCATCTGCCGCCCGCGCAACCCCGAATGCCCGCGCTGCCCGCTGCGCCGCGACTGCGTCTATCGGGCGAAGACTCTGCCCGAGAGGAATGCGAAGCACGGATGAACGCGGATGGGCAGGGGTTTCCGGATCAGGGCTAATCGCCGAGTAGCCGCGTGATCACCATCGTCGCCGCGGCGACGGCGAAAATCAGGTAGAAGCCGCTCACGCCGACCATGATGGCGGTGCGCAGGGCCGACGGGCGGAAGGGCGGCGGCAGGTAGCGGCGGTTGATCAGGATCGTCAGCGGCGCGTACACGGCCATGGCGATGCCGCCGAAGAAGCCGGCGCTGAGCAGAAACAGAATCGGTGGGATTGTCTCGTAGAGATAGGTGAGCAACATGCCGATGGCGATCCACGCCGCGGCGACGCCGCCGTACCAGGTGCTGACATGGGCGCGCCGCGCCCAGCGAAAGTTGGTGTGCAGGATGTCGGCGCAGCTGCGCGCCACGCCGTCGATCAGCGTCAACTGAGTCGAGAACAGACAGGCCACGCCGACGATGAGAAAGATGTACTTGCCGAAGGTTCCCCACGTCGATGCGAGGATGGTGGCTTCCTGCCACACCAGCAGCTCCTGCTCGGGCACCATACCGAGCGGATGCAGCACCGCCAGCGCGCCGACGATGAACAGCAGGATGGTGAAGCTGTTCAGGAACCAGAAGAAGAACACCTGGTCCATCGTCAGGTGGCGCATCCAGGTGCGCCAGCGGGCGCGGTTCTCCGCCGTGTCGCGGATGCGAAAGCCGAGGTCGGTCGAGCGCTCCTCGCTGCCGCGCAGCGGGTTGACCACCTTCGGCATCAGCGCGCCCATGCCCCAGCCCTTGTCGCGGATATAGAAACAGAAGAACAGGTTGGCGGTGCCGCCGGCGCCGGCGAAGACGATCGAGGCGAACAGCTCGTAGCCGGGCATCGCCGGATCTTTGTACGGAATGTTGATCATGCCGCGGCCGAGCTCGAGCCAGGTGTCGGCCGTGGTGACCGAAGCGGCGATGCCGATCAGGCCGAGCGTGATGATCACCACCAGCGCCTCGACCGTGTACTCGATCGATCGGTAGACGGTCTTAGGTCCGAAAAGCACCGCTGCGACGCCGGCAAATGTGATCGCCGTCCACTGCGTCGGCGAGCCCCAACCGTCCGGACCAACGACCAACACCTTCAGCGCGCCGCCGCAGGTGCGCGCCCAGCCCGGCACGATCCAGCCGACGACGTTGAGGCCGAGGAACACCCACGGAAAGACGCGCGACAGCCGGGCATAGCCGGTGTACACGCTCTCGCCGGTGGCCAGCGTGTAGCGGCCGATCTCGAGGTTGAGCCAGAGCTGGATGAACACGCCGAGCATCGCGGCCCAGGTCATCGCGGCGCCGTAGCCGGCGGTGAGGCGCGGCCAGACGATCAGCTCGCCGGCGCCGATCGACAAACCGACCAGCACCGCGCCCGGCCCGACCAGCTCCCAGAAGCTGGTCGGCAGCGCCGGCAGGTCGCCTTCCTTGAAATGGGCGAACTGCAGCCGCACCTGATCCGATGGCTGACGCGCTGTCGGCTCAGGGCGCATGGCTCACCAACACTCCTCTGCCAACCTCAAGCGGCACCACGAGCGCCCTCCCGCGCGTCGCCAATACCCGCATTGCTCGCCGCGAATCAACCGCGACCTGCCCCCGAACGCCGGCCCGCGCGCGTTGACAACGCCGCGCGGTGGGTCGTAGACGCTACCCATGGCGAAGCGGCAGACGGTCAGGGAGGCGCTGTGGCGGCAGTGAAGTTTGGTCTGTTCTTCCCGCAGGTCGGGTTGAGCTTTGCGGCGATCAAGGAGCGGGCGCAACTGGCCGATCGGCTCGGATTCGATTCCATCCTGTTCGTCGATCACATGTGGAGCCGCGGCCTGCCCGACGTCGATCACCTCGAGGCGTGGACGGTGATGACGGCGACGGCGGTGGTGACCGAGCGCATCCGCGTCGGGGCACTGGTGCTGTGCAACTCGTACCGCAACCCGGCGCTGCTGGCGAAGATGGCCTCCAGTCTCGACGCGCTCAGCAACGGCCGCGTCGTACTCGGCCTCGGCGCCGGATGGATGGATGAGGAGTACCGCGCCTACGGCTATCCGTTCCCGCGCGTGCGCGCCCGCATCGAGCAGCTCGAGGAGGGCATCGAGGTCATCAAGCGCCTGTTCGCCGAACCGCGCGCGACCTTTGAGGGCAAGTACTATCACATCGAGGAAGCCGCCAATCTGCCCAAGCCGATCCAGCGCCCGCATCCGCCGATCCTCATCGGCGGGGCAGGGGAGAAGCGCCTGCTGCCGGTCGTGGCGCGCCATGCCGACATCTGGAACTGCCCCAACAACCACGCCACGGAGCTGCCGCGCCGTCTCGCCGTGCTGCGCGAGCACTGCCGCGCGATCGGCCGCGATGCGGCCGAGATCGAGGTCTCGGAGCAATGCATCGTCGTGCTCGGTCGCGACGAGAGCCACTTCAAACGCCAGTGGGACGCCGCGCAGCGCACCATCGGCGCCGTCTTCGACCTCGAGAAGACGGCCTACGCCGGCACGCCCGCGCAGGTGGCCGAACAGCTCAGCGCCCGCGTCGCCCAGGGCGTGACGTTCTTCACCTTCCTGCTCAGCGACTTCCACGCCGCCGAGAGCTTGGAGCTGTTCGCCCAGGCCGTCGTCCCGGCGGTCGCCAGCGCGGGCTGACCTACTGGATATCCTCGCGCTTGAGGATGTCGATGAACTTCACCGCCGCGGGCGACAGTTGGCGCCCGCGCTTGTGGATGATGCCGAGCGGGCGCAGCAGGGTCTCGTCGGAGAGCCGCACGACCTTCAGCGTGCCGTGCTCGACCTCGTGTTGGACAGCGGGCAGCGGGACGATGGCCAGGCCCTGGCCGATCTCGACGGCGCGCTTGATGGTCTCGATGTTGTCGTACTCGGCGCTGTACTGCACGTTGATGTGGTGCGAGCGCAGCATCTGGTCGGTGGCCTTGCGCGTCGCGATGTCGCGCTCGTAGCCGATCAGCATCTCGCCCTCGAGCTTGGCCACCGGCACGCGCTTGAGGCTGGCGAGCGGGTGATTCGGCGGACAGGCGACGACCAGATGGTCGTCGCGGATCGGCGTTACCACGATCTGCGGGTGGCGCTGCGGATAGGCGACGATGCCGAGGTCGATCTGGCCGGCGATGACGTTCTCGTAAATCTTGTTGGGCCGCGAGTATTCGACGTGGACGTTGACCTCGGGGTAGTTGCGCAGGTACTCCTTCATGTACGCCGGCAGCTCGTGCAAGCCGACGCTGTAGACGATCGCTACGCGCAGATGCCCGCCAATCACCTCACAGCTGTGCTGCAGCTCCGCCTCGACCTCGCGGTAGCGGTCGATGATCTCGCGGCTGGCGTGGTAGAGGATCTCACCCTGCGGCGTCGGCTTGGCCCCGCCGCGGCTGCGTTCCAGCAACTTGCAGCGGTACTTCGCCTCGAGCGCCCGCAGCTGCTGGCTGACGGCGGACTGAGTGATGAAATTCTGCGAGGCGGCGGTGGAGAAACTGCCCGTCTCGACAACGTCGCAAAACACCTTCAGCGTCTCGATATGCATGGCTACGATCATTTCTGCGGGGCAAACGGGGTGATGTCAAGAAGGCCTCCTAATGCACCTGCTGCTCCAGGCCTGTCCGCCCGGACGCAACCACGCCAGCGCCAATGCCCAAACGCCACCCCAGCACCGGCCGCTCGGTAAAGTCGACCCGCCTCCTCGACGGCTGGGGCATCGAGCGCACGCTCGCCAGCGGGGCGAAGCTGGCGCTGGTCGGCCTCACTTACGAGCTGGGCGATGGGCGCGTCACGCGAGTCGCATTCCACCGCGACGACGAGCAGCGGCTCTGCGTCGGCTATGCGGTCGAGCGCGACGGCCACTGGGAGATCGAGGAATCGGAGCCGTTTTCCACCCGCGCGCTGGGCTACTACCAGCGCTACATCAGGCGCAAGCGGGCGCGCGTGCCGGACGAAGACGAAGAGGGCTGAGCGCGCAGCGGGCGCCGCGGTTGCCCGCTGCGGCGCGGCGTCCTACAAGCAGCGCCATGTGGCGCGTGCTGTTGGTCGGGCTCGGCGGGATGGTCGGCTCCGTGGCGCGCTATTTGATCTCCGGGCGCGTGCAGGTCCTGATCGACTCGGCCTTTCCCCTCGGCACGATGGTGGTCAACGTCGCCGGCAGTTTCGCCCTCGGTCTGATCCTGGCGCTGTCGCTCGAGCGCGGCATGCTGGGAGTGGACCTGCGCCTGTTGCTCGCCGTCGGGTTCTGCGGCGGCTTCACGACCATGTCGACGTTCAGCTTCGAGGCGCTCTCGCTGCTGCAGCAGGGGCTGACCGGGTTGGCGCTGGGGTACGTCGCGGCGACGCTCGGCGTGTGTCTGCTCGCCACCTGGTGCGGCATCGCGGCTGGACGCGCGCTCTGACGACCGAGAAGGAGTCGCATCCATGCAACCGACCCAGCTCCATCACTCGTCGATCCGCGTCGCCGACCTGGCGCGCTCGCGCGCCTTCTACGAAGGACTGCTCGGGCTCAGCCAGATCGAGCGGCCCAACTTCGGCTTCCCCGGCGTCTGGTACGGCATCGGCACCGGCCAACTGCACCTGATCCAGGGCGAAGCCAAGCCGATGCCGCTCGATCCGTCCGGACCGCACTTCGCCATCGCCGTCGCCGACCTCGACGAAGCGCGCCGCGAGCTCGCCGCCGCAGGCGCCGAAGTCCTCGACCCCGGCGGCCTGCAACTCTGGGTGCGCGACCCCGACGGCTACACCGTCGAGCTTACCGCCCCGCCGCGCTGAGCCGTGACATCGTCTGCTTTCTCCCAACGGGAGGGCGAGGCTCCTGCCGAGCCGTGCCCCAATGTGTCGGAAATGTGCGGACCCGAGCAGTACCCATGAGCACCGTCAAGCGCGCCCGGGCCGTGATCTACGACGCCGCCATCGTCAACCTGACGGCGGGATGGTATCGCGCCGTCCTGCAGCGGCTGCCGCCGGGGTGCCGGCTGCTCGACATCGGTATCGGCACCGGCAGCGCGTTGCTGGCCAATGCCGACATGCTGGTCGACAAGCAGCTCCACATCACCGGCGTCGACATCGACGCCGCGTACGTCGAACGCTGCAACCGCGCGGTGGCGCAGCGCGGCCTCACCGAGCGCGTCACGGCGCGGCTCGAGTCGGTCTACGACCACCGCGGCGGCCCCTACGACGCCGCTTACTTCAGCGCCAGCTTCATGTTGCTCCCCGACCCACCGCACGCCCTGCGCCATGTGAGCTCGCTGCTGGTCCCCGGCGCGCCGCTGTTCTTCACCCAGACCTTCGAACACGAACGCTCGCGCGCCGTCGAGGTCTTCAAGCCGCTGCTGCGCCTGCTCACCACCATCGACTTCGGCCGCGTCACCTACGAAGCCGACTTCCGCAACGCCCTCGCTGCCGGCGACGTGGAGCTCGAAGAATTCGCAACCCTGGCCGCTGGCCGCCGCCGATCCGGAGTGCTCGCCGTGGCGCGCGGCCGAGTTTGACCCACGGATCGCGCTCGCCTGCGATCAGCCGACTCGCATGATGACCAGATGAGCCGAGACCGGGCGAGTGCCGCCGGCGAGCGGGGAGATCGTCAGTGCCATCGCGTTGCCGGCGGGATTTCTGATGGTGAGGATGGAGTTGATGACGGTCGTTGACACTATGACCGTGTTCGAAATCTGGCTGGTGCCGGTTGCACGCCCCGCCACGGTATATGCCAGGTCGGCGCCGTTGAGCGTGAGGATCAGCTGACCCTGATCGAGGACGCTCACCTGGAAGGTCACCAGATAGGTTCCAATCGCCGCCAGATTGAACGTGCTCGAACCGGTTCGAGTGATCGTTCCCGCGGCCGGGCCGTCCTGTGGAAACGATACGTCGGTTCCAGGCGCGACCATCGCCGCGTTGTCGGGGGGCATGAGCGCGAAGAAGTCTGCGAACTCGCCGGTCGCGCCGCCTGGACCCGAGGGGCCTGACGGGCCTGACGCGCCGCCTGGACCCGAGGGGCCTGACGGGCCTGACGCGCCGGGATCGCCTGGCGCACCCGGCCCTCCGGCAGTGCCGGCGGGCCCTGAAGGACCGCTCGGGCCGGCCGGTCCGGCGGGAAACGCGCTGCACTGTCCCAACAGCCCGGTACCTGCATCGAAGCAGACGGCGTTGTCCTGCGGCGTGCTGGTCGGAAGACGCGGCACCTGGATGTCACCGTTCGTCCCGTCGATCAGCAAACGAAGCTGTGCCCCGGTGCTGTCGAAGACGGTGAAGTTGCCGCCCGGCGGCGTGCGTGTCTCCACGTCCGCGGCCTGAGAGGTGCCGGTGAAACCCGCACAGAGAATCGCGCCTGAGATCATCGCCAGGAAGAAGCTCCGTGTCCGGGGCGACCTCTTCATCGTGGGCGTCGCGGTTGCACACGTGGCCGGATGACATGCGTTCATGAACTTGCTCCCTTCGTATGCGCGCGCCGCAGCGCGGTCTCATGGCGGAACCGCCGCGCGGCAAGCCCCAACAGCACGGCCAGCAGTGCGATCAATCCACCAGCTCCCATCGCCGGCACCGGCGCCGGTGCTGGCTCAGCGCAGGCCGGGTTGCCCGGTAGGGCGGTAGCCCCCTCAGGGTTGTACTGGCCGGCCGGATTGACGGTGAAGTCGCCGGCGACGCTGAACGATCCGGAGCCTCCGTTCAGCACTCCACCCGGGAGCACCGAAAGGTTGCGCACGTTGAGCAAGGTGCCCTGGTCGAGGTTCAGCGTGCCGGCGATGAAGAGGTCGGTACAACCGAGATCGAGCGACCCGCCGCTCAGGCTGACGACACCGCCCGCTCCGATCGTTTCGTCCGCAGATGCGGATGTCGCGACCGCGACGACCAGAAGGCCGGCCGAGCACAATCGCGTCAACCGACGGCAGGCGAGCGTTGAGCGCTTTGTGATGCAACCTCCCATGCCGACCCCTCCGTTGCCTGCGTTCACTGGGTGATGCGAAGGTTTCGCAATCCATACGGAAAGACCGTGCTCGGCTTGCCGCATCCGCTTGCGCAACGCCTCGGTCTCATCGTGCGCGTTTATACTCGGCGCAGGGGGTGCCGGTAATGTGGGAGTATTACGCGCGTACTTCTACGCGTGCGCACGGTGGCGGATCGCCCGGAAGCGACGTTCTTCGCGCCGTGGACACAAAACTATCGGCGCGCAGTACGGGGACGGGCGATCTCGCCGAGCTCCCACGCTAACTGTCGAGTTGCAGCGGGAAACACGATGCTGACCGGCTGCCCGTGAAGTTGAAACAACGCCGTGTCGTCTGTCGACATTGCCAGGTCTGCGCGAGTGAACCGTCAGCTCGGTCGTCCCTGCCCGATACGAGGCGCGCCAGGCTTCCTCTCCCGTCCACAACTGTCTACTAGCCACAACCCGGCTGCTGTGCGACACCTGTATCGTCGCAACGAAACGGGGGGATGGCATGATAGGCTCGACACGAGTGGCCGTGGCGACCGCAGTGCTCCTGTTCGGCATCACAACCGCGATCGCGTCCGCGCCGCCGGGGCGCGCGTCCGAGGCCCCGTGCGAGCCGCGCTCCGATCCACTGCACTTCACCGTAACCGTCGATCCACCGCAGCCGCAGGCCGGCGACGAGGTGAGCATCATCGTCGGCCTCAGCGAGGTCGACGGACTTCTGTTGGGTCACGCGTTGGTCGATCTGCATGACGCTTCGCCGGTATTCGACGACCCTCCCGCCTTTCGGCAGGACGGCCTGTTGCAGGGACCGGTGGTGTTCACCGTGCACGCAGGAGTCGGCGGGACCGCCGAGCTGACGGTGACGGTCAACTATGAGACGGAGTGCGCGTGCCCGCCGCCCTGCTTCTACCGCCGCACCGTCGTGTCGGAGCCGTTCACGATCACGGTGGCGGGCCCGACTGCGACCCCCACCGTCGAGTGTACGCCGCCGAGTTGCGCGGGCGACGAGGTCTTCTCGTGTCCGGAGGCGTGTCCCGGGGGGTGCGGGACGATCTGCGCGACGCGCACGCCGACCGCCTGCCCGACGCCGGCCTGCGCGGGCGAGGAGGTGTTGGCTTGCCCTGGTGTCTGTCCAGGAGGCTGTGGACTGATCTGCGCCGTGCGCACGCAGACGCCGATCCCGGCGACTTCCCCCGCGGCGCAGCCGTCGACGCCGATGGTGGCGATCACGCTGACGCCGACACAAACACCGACGCTGACCCCCACCAGCAACCGCCCTCGACCCGTCGCGCGCGGGCGGGCGAATCCGAATCCGGCGCGATCCGGCGAGACCGTTACCCTGGACGGGAGCGAGAGTACTGGCGCGATCAGGTCGGCCGAGTGGGTGCAAAGTTGTGGCGGGCCCAAAGTGGAGCTCGCGAGCAGCGATGGGCTCTACGCGACGTTCGTTGTGCCCCCGGTGTCGCAAGAAACGACGTTGACCTTCACGCTCACTCTCACCAGCTACGGTAGCACTTCGGGGGATCGTACCGAGGTCGATGTCACCGTTCTGCCGCCTGCCACGGTCACCCCGGCGCCGCGACCGAAGCGCTTTGCCTTCGTGGCCAGCTCCGACTTTTGCAGCGTGTGGGGTATCGATCTCGCCACCAACACGGTGTACGCCACCATTCGCGTTGGTGCCGGCCCCAACGCGGTCGCGATTGCTCCGGATGGCCAGTCGGCCTACGTCGCCAACGGTTCGGGAACTGTCTCGGTGATCGACACGGCAACGAGCACGGTGTCCACCACCATCGCGGTGGACAGCCCCTCCGGAATTGCCGTGGCACCCGACGGGAAGCAGGTCTACGTGACCAGCTCCGGTTCTTCCTCCGTCTCGGTCATCGACACCTCGACACAGGCGGTCGTGGACGTCATTGCTCTGCTCCCCCGCACCGCCGATCCGCTGCAGATCGCCTTCACGCCAAGCGGTGAATTCGCCTACGTCACGACACCTGGATTTCCCGAGGCACAGTCCGTGTCAGTCATCAACACGGCAACCAATGCGCTCGTCACCATCATTCCGTTCCCGCAAGGGGCCTTCCCCGAAGGCATTTCCGTCACCGCCGATGGCCGGTTCGCCCTGGTGACCAACAGCGTCGACGACAGCCTCTCGGTTATCGACACGACCACCAACACGATTACTACGACCGTTCCGGTCGGGCACAGCCCCGTCAGTGTCGCGGTCAGCCCCAACGGGGCGTTTGCGTACGTCGCGAACCTGATCTCGGATACGATGTCTGTCGTGGACATTCCCGCTCACGAGGTCTCTGCCACGGTGCCGGTCGCCAGTCCCGCCGGCGTGGCCATTGCACCGGATGGTCGCTACGCATACGTGTCGAACCTCGGTCTCGACACCGTCTCGGTGGTCGATACGCAGACCCACGCGATGGTCACGGCGATCCCGGTGGGTAACATGCCGCGCGGCATCGCCATCGGGCCGGGTTGCGCAGGGGACTGCAACGCCAGCGGCGACGTCACCATCGACGAGCTGATCCTCATGGTGAGCATCGCGCTGGGCAACGCCGATGTGTCGGCCTGCCCGATCGCCGATGCGGATGATTCCGGCACCATCAGCGTCGATCGGATCGTTGCCGCCGTAAACAGCGCGCTCGCCGGCTGCCCGTGAAGTTGACGGCAGCCAGCCGTTTCGGAGGCGCTGCCTGCATCGCGCTGGCGCTCGTCGTCGCCGCGCCGCGGATTCCGATTCTCCTGGCCGGTCCGGACGCGCATCTGTCGCTCATGGTCGACGACGCGTCCTACTACCTCGAAGCCGCCCGCCGGGCGGTCGAGACCGGACTCTGGCCGAGCATGGACGGCCGCAACCCCACCAACGGCTTCCACCCGCTGTACATGCTCGTGCTGATCGCCTTTCAGCACGCGGTGGGGACCGCGCCGCACACGGTCCTGCCACTGGTGATGACCTTCCATCTCATGCTGAACGGGGTGGCGGCCTGGCTGCTCGGGCGCATCGCGCTCCGCAGCGTTGCCGGCGCCGCGGGCTGGTTCGCGGCGATTCTGCTCGCGCTCAACCCCGGATGGCTCGCACATGGAACGCTTGGGGTAGAGAACGGACTCTCCTCGCTGCTGCTTCTGGCGCTCGTGCTGCGCTGGGACCGCCGCTTCGGCAGCGATCTGGCGACACCGGAGCCGCGGCGTACGTGGATGCTCGATGGTCTACTGCTCGGTCTGGTCGTGCTGGCGCGTACGGATGCGGTCATCTGGGGATTCGTCTTCCTCGCCTGGGGCCTGTGGCGCTGCTCTCGGCAGGGGGCGTCTCGGCGTTTCCTCCCATCGATCCTGGGCAGCGCCGCAATCGCGGCGCTCGTCGTCGTTCCATGGCTGGTGGCGAACGCATGGTGGTTCGGAACCGTGGTGCAGGACAGCGGCGCGGCGCTGGCTGCCCGCTACGATCAGGAGTACGGCTCCCGCTTTTCGGCGTCATCGCTCCGCGTCGCGATGCTGCACGTGGGATTCTGGCTCTACCGCATGCTGTGGGCGGGGGGCTTCGGCCCACTCACCGGCTGGGTGCTGGGCCGCGCGATCGCGCCACAGCCGCGGCCCATCGTCCGGGCGTCGCTGACCGGATGGGTGGTGGTGGGCCTGTGCGCGATTTCGCTCCTGCTGCGGGCGAACGACCCCACCGCTATCCGCAACGTCCCCACGGCAGAGATCTGGCTCGGTCTCGGCACCGCAGCCTTCGCCATCGGGATCCTGTCGGGTCGGATGGCTGCCGTTCGCTGGCGGCCGGTGTTCGGGATGGCGCTCACCGCCGCCACGCTCACCGTCTTTGCCTACGCCTTCGTGTTGCGCGGTTTCCAGGTCTGGTACAGCACCGGGCCCTGCCTCGCGTTCGTGCTGCTCGTGATGGCGAAGGCGCTGGCGCCGGCACTCGAAGGGCGGCGGTGGCTCGGTGTTGCACTCGTGGCGCTCATGGCGACCCAGTCGGTGCTCGTGGTGCGTGCGCTCGGCTCCCGCGGTGGCATCGAGGGGATGCAGCAGGACCTCCTGGCGTTGGGACGGGACCTGCGCGAGCGGCTCGCGGCATTGACGGCCGAGCATCCGACGACAAGATTCGGCAGCTTCGACTCGGGTGAGCTCAGCTACCGCCTGCATCCCGTGCCGATCACGAACCTCGATGGCGTGATGAACCACGCCGCGTCCATTGCGCTGCGCCAGCGCCGTCTCGGCCGCTACCTCGTTCAGGACGGGATCACGCATGTGATTTCAACCGCCAAGGGAATCGCCAAGTTCCAGCGCGTCAGCCCCTTCGAGGTCGTCCGCGACGATGCCTGGAGCACCCGTGCAGGAGTCGAGGTGTGGGCCGTGCGTTCCGGGTGGGGCGACGAATGATGATCCTCTGCGCACGGTTGGGACGCTTGACCATCCGGGCAGTCACGGTACATGGTCGAAACCGGGCCTGGACCGGGCGCTGAACATTCGAGGGGGTCAAGTGATCAGCAATCTTGCCGTTCGGCTCGTCCTGACAGCGATCGTGCTGGTCTGTGCGGGCGGGATTGCTCGGGCGGCAGATGTGCTCGTCGCAGGGAAGGTCGGTATCGTCAGCAACGGCAGGCTCGCCAAGTTCGTTGCGAAGTCGAAGCAGCAGCCGGGCGAGGCGGTGTTCCCACTGCCGGCACCGGGATCAGCGGGGGACCCGACTGTCGCGGGCGCGACACTCGGGCTCTTCGACACCGAATCCCCCGGGGCTGGGTCTGTTTCGTTCGCCCTCGATGCCTCCGGTTGGTCCGGACTGGGGATTCCGCCCGGCAGCCTGGGATACAGATACCGGGGCAGGGACGACGTGACCGACCCCAATCCAGAAGGCACCTGCAGGACTGTTCTCCTCAAGGCGACGCTCATCGCCACTACCTGCAAAGGTGCCGCGATCACGTTGGCGCCGCCGGTCGCCGGCGATGTCGGTGTCGTGCTGCGCATGCCCAGCGGTTCGCCGTCGCTGCGCTATTGCGCGAGCTTTGGCGGCGCGCCCAAGAGGAACGATGCGCGGTCTTTCAAGCGCAAGGACGCCCCGGTTCCATCGGGATGCCCGTTCGTCGAGCCCACTCCCACCGCAACGCCCACGATGACACCCACGGCGACGCCGACCAGTACGCCGAGCTGCGCGGCGGGATTCGGTTTCGGCGACGCCTGTTGGTTCACCGGCGAACTCGGCCAGAGCTGCGACCAGGTCTGCGCCAGCGAAGGGCTGGTGTACGATGACGCGACCCGCACCGTTGCCGGCAGCGACGGCACCGACGCCAATTGCCTGGCCATCCTCGACCACTTCATGTTCCCCAGCACCTGGCTTGGAGGCGTAGCGTGCGAAGTCGGCATCGGCTGCAGCTCGATGCCGATAGAGTTCCTGTCCGCGCGGTGTACCTCTCCGCCCACCACCGCGGATGCCCACGGCCCGGGCGTCGTCCGCATCTGCGCTTGCCAATAGGGTCGCACTCGGGCGCGCGCACGAAAGGGTCCCGCCAATGGTCCGGCCACTCGGACTGCCGACTGGTTCCACGGCGGCGACTGTTTCCAGCGCATGCTTCTGGTAGAGGATCTTCTTCATGAAGGTGGTCGTGTTGGGAAGTGGCGGGATGGGACGCTACGCGGCGACGACGGTCGCGCGTTTCGACTTCATCGTCGATCTCGTCGTGGCGGACCTCGACGGCGCTGCTGCGTCGGCTGCCGCCGCGTCGTACGGAGCGAAGGCTCGCGGTGCCGCTGTCGACGTGCGCGACGAAGCGGCGCTGGCTCGACTCTTTTCGGGCGCTGGCGCCGTGCTGAATACCGTCGGGCCATTTTTCCGCCTCGGTCCTCCGGTCCTGCGCGCCGCGATCACCGCTGGTGTCCACTACTTCGACATCAACGACGACTGGGAGTCGACCGAGGCGATGCTGGGGATGGACGCCGATGCGCGCGCGGCCGGCGTCACGGCCGTCATCGGCATGGGGGCGAGCCCCGGCATCTCGAACCTGCTGGCCTGCCTGGCGATGCGCGAGTTGGACGAAGTCGAAGAGGTGATCGCCGGATTCGATCTCGACGCCGCGATGCCCGAGCAGCGGGGCAGTAAACCCGCCGCCGCAACGGTGCACGGTCTGCATCAGCTCACCGGCACGATCCGCGTGTTCGAGGACGGGCGTTTCGCCGATGCCAGACCGAATCGCCGGGTCGAGTTCGACTACCCCGGGCTCGGGCCGCGGGTGGGCTGGACCATGGGCCATCCCGAGGCGGTCAGTTTTCCGCGCCACTACCCGAACCTCCGCTTCGCGCGGGTCTTGATGACGATGGCGCCCACCAACCGCATCGCGCTGCGCGTCCTGTGCGTGTTGATCGACGCGGGCCTCGTGTCTCTCGATCGCGCCGCGGCCTGGGTGGAGCGCCTCGAGGGCGTCGGCAGCCCGGTCAAGACGCCGGCCGACTACGTCCGCGAGATCGCCAGCAAACGCGGCCGCCGTTTGCCGCCGCTGTTCGCGATCGCTCGCGGTCGCCGCCGAGGTGAGGCCGCGACGGTCGCCGCGGCCGTCCGCTCCGCCCCCGCCGTCGGCATGGGCGGCGCCACCGGTGTTCCCCTCGCGACCGCGCTCGGCGTGGTGCGTCCCGTCATCGGGCAGAAATGCGGCGTCTTCTCCCCCGAAGCGATCGTCGACCCGCCGGCGTTCTTCGACGCGCTGGCCCCCCTCTGCGCCCCAGTCTGTCGCGGAGTCGGCGAGCTGGTCATCCTGACCCGCTCGTGGGAATCGGTCGACCTGGCGAGCGTGCTCGGTCCGGGTTGACCGAATACAGGCTCAGCCCTTTCCGGTCTCCTGCTCCACTTCGCGGTCGAAGTCGCCTTGTCCCCACGACTCCAACGCGCTGTATTTCTCGGTGAAGGTTTGCATCATGGCATCGAGCGGCACATCGGCATACTCCCCGCGATTGCAGAGATATTCCATGTGCAGGTTCCCCTCCACGTCGAACGGGTGGTAGACGGAGTCTGTTCGGCCGTCGAATTCCAGCGGGTGGAAACGGAACTTTTCGCAGAGCTCGATGTTGAAAGCAGGGGTGGCCTTCACCCACTTTCCCTCGAGATACAACGACGTGTAGCCGTGCCAGTGGAACACGTCGGTCTTCATCATCGCGCGCATACGAGCCGTGGTGAGGTGATTGCGCACGTCGGCATAGCCCAGACGCGCGGGGATGCCCTTCGCCCGGCAGCAGGCGGCCAGCAGGATGGCCTTGGCCACGCACCAGCCCCTGCCGGCGCGCAGCGTCGCGCTCGCCTTGAGGGCGTCCACCGACAGGTCGAGGACGTAGGGGTCGTAACGGATGCCATCCCGCACCGCATAGTAGAGCCTCACCGCCTGCTCGGCCGGGTCGGGGGAAATTCCCGCGCTGCTGTGCGCATATTTGATGATGGACGCATCCTCACAGTCAATCGTGGGTGTGCACTGCAGGTAGGGCTGCATGTCCTGATCCATGGGCGGCATCTGCAATCCAGGGAACCGAGTCTCTCGCTGTCTGTCAACCCGGCCATCTTCGAGTCCGAGTTCCGGGATCGCTACCCCGTTACCGTAATCACCCTGCCGGCTGGCGCCGAGGCGAGCAGGTCTGGGAGGACGCGGTTGACCAGGGCGCGGACTGCCGCGCGGCCGGCGAGGGGCGGGCGGAAGACGATGAGGCCGGCGTACTGCTCGGGCGGGAAGCGGCGCGTGTCGGCGATGCCGGCATCCATGGTGAGCAGGATCGGGCGGTCGCGGTGCACGGCGCGCATGAGCAACGTGTCGGGCACGCCGCGCAGCGCCGAGTCGGCGACGGTCTCGACCTCGTGGCCGGCGGCGCGCAGGTCTTCGGCGAGCTCGGCGGGCAGGCTCTCGTCGAGCAGCAGCTTCACGGCTTCTCCTCAGTCGATGCGGCCGCCCAATCGAGGGCGGCGTCGATGTGTTCCGGTCGCAGTGTCGGGTAGCTGCGCAGGACCTCGGCGCGACTGGCGCCCTCGGCGAGGCTGTCGAGGATGTTGCGCACCAGCACGCGCGTGCCGCGTGCGCGCAGCTCGCCGCCGCAGACTTTGGGGTCGCGGCGCAGCAGCTGTTGCCAGTCGAGCGGCGGATCGGACACGGCTCACTCCGCTTGCGGTGCGGCCGCCTTCACCGCCTTCTCCAGCTCCCACAGCACCAGGGCGCCGGTGAGGACCACGCGTCCGCCGTCGCCGAGCTGCGCGTAGACGCCAGTGGCCGGCGGGTTGCGGATGCCGAGCCGGACGACGATCGGCGCGGCCGCGCCCCGGCGCAGCTCGATCAGGCCCTGCGGCGGATCGAGACCGAGATCGCGCAGCTCGTCGGGTGCCACTTCGAGATGGAGGATCTCGGCCATCTCGAGCAGGTTGACGAGCAGATCGTCGAAGATCTCCGGTCTCGCCACGCCTTGCCACGTCGGGCCGTCGCGGCGCACCACGACGTCGTCTTCGCCGCGGCGCAGATGGATGGCCTCGACCGTCGCCGGATCGAACGCGAGCAAGTGGTGCACTTCGTCGGCGGGCGAAACGGGCTTGGGCAAATCGAGCAGCGCGCGCCAGGAGACCTCGGGGTGGCCGGCGCGGACGTCGTAGTATGCGATCCCGAGGGCGAGCAGCAACAGCGCGGCCAGCCCCACGGTGCTGCGCCACCCCACCTCAGCGACCTCCGCGCTGCCGGCGCCGGTGCAGCGCGACGGCGGCGCCGATGAGCAGAAAGCCGAGCGGCTGTGCGACCGTGGTGATCCAGAAGATCAGCCGCCCCTGATTCGCCGACAGCGAGATGGGCGAGATCGTGCCGCGCGGCATGCCCTTCTTGCGCACGGCAATCAGCTCCGGATCCTGCGACAACACGGCCACGGTGCTCATGAAGAAGTCCTTGTTGCCGAGCAGGTTGATGTAGAAATTGGTGGCGAAGTCGGAGTCGCCGATGGCGATGAGCTGGCCCGGCGGTGGTGTCGGCGGCTCATCCTCGTCTTCCGCCGGCGGGGTGGCAGGCGCCGCGCCCGGGCGCAGAAAGTTGACCAGCACCGCGACCGAGAGCGGTCCCGGCTGATCGACGTCGGGGCGGAACTGCACCTTCTCCTCCGGCGCGCTGCCGGCGTCGACCAGCGCCCAGCTCTCCGGGCTGGTGGTAGCGATCGAGAGCGCCTGGAGTCCGGCCGGCGGCTCCTCGACCGGGCGCACGGTGCGCGCCAACGACAGCACGGCCGGCGAGTCGAGGTTGTTGCCGTAGATCTCGGTGCGAAAGCGCATCACGTGCGGCATGAAGCTGTCGGCGCCGATGAATCGATTGCCCTCGTCGACGATCAGGTCGTGCCCCGCTTCGATGCCGGCGGCGGCGAGGAAGTCCAACACCGAGCGCGGGGCGTCGGGGTCGATCAGCATCAGGACGCGCCCGCCGTCGCGCAGGAAGCGCGTCAGCACGTCGCTCTCGCCCGGCAGCAGATCGTGTGACGGTCCGGCGAGCACCACCATCGCGCAGCGCTCCGGCACGCCCTCCATCGGGATGGTGCTGAGCGTCTCGATGCGAAAGTTCTCGCGCTCGAGGCTCTTCGAGACGTCGCTGTACCCCGCGCGCTCGTCGTTGCTCTGCGGGCTGCGCTCGCCGTGGCCGATGACGAAGCACAGCGTGCGGGTGCGGTGCTGTGACAGCGCCAGCAACGCATTGGCGATCTCGCTCTCGTCGATGCTGCGCAGCGGTATCAGGCGTTCGCCGACCTCGAGCACGCCGGTGTTGTAGCTGGAGATGCCGTAGCGCTTCGCCAACCCCGGCGAGCGATCGAGGTCGAGCAAGCGAAACTCGATCTGCGGCGCGGCGGCGCGGAACTGCTCGAGGAGATCGAGCATGTCGCGGCGCTGGTCGCCTTCCTGGCTGCTGTAGAAGGCGGTGATGCGCGCCGCGCCGTCGAAGGCGCCGGCGACTTGCACGGCCTGTGGCGAGAGCACGGACGACTGGTTCGGTGTCAGGTCGAAGCGCAGGTTGTGGCGCGCCGCCAGCACCTGCAGCACGGCGAACAGCGCCAGGGCCAGCAGCAGGTTGAGGGCCAGCTGCAGCGCGCCGCGCGTCGAGGGCGTGATCCAGGCCGATGGTGCCGCCATGTCAACGCACCCCGCGCCACTTGCGCGTGCCCAGCGACTGCCAGGTGAGAAAGAGAAACAGCGCGATGAAGCAGAGGAAGAAGATCACGCTGCGGGTATCGATTACGCCGCGGGCGAAGTTGTAGAAGTGATCGAACAGCGACACCCCGAGCAGGATGCGCACCAGGTCCTGGCTGGCGACCTCCTCGTTCCAGGTCAGAAACCAGAAGAACACCAGGATGCCGTACGTGCCCATCGCGCTGACGACCTGGTGCTCGGTGAGCGAGGAAATGAACATGCCGCAGGCGATGAACGCCGTGCCGAGCAACAGCATGCCGAGGTAGCCGGCGACCAGTGGGCCGAATTCGAAGGCGTGGTACTGGTAGAACAGCACCGGGTTGATCGCCGTCGGCAGCAGCATGACGAGGAAGAAGATCAACGCCGCGAGAAACTTGCCGGCGACGATCTCGCTGTCGCGCACCGGGTAGGTCCACAACAGCTCCAGCGTGCCGAGCCGCTGCTCCTCGGCGAACAGCCGCATGGTGACCAGCGGCAGCACGAGCATGGCGACGAAGCGCATGTCGATGAAGACGAACTGCCACAGGCCGCTGGGCAGCGTGGAGCCGCCGAAGAGGATGAAGAAGATCAGGTCGCTGTAAAAGAAGTAGCCGCTCAAGACGAGGAACACGGCGAGCAGAATGTAGGCGGTGAACGAACCGAAGTAGGAGTGCAGATCGCGCCGGCAGATGACGAGTATCTTCATCGCCGCGCCTCGGGGGCGGCCTCGGGCTCGGCGACCAGCGATAGGAAGATGTCCTCGAGCGACAGCGTCACCGGGCGCAGCTCGCGCAGCCCCCAGCCGCCGGCGGCGATCGCGGTGGCGATCGCTTCGCGCAGGTCGCGTTCCTTGGCCGTGGTCACCGTGACCGCCACGGCCCCGTCGGCCGTGTCGTCGCCGCGTTCCGCCGCCACCACGCCGGGCACCGCGCGCAACGCCGCCAGAATCTCGGGGGCCGGGCCGTTGACCTCGATGTGCACCTGGGCGCTGCGGCGCAGGTGGCGGTTGAGGTTGGCGGGCGTATCGACGGCGATGACGCGGCCCTTGTTGATGATGATGACGCGGTCGCATGTGGCCTCGACCTCGGAGAGGATGTGGGTCGAGAGGATGACCGTGCGCTCGCCGCGCAGACCGCGGATGAGGCTGCGCATCTCGGCCACCTGCTCGGGATCCAGGCCGGAGGTCGGTTCGTCGAGAATGAGCACGCGCGGCGAGCCGACCAGCGCCTGCGCGATGCCGACGCGCTGCCGGAAGCCCTTCGACAGCGTGCCGATGAGGCGCTCGGCGACGCGTTCGATGCCGCAGCTGGCGATCGCCTGCGCCGCGGCGTGCCGGGCGGCGGCGTGGCCGAGGCCCTTCATCTCGCCGACGTAGCGCAGGTAATGGCCGACGTTCATGTCGAGATAGAGCGACACGCGCTCGGGAAAGTAGCCGACCGCGGCGCGGGCGCGCAGCGGCTCGCGCACGACATCGTACCCGGCAATGGTGGCCTGGCCGTGGCTGGGCGGGAAGACGCCGGCGAGGATGCGCATGGTGGTGCTCTTGCCGGCACCGTTGGGGCCGAGGAAGCCGACGATCTCGCCGCGCCCGACGGTGAAGGTGACGTCCGAGATCGCGGTGTACGAGCCGAAATGTTTCGTGAGCGATTGCGCGGCGATCATGCGAGGCGGGGGAGGTGTGGCGGATGCGCGCGCGCGTACCGCTGCTTCACGGCGTCGTCGACTTGGCCGTCTTGGCGCCGCCGATCCCCGGCAGCCGCGCGTTGGTCAGATTGGGATCGGCTTTGTAGTAGCCCTGCGCTTCCGGCATCCAGGAGCGGATGTTGTTCTGGCGCGTGCCGTAGCCGGGGTGGGTCGACAGCCATTCGGGGGGCGACCCGCCGCTGCCCTGCGCCTCCATGCGCTGCCAGAGGGCCAGGGCGCTGTTCGGGTCGTAGCCGGCCTTGGCCATGAGGATCATGCCGATGTGGTCGGCCTCGCTCTCCTGGCCGCGGCCGAACGGCATCAACACCCCGACCTGTGCGCCGAGACCGTACGCCTGCATGATTGCGTTGCGCGTCGCCGGGTCGTTGCCGGCAGTGGCGACCGACAGCCCGACGCCGACGACTTGCGCCGCCATGCCCTGACTCATGCGTTCGGCACCGTGGCGCGCCAGGGCGTGGGCGACCTCGTGTCCCATCACCACCGCCAGCCCCGCTTCGTCTTGCGCGATGGGGAACAGGCCGGTGTAGACCGCCACTTTGCCCCCTGGCAGCGCAAACGCGTTGACCTCCTTCGGGTTGTCGATGACCGTGAACTCCCATTGATAGTCCGGTTTGTCGGCTGCCGCTGCAATGCGGAGCCCGACGCGTCTGACAATGGCGTTGGTCTGCGGGTCGGTGAGGACTCTCTCCTTCTTCAAGACCTCCTGGTACGCGGCCATGCCCAGCTGTGTCTCCTCTGCCGCGCTCACCATGATCAACTGGCTGCGGTTCGTGTACGGTACCGTGGCGCAGCTGGCGACGGCGGCGATGGCGGCGAGGACGGCGAGGGCGGTGCGGCGGAGCGTGCGGGAGTTTGTCATTCACACATTGTATCGGCCAGTGAGAAAAGCGGAAGTACCGCGGCGCCACGCCTCATGACGCCTCGCGATGCATCTGCGGCGAGGGCGGCGTGTTGCGGTGCACCTGCACCGACAGCGCGATGTAGTACGCCGGGAAGAACAGGCTGACCAGCGCCAGCCAGCGCGACGGCGTCGGGAATTGCAGCAGGATCCAGAAGATCAGCACCGCCCACACGATGCCGAGGCCGATCAGGCGGCTGCGCGCGTGCGGAAAACGGCTGGGGTAGAGATAGCGGATCGGCACGAACACCAGGAGGCTGAGGACCAGCAAGGTGATGACGTTGAGCCACACCGGCCAACTCAGAATGAACAGATAGAACACGACGACGTTCCAGTACGACGGAAAGCCAGTGAAGAAGTGGTCGGCGGTCTTCGCCTGCGCGTGGCAGAAGCCGTAGGCGCTGGCGAGCAGCGGGCAGGCGGCGACCACCATGCCGGCCGAGCCGGCCGGCAACAGCTCGGCGTGGCGGGCGAGCGCGATCGGTACGACGACGTAGCTCAGATAGTCGATGATATCGTCGAGCTTCGCGCCGTCGAAGTGCGGCAACACCTCCTTGACCCGGGCGCGCCGCGCCAGCGTGCCGTCGGTGCAGTCGAGGATGAAGGCGAGCGTCATCCACGCAAACGCCGCGCCGTAGGCGCCCCCGGCGATGGCATCGAGGGCGAGCAGGCAGACGACGGCGCCGCTGGCGGTGTAGAGGTGCACGCCCCAGGCGGCCAGCGTGGTCGCGTTCACGGCACACCCAGGGGGCTGATGTGGGGCTCGAAGAGGATCTGCACCGTGTTGCCGTCGGGGTCGGCAATGTAGCAGGAGTGGCTGCCGTCGCGGTGCGCGCGCGCCTCGTTGACGATCCGCACCCCGCGCCCGCGCAGCGTCGCGGCGGCGGCGTAGACGGCGTCCGGCGTGGCGACGATGAAGCCGATGTGATCGAGCGCCTGTGCCGCGTCGGCGGCGCGCGGCGCCTGGGCGCGGTGCAGCGCCAGGTTGTCGGTGCCGCTGCTCAGGTACGCCGTGTCGGCATCCGGCTCCCACACCACGCGCATGCCGAAATGTCGGCAATAGAACGCCTTGGCCGCGCCGACGTCGCGAACGCGCAACGCCACATGGCGCAACCCGGTGGTCGCGATCGGCTCTTCGTTGGGGGCGGGCGCGGTCATCGCGGCGCGGACGATACCAGGTCGCGCCGCGCGGATGAAGCCTCGCGGCGCGGCTGCGCCGCGCCCATTCCTTTACACCCCGTCAGACCGATGGTAGCTTTCGGCGCAGCCGCGAGTGGCGTTTCCCTCCCGACCCGATTTTCTCATGAGAACGCGTGTTCGCCTCCTCGTCATCGCCGCCCTCGTGCTGTTGCTCGCGGCCGGTGGGGCCCTCCTCGGGCGCGAGCTGTGGCAGCGCAAGCAGGACGACCTGCGCCAGCAGGTATTGGACCTGCTGCCCAACGTGGCGCAGCGCATTCAGAACTTCCACCGGGTCAAGATCGAGAACGGGCGCAAGGTGTGGGAAGTGTCGGCGATCGATGCGCAGTACTACGAGGAAGAGGAACTGGTGGTGGTCAAGCAGCCGGTGGTGTCGTTCTTCCTGCGCGATGGACGCACCGTCGCCTTGCGCGGCGACGAGGGCAAGGTGTTTCTCAGCCAACGCGACTTGCAAAAGGTCGAGCTGAACGGCGGCATCGACGTGCAGCTCGGCGACTACGCGGTGCGCACGGACTACGCCAGCTACGAGCGCGATCGCGACGTCATCATCGCCCCCGGCAAGGTCGAGATCACGGGCAAAGAGTTCTCGCTGAACGGCACCCGTCTCGAGGTCGAGGTGGGCAAGCAGCGCCTGACCCTCGCCCAGGACGTCGTGACGACGCTGCGGCCGCGCACATGACCAGGAGACGCGTCATGACGAGGCGTCCGTGGCTGGTCGGGCTCGGAGTGCTCGCACTCCTGTTGCCGCACGGGGTCGGCGCGCAGTCGGCCGCCGCCACGACGGCGCGACCGACCGGCGCGTCGGGCAAGGGCCCCGGCACCGAAGCGCTGCTGAAGAGCTTTTCGCTCGGCTCACAGGACGGCCCGGTGACGGTCACGGCCGACAAGCTCGAGTTCGACTACAAGACCCGGATCCTCACCTACCACGGCAAGGTGAAGGTCACGCAGGCCGATCTCACCCTGCGCAGCGATCAGCTGCGCATCAAGATCGATCCCGACGCGCCCGACCAGCTGCGCGAGGTCGTGGCGGAGGGGAAGGTGCGCATCGACAAGGGCGCGCGCAAGGCGAGCGGCGGCCGCGCCGTGTTTGACCAGGCGACGCGCACGGTGGTGCTCAGCGATCAGGCCACGCTGCGCGACGGCCCGAACGAGGTCGCCGGCGAGCGCGTCGTCGTCTATCTCGACGAGGAGCGCAGCGTCGTCGAGGGCGGTACGGCGCGCGTGCGGGCGGTGCTGTTTCCGCCCGGGTCCAAGACGCCGAGCGCAGCGGACGGCGACCATGGCGAGTGACGGCAAGCCGGCGAGCCTGCTCAGCGCCGAGTCGATCGGCAAGCGGCTGGGCGGACGCGACATCCTCGGCGGCGTCTCGATCGAGGTGCGCGCCGGTGAGGTGGTCGGACTGCTCGGCCCCAACGGGGCGGGCAAGACGACGACGTTCTACGTCATGGTCGGCCTGATGCGGCCCGACAGCGGCCGCGTGGTGCTGAATGGGGTGGACGTCACCCGCGAGCCGATGTACCGCCGCGCCCGCCTCGGCATCAGCTATCTGCCTCAGGAGCCTTCGGTATTCCGCAAGCTCACGGTCGAGGAGAACATCCTCGCCATTCTCGAAACCCTGCCCCTCAGCCACGAGGAGCGCAGCGAGCGCCTGGCCAGCTTGCTCGAAGAGCTCAGCATCGCTCACCTGGCCAAGAACCGCGCTTACACGCTCTCCGGCGGCGAGCGCCGCCGCGTCGAGATCACCCGCGCCCTGGTCACGTCGCCGAGCTTCATGCTGCTCGACGAGCCGTTCGCCGGCATCGATCCGATCGCCGTGCTGGACATCCAGGCGATCATCGCCCAGCTGCAGCGGCGCGGCATCGGCGTGTTGATTACCGATCACAACGTGCGAGAAACGCTTGGAATCTGCGATCGAGCGTATATCCTCAACGCCGGAGTCATTCTGGAGGAGGGTCCGCCGGAGGTCATTGCCAACAGCCGGCAGGCGCGAGAGCTGTATTTGGGCGAGCGATTCAGCTTATAGTTGGTGGCGCGATGGCACTGGAAACCAAACTCTATCAGCGGTTGTCTCAGACTCTGGTCATGACGCCGCAGCTGCGGCAGGCGATCAAGATTCTGCAGGTATCGCGTGCCGAGCTCGAGCAGCTGGTCGACGAAGAGTTGAAGGAAAACCCGGTGCTCGAGGAAGGGGTCGAGCAGCGCGACGAGGCCGAGGACGACACGCCGCGCACCGAGGAGAAGCTCGAGACCAACGCCAACGGCGAGAGCAACGAGTGGGAAGAGCCCCCCGCGCCGCGTGAGACCACGACCGAGATCGAGCCCGACAACGGGCTCAACAGTATCGATTGGCGCGAGTACCTCGACAACTACAGCAACGATTGGCACGGCGCCTCGGCGACGCCGGCCGACTACGACGACGAGAAGCGCCCCAGCCTGGAGAGCACGCTGGTGCGCGCCCAGTCGCTCACCGAGTATCTCCTGTGGCAGCTGCAGATGAACGACCTCGAACCCGAGGAAGAGGCGGTCACGGCCATGTTGATCGGCAACATGGACAAGGACGGCTACCTGCAGCAGCCGATCGAGGACATCGCGTTCCAGAGCGGCCAGGACTTCGAGCTCGTCGAACGCGCGCTGCTGCGCATCCACGCGCTCGACCCGCCCGGCGTCGGGGCGCGCGACCTGCGCGAGTGCCTGATCCTGCAGCTGCGCCACGAAGGGCTGGAGGGCTCGGTCGCCGACCGCATCGTGCGCGATCACCTCGTCCTGCTCGAGGGCAAGCGCTTCGACAAGATCGCCAAGGAGCTCGGCGTCCCGATCGAAGAGGTGGTCGCCGCGGCGAGCACGATCTCCAACCTCGAGCCCAAGCCGGGGCGCAATTACGGCGAGGGCGACATTCGCTACATCACCCCCGACGTCACCGTTCACAAGGTGGGCGAGGAGTACGTCGTCACGCTCAACGACGAAGGCCTGCCGCGCCTGCGCGTGAGCTCGTACTACCGCCAGGTGCTCAGCGCCGAAGGCGGCGGCGAAGCCAAGCGCTATATCCAGGACAAGATGCGCTCGGCGGCCTGGCTCATCAAAAGCATCCAGCAGCGCCAGCGCACGCTGTTCATGGTGACGTCGAGCATCGTCAAGTTCCAACGCGATTTCTTCGACCGCGGGATCGCGCATCTCAAACCGCTGGTGCTGAAAGACGTGGCGATGGACATCGAGATGCACGAGTCGACCGTCAGCCGCGCCACCGCCAACAAATACGTCAACACGCCGCAGGGCATTTTCGAGCTGAAGTACTTCTTCACCTCGAGTCTGAAGAGCGGCGACGGCGACGAGGTCTCGGCCGAGAGCGTCAAGGACCGCATTCGCGTCATCATCGCGGCCGAGGACGCGCGTCACCCGCTCAGCGATCAGCACATCGCCCAGATGTTGGGCAAGGAAAACGTCGATATCGCGCGTCGGACGGTGGCGAAGTACCGCGAGATGATGGGCATCCTGCCGTCGTCGAAGCGCCGCCAGGTTTACTGACGCGGCCCGCGCCGCCGCCCCGTCCCACCGCAAGAGGAATCCCCATGCAGGTGTTGGTTACGTTTCGTCATATGGAAGCCACTGATCCGCTGCGCCGGCACGCGGAGAACCGCATCGAACGGGTGTGCAAGTTCCTGCACAGCCCGATCGAGGCCCATGTCGTGCTCTCGGTGATCAAGCACCGGCACATCGCGGAGGTCACGCTGGTCGGGAGCCACCTGACGGCCAACGCCACCGAGGAGACCGCGGATCTCTACTCCGCCATCGACATGGCGGTGGCCAAGGTCGAGCGCCAGGTCAAGAAGCACGTCACCAAGCTCAAGTCGCGCAAGCACATCGCCGCCGCCGCGCCGGCTGCTGCCGCGCCGGCCGCGGCTCCGCGGGCCAGCCGGTCCAAGATCAAGACCGTGCGCGTCAAGGTCGATCCGATGAGCGTGCGCGAGGCCATGCGGCGGCTCGACGGCGACTCCGCCGACGTGCTCATCTTTCACAATACGGCCAGCGACCTGCTCACCGTGCTGCACCGGCGCAAGGATGGAACCTTCGCCTTGATCGAGACCGAGGGCCTCGACGCATGAACATCCTCGATATCCTCTCGAGCGAGGAGCTCGTCGCCCCCGCCCTGGTCGGGCAGACCAAGTCCGAGGTGCTGGTCGAGCTGGCGGCCCATCTGGCCGGCCAGCACCGCGAGATCGATCAGGCGCAGCTGGTCGAAGTGCTGTGGGAGCGCGAGCGGCTCGGCAGCACGGCGATCGGCGACGGCATCGCCATCCCACACGGCAAGCTGCCCGGTCTCAAAGGCGTGCTCGGGGCCTTTGCCCGTCATCCCGCCGGCGTCGACTTCGACTCGCTCGACGGCAGTCCGACGCGGCTCTTCTTCCTGCTCGTGGCGCCCGAAGACTCGGTCGGCCAGCACCTCAAGGCGCTGGCGCGCGTCTCCCGCTTGCTCAAGGACCGCGCGTTTCGCGATCGGTTGCTGGCAGCCCCCGACCGCGCCGAGCTCTTTCGCCTCATCCGCGAAGAGGATGAACGGCTCTGACGGGGCCCACCGGCCGGAGGATGGGCGATGACGCCGCAGCTCGAGGTGGTCATCGTCAGCGGCCTTTCCGGATCGGGCAAGAGCACCGCCATCCATGTCCTTGAGGACCTCGGCTACTACTGCATCGACAACCTCCCGGTCGTCCTGATCGAGCGTTTTCTCGACCTCTGCCACCACTCGCGCGAGCGCATCAACCGGGTCGCCCTCGGCGTCGACCTGCGCGAGCGCCAGTTCTTCGCCGAATACCCGCGCGTGCTCGAAGAGCTGCGCCGCGGCGGCTCGAACGTCCACGTGCTGTTTCTCGACGCCTCGGACGATGTGCTCGTGCGCCGCTTCAGCGAAACGCGGCGCCCGCACCCGCTCGGCGAACCCGGCGGCCCGAGCGCCAACATCCGGCGCGAGCGCGAGCTGCTCTCGGGACTGCGCGGGCAGGCCGATCGCATCGTCGACACCAGCGCGCTCACCGTGCACCAGCTGCGCGACGAGCTGCGCCGCCTCTACCGCGAACCCTCCGACAAGGACGCCCTGACGCTGCTGTTGGTCTCGTTCGGCTATAAGTTCGGCGTGCCGAATGATGCCGACATGGTGCTCGACGCGCGCTTTCTCGCCAACCCGTTCTTCGTCGATGCCCTGCGCGCCCAAAGCGGCCGCGATCCCGCCGTGGCCGATTTCGTGCTCGAACGCGAGGAGACGCGCGAATTCCTGCGCCTGACCGAGGCGCTGCTCGACTTCGCGTTGCCCCTCTACCGGCGCGAGGGCAAGAGCTACTTCACCCTGGCGCTGGGCTGCACCGGCGGTCGCCATCGCTCGGTGGCGCTGGTCGAGCGGCTCAGCCAGGTTCTGAACCAGCGCGGGTATCGGGTCGAGGTGCAACACCGGGACCTGCTGCGATGACCCAACGGCAGGAGCAGCCGCCCGGCCTGCGGCGCGTCTTCGAGATCAAGAACCGGCTCGGGCTGCACGCGCGGGCGGCGGCCCTGTTCGTCCAGGCGGTCAAGGACCTCGACGCTGCGATCGTGGTGAGCAAGGACGGGCAGGACGTCGACGGCAAGAGCATCATCGGTCTCATGATGCTGGCGGCCGCGCAGGGGTCCGAGATCGAAGTGACCGCAGCCGGCCCGGCCGCCGCGACCGTGCTCGAAGCCATTGCCGCGCTGATCGACGCCCGGTTCAACGAACAGGACTGACGCCGGGCTGCCTTCCGAGCCGCGCGACCGTTGGTTTTTGCCCCACCGGTGGGGCAATGGGCCAGAACGTCTTTGCTTGACCCTCGAATACCCCTGTAATATGCGTGGAAAGTCAGCCTCAAAAATCCGGTGGGCCGAACGCCGCCAGCACGTAGGAGACGAGCCATGGCATTGCAAGATTTCCTCTTTACCTCAGAGTCCGTATCCGAAGGGCATCCGGACAAGATGTGCGATCAGATTTCCGATGCGATTCTGGACGCCTTGCTCGAATCCGACCCGGACAGCCGCGTCGCCTGCGAGAGCCTGGCCAAGACGGGTATGGTCGTCGTCGCCGGCGAGATCACCACGCGGGCCAAGATCAACTACGCCGAGATCGTCCGCAACACCGTGCGCCGCATCGGCTACACGTCGTCGGACATGGGCTTCGACGCCAGCACGTGCGCGGTGCTGACCGCCATCGACCGCCAGTCGCCCGACATCTCGCAGGGCGTCACCGCCGGCCAGGGCCTGCACCAGGAGCAGGGCGCCGGTGACCAGGGTCTGATGTTCGGCTTCGCCTGCGACGAGACGCCGGAGCTCATGCCGCTGCCGATCGAGCTGGCCCACCAGCTGATGCGCCATCTCTCCGACATTCGCCGCACCGGCCGCCATCCGTTCCTGCGCCCGGATGCGAAGTCGCAGGTCACGGTCGAGTACCGCGAAGGCCGCCCGGTACGCATCGATGCCGTGGTCGTCTCCACCCAGCACAGCGACGACGTGAAGTACGAGGTGCTGCGCGACATGATCGTCGAAGAGGTGATCAAGAAGGTCGTGCCGGCCCATTTCCTCGACCGCAAGACCGCCTTCCACGTCAATCCGACCGGCCGCTTCGTGGTCGGCGGTCCGATGGGCGACTGCGGCCTCACCGGCCGCAAGATCATCGTCGACACCTACGGCGGCTACGGCCGTCATGGCGGCGGCGCCTTCTCGGGTAAGGATCCGTCGAAGGTCGACCGCAGCGCGGCCTACATGGCGCGCTACATCGCCAAGAACATCGTCGCCGCCGGCCTGGCGCGCAAGTGCGAGGTCCAGCTGGCCTATGCCATCGGCGTGGCGGATCCGATCTCCGTGCTGGTCGATTCTTTCGACACTGGCGTGGTCTCGGATGCGCGGCTGTCGGAGCTGGTGGTCGAGCACTTCGAGCTCAAGCCGGCCGGCATCATCCGCGCGCTCGACCTGAAGCGGCCGATCTACGAGAAGACCGCGTCGTACGGGCACTTCGGCCGCGAGGCCGAGGGTGGCTTCTTTACCTGGGAGCGTGCCGATCGGGTCGCCGATCTGCGCAGCGCCGCCGGACTGTCGGCGGCTCCGGAACGCGCCCGCCAGGCCGCCGTCGCGACGGCCTGATTCCAGCAGCTCGCTTCCCACCCCCTTCATCTCATCCACCGCTCGGTGGATCGATCTTGCGGCGGTCACCGGCACGGTTCGGTGGCCGCCGCGCTGCAATGAACACGAGGAAATCCCGATGTCACGGCAGACCTATCACGTCAAAGATCTGAAGCTCGCCGCGCAGGGCCAGAAGCGCATCGATTGGGCCGATCAGTTCATGCCGGTGGTGCGCAAGATCCGCGAGCGTTGGGCCAAGGAGCAGCCGCTGAAGGGGGTGACCATGGCGGCCTGTCTGCACGTGACGGCCGAGACGGCCAATCTGATGCGCACGCTGAAGGCGGGCGGTGCCAAGGTGTTCCTGTGCGCGTCGAATCCGCTGTCGACGCAAGACGATACGGCCGCCAGTCTGGTGAAGAACGACGGCATCCCAACCTTCGCGATCAAAGGGGAGGACAACAAGTCGTACTACGAGCATCTGCGCGCCGTGCTCGACCAGAAGCCGGTGTTGACCATGGACGACGGCGCCGACCTGGTGTCGCTGTTGCACACGGACTACGTCGCGCAAGCCGAGCACGTGCGCGCCAGTCTGGAGGAGACGACCACCGGCGTCATCCGCTTGCGCGCCATGGAACGCGACGGGGCGCTGCGCATTCCGGTGGTGTCGGTCAACGACGCCACCACCAAGCACCTGTTCGACAACCGCTACGGCACCGGCCAATCGACCATCGACGGGATCCTGCGCGACACCAGCGTGCTGCTCGCCGGACGCACGGTGGTGATCGCCGGCTACGGGTGGTGCGGCAAGGGCGTCGCCGCGCGCGCCCGTGGCATGGGCTCGCAGGTCATCGTCACCGAGGTCGAGCCGATTCGCGCCCTCGAGGCGGCGATGGACGGCTTCCGCGTCATGCCGATGCGCGACGCCTGCAAGGTCGGCGATGTGTTCATCACCCTGACCGGCGACAAGCACGTCATCCGCGAGGAGCACTTCCAGTCGATGCGCGACGGCGCCATCATGTGCAACTCCGGCCACTTCGACGTCGAGATCGACCTGAAGACGCTGCGCCGCCTGGCGAGCGGCATCGACAAGGACGTCCGCCCGCTCGTCGACGCCTACAAGCTGCCCAACGGGCGCACGCTCTACCTGATCGGCGAGGGCCGGTTGGTCAACCTGGCCGCCGCCGAAGGACACCCGGCGGCGGTGATGGATATGAGCTTTGCCACCCAGGCCCTGAGCGCCGAATGGGCCCTGCGCGCCAGTCAGCGCAAGGGCGGCCTGGCGGTGCGCGTCCACGACGTTCCCAAGGAAGTCGAGGACGAAGTGGCCGCCGTCAAGCTCGACAGCATGGGCATCAAGATCGACCGCCTGACCACCGACCAGAAGCAGTACCTGACGTCGTGGTCCGAAGGCACGTGAAGTAGATCGCCGGACTTCCCCCTTTGGCAAAGGGGGGAATCGGAGTCCGGAGAACATCGACGGTCCCATGTCCTGGGCTGAGCACGATCGGCGCATCGAATCCTGCCGGCTGTGCCCGCGCCTGGTGGCGCATCGCGAGCAAGTGGCGCGCGAGAAGCGCCGGCAGTACCTCGATTGCGAGTATTGGGGCCGACCGGTCCCCGGCTTCGGCGACCACGCGGCGCGCCTGCTGATCGTCGGCCTGGCGCCGGCCGCGCACGGCGCCAACCGCACCGGGCGCATGTTCACCGGCGACCGCAGCGGCGATTGGCTCTACGCCGCGCTGCACGAGGCCGGCTTCGCCAGTCAGCCGACCTCGACCGATCGCGACGATGGCCTGCGTCTGCGCGATGCGTACATCAGTGCCACCGCTCGCTGTGCACCGCCGGACAACCGGCCGCTACCCGACGAGATCGCGCACTGCCGCGCCTTCCTCGTCGAAGAACTGCAGCTGCTGGCGCGGCTGCGCGCGGTGATCGTGCTCGGGCAGGTGGCGTTGTTGGGATTTCTGCAAGCCTGGGCAGCGGCCGGCCATGCGCCACCATCGCCGCGCCCGCGCTTCGGGCACGGGCTGACGCATCGTCTCGATGCGCACACCGGGCTGATCGTCTCCTACCATCCGAGCCAGCAGAACACGTTCACCGGCAAGCTGACGCGGCCGATGTTCGCCGAGATTTTCGCCATCGCCCGGCGCATGGTAGATGCAGCAGACCGATAAAGGGGATTGGCGATGCTGCATACGCGAGAGGCGGGTAGGGGACCGGCCGTGGTGCTGTTGCATGGGTTTCCGCTCAACGCGCGGATGTGGGAGCCGCAGCTTGCCGCGCTGAGTGAACGGGCACGCCTGATCGCCGTCGATCTGCCCGGATTCGGCCTCTCGCCAATGCCGGCCCACGCGCCGTCGCTGGCCGACTACGCGCGCGCGGTGCGCGAGCTGGTCGATCACCTCGGGCTCGACAAGGTGCTCGTCGTCGGGCTGTCGATGGGCGGCTACGTGGCTTTTCGACTGGTCGAGGAGCTCGGGCCGCGCCTGGTGGGTCTGCTGCTCGCCGACACGCGGGCCAACGCCGATAGCGAAGCGGCCGCCGCGATGCGCCACGAGCTGGCGGCGGAAGTGGAATCAGAGGGCGTGATCGCGGCGGTGAACGAGTTCATGCCCAAGCTGATCGGCGCCACCACGCTGCGCGCGCAGCCCGGTGTGGTCGACCGCGCGCGCGCCGTCATGCTCGAGAACAGCGTCGCCGGCGTGGCCGGCGCGCTGCGCGCCATGGCCGGTCGGCCCGATTCGACCTCTTTGTTGGGTTCGCTGCGCGTTCCGGTTCTGTGCGTCGGCGGCGACGAGGACACGCTGACGCCACCCGACGTGATGCGCGCCATGGCCGCGTTGATTCCCGGCGCGCGGGTCGAGATCCTTCCCGCCGCCGGCCACCTCAGCAACCTCGAGGCACCCGCGGCGTTCAACGACGCGCTGGACGGGCTGGTGCGCGAGTGCTTCCGGATCTGAACGCGTTCACGCCACCACGGCCGGCTCGGGCAACGCGACGCGCACCAGCGCGCGCTGGCGCGTGCGTTTGATCTCGTCGAGCTGGGCGCGGGCGGCCGCCTGTGCTTCGGCCTCGCGGATCCCAGCCAGGCGCTGCTCGAGGTCGCGGTCGCCGAGCTCGCGGCCGATCTGCGCGTCGGTGACCTGCCGGTTGATGTGATCGCGTACGGCCTCGAGGGCCTGGATGTCGGCCTCGGTCGACAGGCCGTTCAGCTTCTCGCGCAGCTGCAGGCGCACTTCGGCGTTGGCGAGCCGGGCCAGCATGCGTACCTTCTCGTCGCGCAGCGCGGCGATGTCGGTCTGAAAGCCGACCAGGTTGGCCTTGGCCGCTTCGGCTTCGACGGTCAGCTCGGCGAGCTCGGCCTGCAACCGCGCGACGTCGGCATCGAGCCCGTCGCGGCGCGTGATCAGCGCCAGCGCCGCGCGGTCGTCGCCGTTGTCGACGGCGATCTCGAGCTGGCGGCGCAGGCGCGCCAGCTCGGCGCTCTCCGCTTCGAGCTGTTTGCCGAGCTTGCTGCGCACGTACAGAATGCCGGCGGCGGCTTCGCGCAGCGTGCGATAGCGCGCCATGCGCTCCTGAATCGCTGCCTCGTAAACAGCTGCCGGGTTGTGCTGCTCGCGATGGCCGATCCACTGCGCCAGCACGCCACGCAGCAGGTTGGTGGCACGGGCGAGAATGTTCATGCGTGAGTCCTTCCCATGCGTTGCGCCGTGCGCCCGTCTGGCGCGCGGTCTCACTCGTCGGCGGCGCCGGGCGCCGCGTCCTCGGTGCTGATGCCGAGCTCGCGCATCTTTTGTTGGAAGTTCTGCCGGTACATCCCGACCTCCTCGGCGGCCTTGCTGATGTTGCCGCCGTGGCGCCGCAGCGCCTGGAGCAGGAAGTCGCGTTCGAAGGCCTCGACCAGGTGGGCCTTGGCATCGCGGAACGACCGGCCGGTGGCGCGCGGCGCCGCGTTCTCCGCCACCGCCGGGGCCTCGCCAGGATCCTCCGCGCCGAAGAGATCGCGCGCCGTGATCTCCGACCCGGGTGCGAGCAGCAGGGCTTGCTCGACGGCCGAGCGCAGCTCGCGCACGTTGCCCTTCCAGCGCCGTCCGACACAGGCGCGCAACGCCTCCGGCGTCAGCGCCTTGGCCGGGCGCTGATAGCGCTCGGCCGCGTCGCGCAGGAAGTGGTCGACGAGCAGCGGAATGTCCTCGCGTCGCTCGTGCAGTGGCGGCAGCCCGAGCTCGATGACTTTGAGGCGGTAGTAGAGGTCCTCGCGAAAGCGCCCGGCGCCCACCGCGGCTTCGAGATCCTGATTCGTCGCCGCCAACACGCGCACATCGACGCGGATCGGCTCGTTGCCGCCGACGCGCTCGAACTCGCGCTCCTGCAGGGCGCGCAGCAGCTTGGCTTGCGTCTCGAGCGGCATGTCGCCGACTTCGTCGAGGAACAGCGTGCCACCGTCGGCAGCCTCGAACTTGCCCTCGCGGCGCGCGATAGCGCCGGTGAAGGCGCCGCGCTCGTGGCCGAACAGCTCGCTCTCGACCAGCTCGCGGCTCAGCGCCGCGCAGTTCATCTTGATCATCGGCTTGCCGCGGCGCGGGCTGCGGTAGTGCAGCGCGTTGGCGGCCAGCTCCTTGCCGGTGCCGCTCTCGCCGCGAATCAGCACGGTGATGTCGGTATCGGCGACGCGGCTGATGGTCTCGAAGACGCGCGCCATCGCCGGGCTGCGGCCGACGATGTGCTCGAAACCGAAGGCGCCCTGGACCTGCTCGAGCAGACGGCGGTGGTCGCGGCGCAGACGGGCGGTCTCCATCGCGCGGCGCACGATCACTCGTAGCTCGTCGTTGTCGAACGGCTTGGGCAGATAGTCCGAGGCGCCCAGCTTCATCGCCTGCACGGCGATCTTTTCCGAGCCGTGCGCGGTGATCATGATCACCGCCGTGTCGGGGTCGACGTGGCGGGTGTGCTCGAGCACGTGCATGCCGCTGACGCCGTCCATGCTCAGGTCGGTGATGACGAGGTGGAAGTCGCCGGTGTCGATCTTGCGCACCGCCTCCTCGCCGCTGCCCGCCGTCTCGACCTGGTACCCTTCCTTGCCGAGCAGACCCTTGAGGGCCAGCCGCATGGCCTTCTCGTCGTCGACGATGAGGATGCGCCCGTGCATGTCACTGCGGCCTGGGCAGCGTGATGGCGAACTCGGAGCCGCGCCCCGGTTCGCTGACGACGTCGATCGTGCCCTCGTGCGCTTCGACGATCTTGCGTGAGATGGCCATGCCGAGTCCGGTGCCCTTCTCCTTGGTGGTGAAGAAGGGGTTGAAGATGCGCTCGACCTTGTCGGGCGGGATGCCGCAGCCGTTGTCGCGCAGGCGCACGGTGGCGGCCGCGCCGCCGTTGTCGATGAACAGATCGAGGCGGCGGCCCTCGGCGATGGGTTCGAGCGCGTCGATGGCGTTGTCGATGACGTTGGCGAACACCTGGCGGAGCTTCTCCGCGTCGGCGTTGACCGTCGGCCCGGCAATGTAGTTGCGCGCCACCGCGACTTTGGCGGCATCGAGCTTGGCGCGCATCTGCGTCAGCGCCGAGTCGACGACGGTGGCCAGGTTGATGCGCTCGAACGTGTAGTCCTCTTCCTTGGCGAAGCGCAGCAGGTGCGAGATGCGCCGCTCGACCCGGTCGAGCTCCTCCAGCGCCACCTTGGCGTACTCGACGTTCTCGACCGAGTGGACGTCCTCGCCCATCTGCTGCACGAGACTCTTGGCGGCGGCGATCGGGTTGCGGATCTCGTGCGCGATGGTCGACGACAGCTCGTCGATGCTGGCCTGCTTTTCGGTCTGCATGACGGCCTTCTCGCGGCGCACCTCGCGCTCGATGGCGGGTTCGAAGTAGCGCTCACGCACCACGCGGGTGCCGAAGACCGCCATGTAGTGCGCGAACAGCCCGAAGCCCCAGCCGATCGCCGGCCAGAGAAACCAGGGGTAGCGCGTCGTCATCAGGTTGATGAGCGCCAGCAGCGCCATGACGCCCAGGTAGCTCATCAGGTGGCTGTAGAAGCCGACCTCGGCGCGGGCGCGCCGCCGCGCGCGGCGCAGCAGCGCCACTTCTGGCGACTCGGCCGGCGCCTCGACGCTCGGTTGATCGCCGGCGGCGCCCTTGTTGCGTTGGGCTCGCCGCGCTGCCCGGCGCGCATCGCGCAGCGCCCGGCGGGCTTCGCGATAGCCGTGCTTGTCCTTCCAGTGCTGCTGCCAGTCGAGGCCGCAGTCGGCCCAGGCGGCGTCCGAGGGCGCGCAGCCCGCGGCGGCTGCCGTGGCGCCGTTTGCCTGGGCGGCGAGGCCCTTGGCCGCTTCCACCCGCCGGCGATGCGACTGCACCAGCCGACCCTTGTAGTGAAAGAGGAGCCCCATCGCGATCAGGAATCCGAGGACGGTCATACACCTCGCTGGCGCTCGTGGAGGCCTACTTGACCTCGCAGAGCTGTGGCTGACTGACCCTGATTCCCATGATCCGGCGAGCCCTTGCAAGCGCCGCGCTGAGCCAATGGGCGGGTTGGCCGGTGGACAGCACGATGCCGCCGGTGGCGACCACGAGCGATCCCAACAGTCCGACGGCCAGGCCCCCCATCTCGATGCCGCCAAAAACCATTGCGTTCTGAATCACTGCCGAGTCGATGATGCCCATTCGAGCCTCCTTTGCTGCGTGTGCAGAGACCAGAAGGCAACCGGCGTGCCACAGCGTCGGGCGGCCGGTTCAGAGACTTGTGAAGGCGCGACGCATGGCCGCCGCTGCGCTCGCGGGGGTCGGGCTGCAGTCGGGCGACTGCGGCGGCTCAGCGCGTGTTGGTGTAAGCGCGGTGCAGGCGGGCAGGGGAGACGCCACAGAAGTAGAGCAGGCGCAGGGACCACATCAGCAGGATCGTGCGCACGACGCCGTCGCGGCGCCAGCGGCGCGAGGAGGTCGTGACCTGTTGGCGCAGGCAGGCAATGCGGCCGCGGCGCTTGAGGGCGCGGGTAAAAGCGATGTCCTCCATCAGCGGGATGGCTTCGAAGCCGCCGAGCTCTTGAAATACCGCGGCGCGCGCGAACAGGGCCTGATCGCCGGTGGCGATGCGGCTGGCGCGCGAGCGCAGGTTGATCAGCGCGCCGGTGAGCCAGATCAGTGGGGTGCTCGGCAACAGGCGGACATCGAACCGCCCGCCGACGACGGCCGGGTCGGCGAGAGCCGCGAGCACGGCGGCGTCGAAGCCTGCCGGCAGCAGCGTGTCGGCGTGCAGGAAGAGCAGGACCTCCCCGCGCGCCACCGCCGCGCCGGCGTTCATCTGCAGCGCCCGGCCGCGCGTGCCGCTGATGACGCGGTCGGCCAGCTCGCCGGCGACACGCGCTGTACCGTCACGGCTGCCGCCATCGACGACGACAACCTCGCACACGCTTGGGGCGCGCGCGCTGGCGATCGCCGCGGGTAGCGTGTGCTCCTCGTCGAGCGCCGGAATGATGACCGAGATCTGCACCGCCGCCGAGGATAGAGGCGGCGGGTTCGGCGGTTCAAGGGGAGGCGCGGCGACCCTTGCGCCTCCGGACCCCTGGCCTCTATGTTGCCGCGCCATGCGCACGGCGATCGGCGACCTGCAGCTGAACTGCGAATTGGAAGGCGAGGGCACGCCGCTGGTCATGACCCACGGCCTCGGCGGCGACCTGCATTTCTGGGACGGCAGCTGCGCCGCGTTTGCGGCGCATCACCGCGTGCTGCGCTGGGATGTGCGCGGCTTCGGCGCTTCGGACAAGCCGCCCGGGCCGTACAGTCCGGCGATCTTTGCGGCCGATCTGGCGCGCTTGCTCGACGCGTTGGGCATCGAACGCGCCCATCTGCTCGGCATCTCGATGGGCGGCGTGATCACGCAGCGCTTCGGGCTCGATTTCCCCGACCGGGTCCGGTCGCTGATTCTGGTCAGCACCTCGAGCGAGGTCGGCGCGCGGGCGATTGCGACCTGGCAGCGCCTGGCTGACAACGTCGAGCGGCATGGCTTCGACAGCCGCGCCAGCGACGCCTCGCGCTCGTTTGCCGCGGCGTTTGCGGCCAGCCACCCCGAGGTGGTGCGCGGGCTCGAGGACCAGACCCGGCGCAACGATCCCGCCGCCTACGCGGCCGCCGTGCGCGCGGTGAGCGATTACGCCTGGACGGCCGACCTGGCGCGCGTGCGGGCGCCGGTGTTGATCCTGCAAGGGTTGGACGATCAGCTGACGCCGCCCGGCGGCTCGGTGAAGATGAGTCGGGTGCTGCCCCACAACCGCCTGCTGCTCATCCCGGGGGCGGGTCACAATCTGCCCCTCGAGCAGCCGCAGCTGTTCGCGGCGGCGGCCCTGGCCTTCACCGGAGCAATTGACCTCGTTGCTGGTGCCTGACTCGTCTGATAACCTTTTGGTATCCGAGGATCCCCGCCGCGACATTTTCACGGGCTGGTCCTGCGGAGGAGCCGTGCGGAGATACCTCGCAGTCGTGACGACGCTGGCGTTAGCCATGCCCATATGGGCGCGCCCGACCATGGCCGATCCGGCGGCGATGGCGTCGACCGGTGTGGCCACGCCGGCCGCTCAGGCGCAGGACCTGGCGCATCAGGCGATGATGTGTATCCGCCGAGCCGAGGACGCGCCGGACCAGGCGGCGGAGCTGGCCGAGTTTCGCGCCGGCGTCGAGCTGGCGCGCCGTGCGTTGGCGCTCGACGACGGCAATGCGCAGGCGCACTTCGCCCTCTTCGCCAACGAGGGCAGCATCATGATTCGCCAGGGTGTCACGGTGAATCCGGTCACCCTGCTGAAGGCCAACCGCGAGCTCGAGCGCACGCTGGAGCTCGACCCGCAGCATCCCGACGGGCTGGCGGCCAAGGGCGGGATGTACCACCAGCTCCCATGGGTGCTCGGCGGGAGCCTCGACAAGGCCCAGGACTATCTGGAGCGGTCGTTGGCGATCGACCCCGGCATGGTCGGGGCGCGCATCGAGCTGGCGGAGACGTACCGCGACAAGGGCCAGCCGGAGCGGGGCGTGCCGCTGCTCGAGCGCGCCATCGAGATCGCCGAGTCGCAATCGCGCCGGCGCAAGGCGGCCGAGGCGCGCGCGTTGCTCGCCGAGCTGCGCGCCGCCAAGTGAGCGCCGCGCGCGCCGGTTATTTGGGGGCGAACGTCTTCAGATAGCCGATCAGCGCGCTGATCTCCTCGGGCTTCAGGGAGCTGGCGAACGGCATCATGGCGGTGCCGGGTTTGCCGTTGGTGATGGTCTCGCGCATGCGCTCGTCGGTCGCCGTCTTCCAATAGTCGGGGCGCTTGAAGTTGGTCGGCGGCGGCTGCAGCGTCGCCGCGGCCATGCCGTCGCCGGCCCCGCTGGGGCCGTGACAGAAGGCACAGCGCGCGTCGTAGGCTTCCTTGATGTTCGAGTCGGCGCGCGCATCCGTTGCGGGGGCGGCCAGCGCCGCGAGCCCGGCGACGAGAACGGCGGCGATGAGGGTCGGGCGCATGTCGTAGGTCCTTTCGTTGTTTCGAGTCCGTGGCTCAGTACTGCACCAGCGAGTACACCGGATGCGGTGCGAGTCGCTGGCGTCCCTTGAGGAACTCGAGCTCGATCACGAAGGCGCATTCGACCACCTCGCCGCGCAGCCGCTCGACCAGGGCGATCGCCGCGCCTGCGGTGCCGCCGGTGGCGAGCAGATCGTCGAGGATCAAGACGCGGCAGGGATGGCCGAAGGCGTCGCGGTGGATCTCCAATGCATCGCTGCCGTATTCGAGCTCGTACTTGGCCGCGAAGGTCTCGGACGGCAGCTTGCCCGGCTTGCGCACCAGGGCCAGGCCGACGCCGAGGGCGTAGGCGACGGCTGCGCCGACAATGAAACCGCGCGACTCGATGCCCAGCACGATGTCCACCGCGCCGCGGTAGCGCTCGGCGAAATGGTCGACCGTCCAACCCAGCGCCGGCCCGTGCGCCAGCATCGGCGTGATGTCCTTGAAAAGGATGCCCGGCTTGGGAAAGTCGGGGATGTCTCGAATGTGCGCGCGCAGATCCATGCTCGGGTCTCTCCTCTTGTAGGTCGCGGCGCCGTCTGCCGCCGCCGTGGGGCGGGAGCCAAACAGATCGGGCCGCGAATGGCAAAGGCCGCCGGCGGTGGCGCGCCGTGTGGCCGGCAACCGGCGGCGGTCAAGCCTCCCAGCCGTGGCGGCCGATCAGCTTCACGAAGCGACAGCCGCCGAGATAGTCCTCGCGGAAGCCGTCCGCCGTGCGCCAGATGCGCACCAGCTCCTGTCCGTCCTCGCCGCCGATCGGCAGCACCATGCGCCCCATGATGCGCAACTGCTGCAACGGCGCGCGTGGAATCTCGCGCGCCGCGGCGGCGACCAGCACGGCGTCGAACGGCGCGGCGTCGGGCCAGCCATCGTTGCCGTCGCCGTCGCGCACGTGCACGTGCGTGTAGCCGAGACGCTGCAACCGCTGCTCCGCGCGGCGCGCGAGCCCGGCCAGGCGCTCGACCGAGTAGACCTCGGCGCCCATGTGCGCCAACACCGCCGCCTGGTAGCCCGAGCCGGTGCCGATCTCCAACACGCGCTCGCCCTGGCGCACCTGCAGCGCTTCGGTCATCAGCGCGACCATGTAGGGCTGCGAGATCGTCTGTCCCTCGCCGATCGGCAACGGCTCATCGGCGTAGGCGTAGGTGCGCAGCTCGCTGGGAACGAACTCGTGCCGCGGCACGGTGCGCATCGCGGCCAGCACGCGCGCGTCTTCGATGCCGCGCTCGACCAGCTGGCGCTGCACCATCAGCTCGCGCTCCTCGACCGCGGTCATGGCCAGTCGACCTTCATCTCGTTGACCTGCGCGATGGTGGCGTAGTTGGTCAGATCGAGGTGCAGCGGCGTGACCGAAATATAGCCGCTCTCGATGGCGGTGAAATCGGTGCCTTCGGCCGGCACGAATCCCATGTCGTCGCTGCCGATCCAGTAATACTTCTTGCCGCGCGGATCGAGCTTCTCGACGATGGCGTCGCCATAACAGCGCTTGCCCTGACGGGTCACGACGTAGCCGCGCAGCTCGGCGGCGGGCAGGGCGGGGACGTTGACGTTGAGCAGCGTGTCGCGCGGCATGCCGCGCGCCAGTGCGGACTCCGCCAGCCGGGCCGCAAACGCCGCGGCGGCGCTGAAGTCGACGCCTTCGCGACCCACCAGCGAGACGGCGATCGACGGTACGCCGAGGAGCGTGCCTTCCATCGCGGCCGAGACGGTACCGGAGTAGGTGATGTCGTCGCCGAGGTTGGCGCCGTGGTTGATGCCCGACACGACCAGGTGCGGCCGGTTCGGCATGATGCCGTTGATGGCCAGGTTGACGCTGTCGGTCGGCGTGCCGTCGACGGAGAATTGGCGCGGTCCGACCTGCTCGACGCGCAGCGGCCGATGCAGGCTGAGAGAGTGGCCGGCGGCGCTTTGCTCCCGGTCCGGCGCCACGACCCACACCTCCCCGACCGGCTCCAGCGCCGCCACCAGCGCGCGGATGCCGGCGGCGCGAATTCCGTCGTCATTGGAGACGAGGATGATCACAGCGGCGAAGGTACCACCGGCCCGCCGGGCAGGCAACTTAGAGTGAGAAACTGACGGGGACGGGGCTGAAGAAGCCACCCGTCCCCGCCACTGATCGAGTATCGGGGCGAGCCGATTTGAACGGCCGACCACTCACACCCCAAGCGAGTGCGCTACCAGGCTGCGCCACGCCCCGTCGTCGGATCGCCTTCGTTGTTGCCAGGTAACGCGACAAAACTCAACTGGGGTCGCCGGCCAGCGGCCGTGGCCGCGTCGCGACCGTGCCGAGGCCGAAGAGCACCAGCGCCACACCGATCCACGCAAATGCCGTCAGCCAGTACTGCGGCAGGGCATAGCTGCCGGACAGGTCGTAGAGGTAGGCGGTGAACAGCGGTGCGCCCGCGGCGGCGAGGTCGTAGGAGACCTTGTAGGCGCCGAGGATCGAGCCGAGGTGGGCGCGGCCGAAGTAGTGCACGGCGAGAATCGGGATCGCCGGCAACAGGCCGCCGTAGCCGACGCCGAACAGGAACAACGCCGGCAGCAGCAGCCAGCGGTGGGCGGGAACCCACAGCAGCAGCGGGAAACCGATGGCGATGAGCAGCAGGTGGATGAGGAACATGCGGCGCTTGTCGTAGCGATCGCACAGCCAGCCGAAGCTGAGGCGGGCACAGGCGGCGACGAAGAAGAGGAAGCTCTTGTGGTCTGCCGCCTCCACCGGCCCGTAGCCGAGCTCCTTGAGGAACACGAGCAGGTGCTTGTTGTGCGAGTAGCACGGCATGCCGCCGAAGAAGATCGCCGCGGCGAAGATCCAGAACGTCGGCGAACGCGCGGCGCGCTTGAGCGTCCACGCCGGTCCCGGCAGCGCGCTCGCCGCCGCCGCGGCCTCGCCGTAGGGCTGCAGGCCGAGGTCGCTGGGCCGATCGCGCACCAGCGCCAGCACCACCAGCATCGGCGGCGCAAACGCGGCCAGCGCCATCCAGGTGAACGCCGTGCGCCAGTCCGACGCCTCGATGACCCGCGTCACCAGCGCCGGCGAGACGGCGGCGCCCATCGCCGTGGCGGCCAGGATGATGCCGTTGACCAGGCCGACGCGCGAGTGAAACCAGCGCGAGACCAGGACCTGGTTGGGCAGAATGGTGACCGCCGACATGCCGAAGCCGATCAGCGCCGAGACGCCGAGATATTGCGCCGGCGTCTGCACGCGCGAGAAGAGCAGCAGCCCGAGCGACTGCACGATGATGCCGGCCGCGAAGATCAAACGGATCGGGTAGCGATCGATCAGGAAGCCGGTGACCGGACCGAGCGCGCCGACAGTCAGGATGATGATCGAGGTCGGCGCGAAGACCGTCGTGCGCGACCAGTCGGGGAAGGCGTCGATGATGTAGGGATAGACGGTGGTGATGGCGAAGATGCCGAAGCCGAGGCCGAACAGCTCGATGACGACGCTGGCGGCGAGGACGTACCAGCCGTAGAAGATCGGCATCAGCGGCGGCGCGCGCCGCCGACCAGCGCCTGCAGGGCCGCGCACAGGTCGGCGTTGGCGGCGTAGACGATGCTGGTGCGGCCGTCGGCCAGGCGCCGCGCGGCAAGCGGGCGTCCGTCGAAGTCGATGCAGCGGCCACCCGCACCAGCGATGACGGGCACGGCGGGGATGAGGTTGAAGAGGTTCTCGTTGATCACCACGAAGCCGCCGCCCTGCGATTCGATCCACACCGGCTCGTCGCGCCAGCCGAGCATGGTGCGCAGCAGCGCGCTCAGGTTGGCGTATTGGCGCAGGACATCGAAAGCGCCGCCGTCGTGGCGGTTGATCAGCCGGCGGTAGAGCTCGACGGCGAGCTCCTCGTCGCCCGGCAGACGGGTGTTGCGGTCGAAGGCCTGGAAGGAATCGAGATAGACCATGCTTTGGTTGAGCACGGTGTTGGTCGAGGTGAAGACGCGCCGGGCCGGCAGCGCGGTGCCGGCGTCGAGCGCGACGTCGGTGACGTCGATGGCGCAGGGGCCGCCGTCGCCGGACAGGGCGATGACCTCGGCCGGGTAGGCGCGGTAACGCGTCGGGTTGCCATCGACCAGCGCCGCGACGCTGAAGTCGCCGATGGTCAATTGATCGAGCGCCGCGCGCGTCGGCGCCGTGAACGCCAGCGCCGCGGCCCAGCCGCCGTCGTTGGCGATGCGAAAGCGCCCCTGGGCGGGGTCGTTGCCGAGGCCGCCGACTTTGATCGTGCCGTCGACGGCGTCCATGTAGGCGAAGATGACCTCCGCCCCAGCCGCCGTGCCGACGGAGCGCACCTCGCCCGTGCGCTCGTCGACGATGAGGTCGATACGGTAGCCGATGGCGCGGCTCAAGCGCTCGAGGTGCTCGATGCCGAGCGTGTCGCCGACCTGGTCGACGGCGCGCGCCAGCGGACCCATACGCGGCTTGAGCGGCGACGGCGTCGGTGTGGCGCGCGCCTCCGCCGGCATGGCGTGGATCGCGTCGCGCACCGCGCGGCCCGCCAGGATGCCGGCGATGGCGCAGGCGCGGGCGATGGGGTCGCCGGGCACGGGTCGCTGCTCAGGTGCGCTCGCGCACGAACGCGCCGACGCGCTCGATGGCCTCGCGGGCTTCGGGAAGCATCGTGGCGAAGATGTGCCAGACGTGAATCATGTCCTCCCACGGCTCGAGCATGACGTCGACGCCAGCTTCCAGGGCGCACCCGGCGAGACGGGTCGAGTCGTCGAGCAGCGTCTCGGCTGTGCCGACCTGGATCAAGAGCGGTGGCAGGCCGTGAAGGTCGGCATAGAGCGGGGATGCGAGCGGCGTGCGCGGCGGCTTGCCGCCCAGGTAGAGCTTGCCCATCTCGACCAGTTGCTCGCGCTGGACCATCGGGTCGACGTCGGCCTTGGTGGTCATCGACTCGCCGAGCCCTTCCATGTCGACCCACGGCGAGATGCAGACGCCGGCTGCGGGCAACGCCACGCCCGCATCGCGCAGCGCCACCAGCGTGGCGACGGTGAGGCCGCCGCCGGCGGAGTCGCCGGCGATGACCGTGCGCGCCGGGCTGGCGCCGCGGCCGAGCAGCCAGCGATAGGCGGTGACGGCGTCCTCGACGGCCGCGGGATGCGGATGCTCAGGAGCGAGTCGGTAGTTGATGACCAAGACACGGGCGGCCGCGGCGCGCGCCAGACGCGAGGCGAGCTCGCGGTGGGTGTTGATCGAGCAGATGACGTAGCCGCCGCCGTGCAGGTAGAGCATCGTGCGGCGCGGGTCGGCGCCCGGCGCCGCAACCCACTCGGCGGGCACGCCGCCGGCGTCGACTGGCGTGACGATGACATCGGGGGCGAGCGGAAAGACGTTGGTGATGTCCTCGACGGCGGCGCGGCGCTCGGCGACGCTGGCGTTCAGTGCGCGCGGCTGCGCCTTCAGCACGGTTCGAATGGCGTTCAGCTCGTTGCTCGGCATGCGGTTTCCCTTTCCCCCTGTGCGGCGCCTCGGTAATAGGCAAGGGAGCGGCGCCGGTGCAAGCGAGTCGCGGCGGTGAGGATGCGATGGACACGGTGGTGTTGGCGGTCTTCGGCTTCGTCTATCTCGGCATGCTGCTCGGCGGCCTGCCGGGCCTGGCCATCGACCGCACCGGCGTGGCGCTGCTCGGCGCCATCGCGCTGCTGGCGACGGGTCGCGTCAGTCCCGACGAAGCCTGGCGCGCCGTCGACGTACCGACGATCGGCCTGCTGTTCGGGCTCATGGTCGTCTCGGCGCAGCTGCGGCTCGGCGGCTTCTACGCCCACGTCACGCGCCGCCTCACCGATGCGCCGCTGTCGCCCGACGCCTTGCTCGCCTGGCTGGTGGTCGTGGCGGGCGCGCTGTCGGCGCTGCTGGCCAACGACATCGTCTGCCTGGCGATGGCGCCGATCATCGTCGCCAGCTGCGCCGGGCGCGGGCTCGATCCGGCGCCGTTCCTGCTCGCGCTGGCCGGCGCCGCCAACGTCGGCTCGGCCGCGACGCTGATCGGCAACCCGCAAAACATGCTGATCGGCCAGGTGCTCGATCTGTCCTTCGCCCGCTATCTGCTCGATGCCGGCGTGCCGTCGGTCATTGGCCTGGCCATCGTCTGGTGGGTCGTGCGGCGTCAGGTCGCCGGCCGCTGGCGCAAGCACATGGCGGTGCCGGCCGTCGTCGCACCCGCCTTCGACCGCTGGCAGACCGGCAAGGGGCTCGCCGTACTGCTGGTGGCGGTGCTGGCCTTCGTGTGCACCGACTGGCCGCGCGAGGTGGTGGCGTTGGCCGCCGCCGGCGCGCTGCTCGCCAGCCGCCGCACCGCTTCGCGCGACATGCTCGGCCTGGTCGACTGGCAGCTGCTGGTGCTGTTCATGGCGCTCTTCGTCGTCAATCACGCCCTGGTCGGCTCCGGTATGCTTGCCGCGGTGCACGGCGCGCTGACGCGCGGCGGCATCGATGTCGGGCAACCGGCATGGCTGTTCGCCGTCACCGTCGTGCTCTCCAACCTGGTCTCCAACGTCCCCGCCGTGATGCTACTGCTGCCGTTCGCCACGCATCCGTTGGCGGGCCCGATCCTCGCGCTGGCCAGCACGCTGGCCGGCAACCTCATCCTGGTCGGCAGCATCGCCAACCTGATCGTCGTCGACCAGGCCGCCCACCTCGGCGTCGCCATCTCCTGGCGCGACCACGCCCGCGCCGGCGTGCCGATGACCGCGCTTACGCTCGCCGTCGCGGCGCTCTGGTTGTGGCTCCGTTAGTCTCAGGCCCGGGCTTCCGCGCGACGCCCCAGGCGCCGCCGCCGCGCTGCAACAGAGTCGGGCTAGTAGCGCAGCTCGAGGATGCCGCCGCGCTGGCTGTGCCCATCCAGGCTGCCGAAGTGCGCGACCAGGACGCGCCGCTCGCGGGGTTCGTGAAAGAAGGCATAGGGCACGCCGAGGTTGGTGGCGGGTGAAAGGGGTTGCGGCCTGCGCGCGTCCCAGTTCGCAAACCGGAGCCGCATTCCACCGCTCCATTCCGCCCACAGGACGCCGGCCGGCAGCGGCAGCACGGCGGTGGTGTTGGTGTCCGGGGTCTCGGCGAATGCCTGCACTCGGCCGGAGGCGAAATCACTGATGCGCAGGATGTTGCCGCCGCGCCCGGAGTTGTCTTCGTAGCTGTTGGCGACCCAGACCGCGTCATCCGCACAGGCGAGCTGGCGGATGTACCCGATCTTCTTCTCGACATGGGCAAACTCCTGGAAGTCTTGCCCGCCCATGTCGCGGAAGCGCACCAACCGCGCGTTGCGGGAATCGCCGACGTAGATCCAGCCATTCTTGTCCGCGCACACGCCGTGCGGCGCGTCGAACTTCTTGTCGTTGCCGGAGAACTCCTTCCAGCTGCCGCCGTCGAGATCGGCAATCTCGACTATGCTGTTGCCCCAGCCGTTGCTGATGAGCAGCGTGTCGCGCGGCGTCACGGACAGATAGTGCGGCGCGGCGAACTGCCGCCCGACCGTCTGGGGGTCGAAATGCTTCAAGCCGGAAAACGAGAGATCATCGAAGATCGCGAGGCGATTCCGGTACAACTCCGCCGCGACGTACTTGCCGCGGAAGCGGACAATATCGGTGGGATTCCAAAGCTCCGGGTGCTCGTGGGTGACGGCGACGCGCACGTCGGGCGGCTGGACTCTACAACCGCTGGTGAAGGAGAGGGCGACGAGCCCGAGGATGACTGCCGCACGTGGCAGCCTCCCAGCCGCGGTGACCGGCGACATCGCGAGTGTTGTCACGCGGCAGGCGCAGTGGGACCGTTGCCCAGCGCCAGCCGCACTTCGAAGGCGTCGCTGTCCGGCAGCAGGTGGCTGGCGAAGCCGAGCTCGCGCACGAAGCTGAGCATGGCGCGGTTGTCGGTGAGCACCTGGCCGACCATCTCGGCGGTGCCGCGGCTGCGGCAGTAGCGGATCATCTTCTCCAGCAGCAGGCGGCCGAGGCCGAGGCCTTTCAAGTCGGAGCGCACGTTGATGGCGAACTCGGCGTGCAGGTTGTCCGGGTCGGTGACGGTGCGCACGACGCCGAGCGTCTCAGGCTGGCCGTGCTCGTCCGGTGCGGTGGCGATGAACGCCATCTCGCGATCGTAGTCGATCTGCGTGAAGCGAGCCATTTCGGAGTGCGGGAAGTTGCGCACCATGCCGAAGAAGCGGAAGCGCACGTCTTCCGGTGCCAGCTTCGCGTGGTAGGCGTGGTGCGCCTCTTCGTCCTCGGGCCGAATCGGCCGCAGTAGCACCTGGCGACCGGAGCTCAACGTCGCCCACTCTTCCAGCCCGTGTGGGTAGGGCCGGATGGCAAGGCGGTCGGGTCCGCTGCCCGTCGCCGGCTCGACGCGCATGCGCGCGTCGAGCGCCAGCACACCGCGCTCGTCGGCGAACAGCGGGTTGATGTCGAGCTCGATGATCTCCGGGTGGTCGCTGACCAGCTGCGCGACCTGCATGAGCGTCAGGCAGATGGCGTCGAGGTCGGCCGCGGGACGGTCGCGGTAGCCCTGCAGCAGGCGGGCGATGCGGGTCCGCGAGACCAGCGCGCGCGCCAGGCTCATGTTGAGCGGCGGCAGGCCGATGGCGCGGTCGCCGATCGCCTCGACGGCCGTGCCGCCATGGCCGAACAGGATCACGGGCCCGAACACCGGATCGGTGGCGGCGCCGACGATCAGCTCGTGCGCGCGCGGTCGGCGCGCCATGGCCTGCACGGTGAAGCCGCTGATCTGCGCCGCGGGCGCGAGCTCCTTCACGCGGGCGAGCATCCCCTCGGCGGCGCGGCGCACGACACTCGCGCTGTCGAGGTCGAGGCTCACGCCGCCGACGTCGCTCTTGTGCGACAGATCGGGCGAGAGGATCTTCAGCGCGACCGGGAACCCGATGGCCTCGGCGAGGCCCACCGCCTCCTCGGGGGTGGCGGCGATGCGCGTGTCGACGACCGGGATCCCGTAGGCCGCCAGCACGCCCTTGGCCTCGGGCTCGCTGAGCGTCTCGCGGCGTGCGGCGAGCGCCGCCTCGATGACGCGGCGTGCGGCGGCGGTGTCGGGGGTGAACTCCACCGGCGCCGCGGGCGGCGTCTCCATGAGCAGCTCACGGTTGCGGCGGTAATCGATCAACTGGAGGAACGCGCGCACGGCCTGGTCGGGTGTGTCGTAGGTGGCGATGCCGGCCTCGGCGAACAGCGCCCGCGCCGGGGCGGCGTCGTCGCGGCCGAGCCAGCTGGTCAGCACGGTGCGCCCGGTGTCGCGCGCGACTTCGATGACGGCTCGGGCGGTGTCTTCGCTCGAGGCGATGGCGGTCGGCACGTACATGACGAGCACGGCGTCGACCTCGGCGTCGGCCAGCAGGATCTTCAGCGCGTCGCGGTAGCGCTGGCCGGACGCATCGCCGATGATGTCGACCGGGTTGCCGCGCGACCACGTGCGCGGCAGCACGCCGTCGAGCGCGTGCATCGTCTCGTCGGAGAGGGCGGCGAGCCGGCCGCCGCTGCCGCACAGCACGTCGGTGGCGAGCACACCGGGTCCGCCGCCGTTGGTCAGGATCGCCAGCCGCTCGCCGCGCAGCGGGCGCGTGCGCGTCAGCGTCTCGGCGGCGGCGAACAGGTCGTCGGTCTCGAACACGCGCAGGATGCCGGCTCGGCGCAGGGCGGCGTCGTAGACGTCGTCGGCGCCCGCCAGGGCCCCGGTGTGCGACGCGGCGGCGCGCGCGCCCTCGGCGACGCGCCCGCTCTTGATCGCGATGATCGGCTTGTTGCGCGACGCGGCGCGCGCGGCGGACATGAACTTGCGCGCGTGGGTGATCGATTCGATGTAGAGCAAGATGGCGCGCGTCGACGGGTCGCCGCCCAGGTAGTCGAGCACGTCGCCGAAGTCGACGTCGGCCTCGTTGCCGAGCGAGATGAAGTGCGAGAACCCGATGCGCGACGAGCGCGCCCAGTCGAGCACCGCGGTGCAGAGCGCGCCCGACTGCGAGACGAAGGCGAGCTTGCCCGGCAGCGCGTTGGTGTGGGCGAAGCTGGCGTTGAGACCGACGCCCGGCACCAGCAACCCGACGCAGTTGGGGCCCAGGATGCGCAGCAGGTGCGGCAGCGCCGCGTCGAGCATTTCCTGCTGCAGGCTGGTGTCGCCCTGGCTGCTCTTGGCATCGAGCCCGGCGCTGAGAACCACCGCCGCGCGCGTGCCGCGCGCGCCGAGCGCGGCGATCAGGGCCGGCACCGTGTGCGGCGGCGTGCAGATGACCGCGAGGTCGGGCGTCTTCGGCAAGGCGGCGACGTCGCGGTAGCTCAGTACGCCACCGACGGCTTCGTACTTCGGGTTCACCGGCATGATGGGCCCGGCGAACCCCGCCGACAGCAGGTTCTGCATCACGGTCGCGCCGACACTGTGTGGCTCGTTCGACGCGCCGATGACGGCGATCGAAGTCGGCCGGAAGAGGATGTCGAGGTGGCGGATGCTCATGGCGACCGAGGCGCGCTGGTTGACTGGAATCCTGACACGCGAGACGGGGCGGGGGGAAGGGGAGCGGACTCCGGTTCCCCTCTGCTCCGGTCCCCCTCCTTTCCAAGGAGGGCTAGGGGAGGTTTCTTTGAAAGCTAGGGGAACGTCTACCTCCCCCTGACCCCCTCCTTGGAAAGGAGGGGGAAATCCATCGGACAGGAGAGAGCTTTCGGAGGAGGCCCCGCGCGTGGGCCTCCTCCGAATGGGCGAATGCGTCCGACGAACTAGCCGAGCGGATTGCAGGGCGTGGCGGAGCCGAACGGGATCTCGTCCGGTTCGCCGGCGTCGCAGATGCCGTTGCAGAAGTTGCTGATCTGCCCGCCGGGCTGGAGGAAACCGCGCAGCTGATCGAGTGAGGCGGGAATGAAGGCGCGGCGACCGTGCGGGTCGCAGCCGTTTGGCGTCGGCTGCCGGTTGGCCAATGGCGGGATGAACGTCGCGTGCAGCGGGTTGTCGAGATCGAACGAGCCGGTGTCGTAGGTGACGAAGGCGGACGACAGCGGGCCGGGCAGGTCTGGGATCTCCGCCAGGCCGCTGGTCAGCGATCCGACCAAGCTCGGCAGGCCGAGGGTGCGCGCCGCGATCTCGGTGCCCTGATTGCTCACCTGCTGGTCGAGGAACGCCATGGTCATGAGAATGTTCTTGGCGTTGGTGCCGGGCAACGGGTCGCTGGTGATGTGGGTGGCGTACCCGGCGGGCTCGCCGCGCACCCACAGCTCGTGGACGATCCCGAGGCCGAGGACGATCTGCATCGGATCGGTGATGCCGGTCGCGGCCAGCGCGGTCTCGAACTGGATGAACGGCGTGGCGCGTTGAAGCAGGAGCGAGAAGTTGATCGCGGGTACGTCGACGTTGGCCTGGGTGACGTCGGGCGACAGGGCGCTGAACATCAGCCCCATGATGCCGCCCAGGCTGGCGCCGAAGTAGTACTCCTCGGCCTCGGGGCCGGCGAAGACGCCGACGCCACTTGGCGTCTGGAAGGCCGGGTTGGAGTTGAAATACCCGTGCTTCATCATGTGCGCCAGCACCAGGGTGTTGAGCTGGCCCTGGCGCAGGCGGTCGGGCAGGGCGGCAAAGTTGTTGAAGTTGAAGATGATCGACCCGACGACGAAGCTCGACAGGCCGGGGTTGATGTCGGGCGCGGACAGGCCGCGCCAGTCGGTGGCGCCGGCGATGTTGTTGTCCATGAAGGACGACACATCGCTGACGAAACCGCGGCCGGTGCCGAACAGGCCGTGGCCGAGCAGCACCGGCTCCTTGGGTGTGCCGTCGTCGGCGAGCACGGTGCACGGGATGCTGATGGTGAACGGCGGGTTGGTGAAGCCGTTCGACTCCGGGACGCCGTTGGCGTCGAGGGTGAGGAAGCCGGGCGGATTCGGATCGGTCACCGGATCGAGGGTGAGGAACAGCGGGACCTTGTAGGTGCCCTGGATGCGGCGCCAGATGACGGTGCCGGGGGCGCTGCAGTCGTTCTCGACCACGCCGTTTTCATCGATCTCGAAGGTCTCCTCGTCTTCGGCGGCCTGCGCATCGACATAGGCGAAGGCCTGATCGCGCATCGAGAGCATCTCCTCGGTGAGGCCGGTGTCGCTGCCGACGATGAAGTCGAAGGCGAGTTGGAGGTTGCCGCGCGGCACCCCGGCGTCGGCCAGAGTGGCGAAGATCTCCTCCATTTGTGGCTTGCGCGCCAGGATCGCCTGGATGTCGGTGGGCAGATCGTCGCGCAGGGCGGCGAAGGCCGGCTCGGGTTCGATCAGTGTGCCGTCGGCGTGGACCAGGTTGCGCACGGCGACGATATAGCGGTGGCCCGGCGTCAGGCTGCGGCCCGGGCGCATGAACGTCGTGCGGCGCGGCAGCGTGGTGCTGGCGCGCGTGTCGTTCTCGATGAAGTGCAGGATGCGCTCGCCGGTATTCACGTCGAGCAGCACGGTCGGGCTATCGGCGTCGAGCGAGCGCGTGCCGTAGCTGCGCGTCTCCGGCAGCAGGCGCGAGACATTGGACATTGCGGGAGCGACGCCGCCGGGGAAGTGCATGAGGATCTGCACCGTCGGGCTGAAGCCGTCGCGCACCGCGTAGGGCTCGGGGTGGGTGTGCTGGCCGTTCTGCACCGGCATGCCGACCTCGGGGAAACTGATGCGGAAACCCGTCGGCGTGTCGGCCGGGATGAGGAAGCGCGAGGAGGGGTAGGGGTAGAGGCACTCGGCGGCGTTCAAGATCTCGCACTGGTCGGCGTCGACCAGGACGATGGCTTCGAAGTCGACCGCGGCAGAGGCGCGGACCTCCATGCCGTCGCGGTCGAGCAGCACTTCGGCCTCGAGGCGATGCTCGCCGGGCGGCACATCGGGCAGCGTTCCGTTGACCGTACCGGCGGGAAGGCCTGCGCCCGCCGTGCCGCCGGGGATGCCGAAGTTGGGCACCTCGACGCCGTCGAGCAGCACTTTCAGCGTGTCGCGCAGGGCGTCCTCCGGCAACGTGAGCGAGGCGTCCACGTCACCCGCGGGCACGACCTCGTTTTCGAGCGGCTCGATGAACTGGAAATTCGGATCGGCGATGCCGGTCGGGGTCGGTGTGGGCGTGCTGGTCGGCGTTGGGGTCGACGTCTCCGTCGCGGTGGGTGTCGCCGTGGCCGTGACCGTCGCAGTGGCTGTGTCGGTGGCGGTCGGCGTCGACGTGCCGGTTGGGGTCGCCGTCGCCGTATCGACCGGCGTCGACGTCGCGGTCGCGCTCGGTGTGGCGGTGGACGTCTCAGTGACCGTCGGAGTGGCGGTGGCCGTCGCCGGCACGGCCGTCTCGGTGGCGGTCGGCGTGGCGGTCGCCGTCGGGCCTACGACCGAGAAGTCGACGCCCGTCGCGGCGCGGATCAGCGAGCCGCCGCGGTTGAGCAGCACCTCCGCGTCGAGGCGATGATCGCCGGCCGGTACGTCGGGGATGGTGCCGGTAACCGTGCCGGCAATCAGCCCCAGTCCAGCGCCGGCGGACGCCGTGCCGGCTGGGATGCCGGGAACGATGATGCCATCGAGCCGAACCTCGAGCGTGTTGATGACCGCATCGATGGGCAGCCCGATCTCGACCTGGACGTCGCCCGCGGGCACTTCCTCACCCTCGGTCGGTTCCGCGAAGAAGAAGAGGGGGTCGGTGATCGGCGTCGCCGTTTCGTCCGGCGTATTCGTGCGCGTTGGCGTCGCCGTCGGCGTGGTGGTGCTGGTGCGCGTCGCCGTGCTCGTCGGCGTGCGCGTCGCGGTCGGCGGCGGTGTGTTGGTCGCGGTGGGTTCGGAGGTCGCCGTGGCGGTCGCCTCGACCTCGGTGGCCGTGGCGGTCGGCTCGACCGTATTGGTCGGCGTGGCCGTCGGCTGGCGTGTGCGCGTCGACGTCGGGGAGGCGGTCTCGGTCGCTTCTGGCGTCGCGGTGTTGGTCGCCGTGCGCGTCGCGGTTGGAGTGGGGCGATTCTTTCCGTCGCCATCGTCCCCGCAGGCCGACAGACCTCCGGCCAACATCAGCAGCACCGCCACATTGAACAGCCATCCGCGATAAATCTTTTCCAGCCGCATTCTGCACTCCCCCCTCGAGTTGATGGGTTGGATCCGGGCGCGGGAGAGAACTGCCCCCAACGACCCAGGTTCCGAACTGAGGCGTTGGGCTGTAACAAGTTTGGCGAGAAATTGCCAGGGAACTGCGGTGCGAACGGTCACTGTGGGCGCCCGACCGGCCCGCATTTCGACACCGTCGCAGCGCGGCTATCCGCCCGTGCGGCGGTCGCCTTGCGCGCGCCGATATTGATCTGCTACCGCGGGGCTGCGTTGTGCGCCGCCACCACCGGTCGTCCAGGGCGGCGCCACAGGCACGGCGGGATCGGCGGGAGGCGCGCGATGGCATTTCGCATCAAGAACCGAGACGAGCATCTTTCCAACGACGGGCAGCCGAAGCGGATCCTGTCGCTCGACGGCGGCGGGCTGCGCGGCATCTTCACCGTCGCGCTGCTGCAGAAGATCGAGCAGCTGTTGAAGGAGCGGCACGGCGGCGACGAGAAGTTCCGCCTGTGCGACTACTTCGACCTGATTGCGGGCACTTCCACCGGCGCCATCATCGCCGCCGCACTGGCCATCGGCTGGACGGCGGATGAGATCAAGGAGCGGTACGAGACGCTCGGCCGCAGAGTCTTCGCGAAGGACCTGACCAGCGGATGGGGCGTGATCCGCGCCAAGTACGACGACGACAAGCTGATCGACGAGCTGAAGCAGGCCTACGGGGCGGACACGACGCTCGGCGATCCGGACCGGCTGCGCACCGGCCTCATGGTCATGACCAAGCGCATCGACTCCGGCAGTCCCTGGCCGATCGGCAACAACCCGCGCGCGCGGTACTTCGGCGACCGGCCCAACGGCGTGATCGGCAACGGCCGCTACGCGTTGTGGCAGGTCGTGCGCGCCTCGACTGCCGCGCCGACCTACTTCGACTCGCAGAAGATCACCATCGCCCAGGCCGAGGGGATGAAGGACGTCATCGGCGAGTTCATCGACGGCGGCGTCAGCCCGTTCAACAACCCCTCGCTGCAGGCCCTCATGTTCGCCACGTTGGACGGCTACCGCATCGGCTGGCCGACCGGCGCCGACAAGCTGATGCTCGTGTCCCTCGGCACCGGCCTGGCCGATCCCACGGTGAAGCACAGCATGATGGTGGCCAAGCAGGGCCTCGGCGCGCTCAGCAACCTCATGGACGACTCGGCGGTGCTGCAGGAAACCCTGCTGCAGTGGATGTCCACGAGCCCGACTGCGCGCACCTTCGACCGCGAGATCGGCGACCTCAAGAACGACTTGCTGGCGCCGGCCCCGCTCCTCACCTACCTGCGCTACAACGCCCACTTCACGCCGGATGGTATGAAGGAGCTGGCTCCCACCCTCAGCGCCAAGCAGCTGGCGTCGCTCAGCGAGATGGACAAGCCGGCCAACATGGCGACGCTGCATCGCCTCGGCAAGCTCGTCGCCCAGCGCGACATCAAGGCGGAGCATTTTCCCTCGCGCTTCGACCTCCCCGCCTAGCACCATCGCCACAGCGGACCGCTCCCATGCGCCGCCAGTATCGCAAGAAGAAGCGCGAGCTCGTCGTCGCCGTGCGCCTGGACCTGCAGACCACCGGTCTCCGCTACAAGAAGTGGGGTGCCATGCAGCGCGCCAAGCGCGGGGACTGGTTGGTCGACAACGGCGGCGACGTGTACACGATCGACGCGCGTAGCTTCGCCCGCACCTACACGCCGCGCGGCCGCGGCCGCTACGAGAAGACGGCGCCTGTCTGGGCCGAAGCGGCCGCTGCCGCGGGCCAAGTCGCGACGAAAGAGGGCACGACGCGCTACCGCAAGGGCGACTACCTCGTCTCCAACCACCGCAACGGCA
>CAYVUV010000371.1:0-7528 GCA_964455095.1 uncultured Binatia bacterium (SeqCode)
CGGGATATCGCGCGCGCGCGCCTCGCGGACGTAGAGGCCGACATGGGCGATCTCCGGATCGGTGTAGGTGCACCACGGAATCGTCAGCGCGCTCATTCGCTGGCGGCCGAGGAACAACGCGTTCTGCACGACGATGCGCGCTGAGGCGTCGGCGGTGTGGGTGAACTTGTGCTCCAGGCAGACATCGCCGGCGGCGTAGATGTTGCGATTGGTGGTCTGCAGGAAATCGTTGACCCGCACCCCGGCGGCGGCGTCGCAGTCGACGCCCACCGCCTCCAGATCGAGGCCCTCAACGTTGGGCACCCGGCCGGTGCCGGTGAGGATGGCATCGACGGCGACGGTGCTGCGGTAATCGTCGCTGACCAGATCGACGAGCTTCTCGCCATTCTCTACGCGGACATTGACCGCCGAGCTGTTGAGCCGCACTTCGATGCCGTCGCGGGCAAAGGCATCCGAGAGAATTTGCGCCGCGTCGCGCTCTTCCTTGGGCAGGAAGAGCGGGATCTCCTGCGCGATGATGGTCTGCGCGCCGAAGCGGGAGAAGGCCTGTGCCAGCTCGCAGCCGAGCGGCCCACCGCCGATCACCAGTAAGCGGCGCGGCAGCTCGGTCAGATCGAAGACGTTTTCGTTGGTCAGATAGCCGGCCTCGACGAGCCCGGGAATCGACGGCGTGTCCGGCCGCGCGCCGGTCGCGATCAGCGCCTTCTTGAAGCGCAGGGTCGTGCCGTCGACCGTCACCGTATCGGAACCGGTGAAGCGCGCCGAACCGAAGAACACATCGACTCCGGCCTCGCTGAGCCGCTGCGCCGCATCGACGCGGCTGATGCGGGCGCGGATGCGCCGCATCCGTTCCATCACAGTCGGAAAGTCGACGCGGATGTCGGCGGGACTGACCGCGCCGTAATGCGGGGCTTTGCGCATCTCGGCATAGAGGCGGGCGGTGCGGAGCAGGGCCTTGGATGGCACGCAGCCGACGTTGAGGCAGTCGCCGCCGAGCAACTCGCGCTCGATCAACGCCACCCTGGCGCCCAGCGCGGCCGCGGCGTGCGCCGCAACGAGGCCCGCCGTGCCGGCGCCGATCACGACCAGACCGTAGCGTCCCGCCGGCGTCGGATTGCGCCAGTCCTCGGGGCGCACATTCGAGAGGCGGGTACGCTCGTAGGCGTCGGTAGGCGGATGCATGGGTTTCGGGCTTCAGGCTCCAGGCTTCGGGCTTCAGGCTCCGGGCTTCAGGTTTCGGACTCTCAAAGCCACCCACCGCGGAAACCGCCACGCCGCAAACCGTTGGCAATGTGCGCGCAGCCGCGCACCAGTCGCCAGATCAATTGTGTGCGGTGGTTCTCGATCATCATGACCACGATGCCCTGATCGAGACCGAAGTGGCCGGGCGAGACCCAGGCGCGCTGGTCGGGGCCGATGAGCGTCGGGTTGAAACTGCTGGCATAGCGCTGGTCGGGCAGCATTTCCGGATACCGTGCCGCCATACTGCGCACGGCGCGCAGGGCGATGTCTGGCGCGAAGGGCAGGGAGGCCAAGGGAGCCCAGCCAGCCAGAGTGCCGTCGTCGGGCCCGTACGGCACGCCGCGCGCGGCGTAGCCGAACAGGCGGCGCGGCTCGTTGGAGATCTCGATGCGTTCATCGCTGGGGCCGTCACACGCCGTCAGCCCCCAGCAGTCTTCGTCGTAGCCGACGAAGGCGTTGGGGTTGCGCCGCGCATACTCGCGTTGGACGTAGGTGGCGCGCCGGCTGTTCTCGAAATAGTCGCAGCCCTTTTCGCGCATGAAGCGGTCCTGGAGGCCGCGCAGGTCGATCCAGGCGTGCGAGAACTGGTGGACGAACAACGGCCCGGCATAGAGCAGGTCGTAGCCGTAGAGATTCTCCCATTGGTAGGTGACGGTCCAGGCCTCGTAGCAGTCCGCCGTGAGCGCGTGGGTCGGCGATCCGAGCGCCAGCGCGTACAGCACGATGGCTTCGCTGTAGCCTTCCCAGCCGTAGTGCAGAAACTCGCACTCGGGCTTCCAGCCCTGCCGAATGGTCGCGGCGCCGCCCTGCGCCCACTGCCAATCGATGCGGCCATAGAGCGTCTCGACCAGTGCGCGCAGCTCGATTTCGTCTGCACCGTCGGCGGTGAAGTACGTCGCCGCGGTCAGCGCGCCGGCGATCAGCAACGCCGTGTCGATCATCGACAGCTCCGAGCGCCAGACGCGGGCGCCGGTCTGCATGTCGAGGAAGTGGTAGTAGAAGCCTTTGTAGCCGGTGGCCGCGGGACTGCCGCTCTGATCGCAATCGCGGAAGAAGCGCAGCACCTTCAGGCTGCGTGCGACCGCCTCGGTGCGCGCCATCCAACCGCGCTCGACGGCTATCGGGTAGACCGACAAGGCAAACCCGACCACCGCGATGCTGCATGGTGAGCCCGCGCGCGAGGTGTCGGCGACCAGCCCGTTGACGGGGTTCGTCGCCGGTACGAAGTAGCCGAACGCGGCGCGCTGGATCTGGTCGAGCAGCTCCTCGTCCAGCAACGGCACGCCCGCGGTCCTCACGTGGCTGCTTCGGCGCTCGCCGGACAGTGCCAGCCACCTTCCTCCGCGGCGAGTTGCTCGGCCTCGGGCGGGCCCCAGGTGCCGGGGTCGTATTCGTATAGCGGCGTCGAGGTTCCGAGTATCGGCTGCACAATCGCCCATGCCGCCTCGACGGTGTCCTGGCGTGCGAACAGGGTTGCGTCGCCCTCCATGGCGTCGCCGAGCAAACGCTCGTAGGCATCCATCTCGTCACCATGTGCCGCGTTGACCACCCGCAGCTCGGTCGCCTCGCTGAGCAAACCGTCGCCGGGCCGCTTGACGCGGGCGCCGATTGCGATCGTCACCTCCGGCCCGAGCCGAAAGCGCACGTAGTTCACTTCGTCCGGCGACAACTTGCTGAGCGGTGGCCGCCGCAGCTTGACCAGCACCTCGGTGGCCGTGGTGGGCAGGCATTTGCCGGCCCGGATGAGAAAGGGGACACCGTCCCAGCGCCAGGAATCGATGGTCAGCTGAACGGCGGCGAAGGTCTCCACGGCGGAGTCCGGCGCGACGCCCTTCTCCTGTCGATACCCGCGGAACTGGCCGCGGACCAGATCGGCGGGGTTGAGCGGGCGAATCATCCGCAAGACCTTCACTTGCTCGTCGCGAATGGCCTCGGCGTACGTCGTCGCCGGCGGCTCCATGGCGAGAAAGCCCACCACCTGCAACATGTGGTTCTGAATCACGTCGCGGATGGCGCCCGACTCTTCGTAGAAGCCGCCGCGCCCCTGGATGCCGAAGCTCTCGGCCATGGTGATCTGCACGCTCTCGACGTAGTGGCGGTTCCAGATCGGCTCGAGGAACGTGTTGGCGAAGCGAAAGACGAGCAGATTCTGCACCGGCTCCTTGCCGAGGTAGTGGTCGATGCGGAAGATCGCTGTTTCGTCGAAGATCGCGTGCAGCGTCTTGTTCAGCGCCTGCGCCGAGGGCAGGTCGCGGCCGAAGGGCTTTTCGAGAATAACCCGCGCGTCGTGCGAACAGCCCGATTGGGCGAGGCCCTCCGACACCGCGGCGAACAAACTGGGTGGAATGGCGAGGTAGTGGACGGGGCGCGTCGCGCCATCGAGCTCCTTGCGCAGCGCCAGGTACGTGGCCGGGTCGTTGTAGTCGCCACCGACGAATCGCAGGCGCTGCGTGAGCTTGGCGAAGGCCGCCTCGTCGACGCCGCCCCCGTGCTTCTCGATGCTGTCCCGGGCGCGGGCGCGGAGTTGTTCCAGCGTATAGCCCGGCAGGGCGACGCCGATGATGGGAAATTCCAGATGGCCGCGTCGGGCCATGGCGTGCAAAGCGGGGAAGATCTTCTTGTAGGCCAGATCGCCGGTGGCGCCAAAAAAAGCCAGCGCGTCGGAGCGCGCGGCGGTCATGACCGCGCCTCGTCGCGACGGCCCACGACCCGACACTCGCTCCCCGACAGCCTGCGCGCGCGATCGTTCATTGCTTCATGAACGACTTTAGCGGTTTCCGAGCTTCTTCCCAGACCTCCAGTGGCGGGCGGCGAAGGCCGCCGGGCCTTTCGCGCTATACGTCCGCGCCGCGCACGGTCAGGACGGGGATCGGACTCTTGCGGACGACCTTCTCCGCCACCGACCCGATGAGCAGGTGCACGAGGCCGGTGCGGCCGTGCGTGCCCATGATGATCATGTCGCTGCCGAGGTCGCGCGCCGCCTGCAGCAGCTCCAGGAACGTATTGCCGTCGCGCACGTGCACCTTCACCGGCGCGAGCCCGCGGATGTGGCGATCGGCGAACTGCTGCGCGTCGTCGAGGGCCTGGCCGTGTATGTCGGCAATCCGCTGCGCCCGGTACGCGGCATCGCCGTACAGCGTCGCAAAGGCGGACGTGTCGACCACCGTGACGACGTCGACCGACGCCTTCAGCCGCTTGGCCATCTCCGCCGCAACTTCGGCCGCTGCCTCCGCACCGACGGAGCAGTCGGTGGGCACCAGAATCCGCTCGAACGCTTTCATCGCTTCATCTCCTTCCCACACCCGCCACTACCCAACGGCCGTGCCAAGCAAACTGTCGCCGCGCGGTGCGCCGCAATCGCTGCCTGACCAGGGCGCTGTTTCCCAGATTTCGGAAGGCCTTCGCCCGGTGAAAAAGGTCCGGAGACGTCGGACGGCAGAGACCTCGGACCCGACTTGTGCCACGGCGTGGCATCCGAATTGGTTGGGCGGAAAGTGAGGAGGCGAGACGTTGCCCGTGTGGTCGGCGAACAAAGGTACCCACGCGAGAGGGCTCCCGGTGCGTCGCGGTCTCGAAGCGTACTGGTCGCTACCCCCGGACGAGGTCGTCCGGTTGCTCGACACCAGCGCCATCGGCCTGCGCTCCGACGAGGCGGCGAACCGCCTGGCGCAGTCCGGCCCCAACGAGTTGCGGGAGCAGCTCCCCCCGACCCGGACCCGCACGCTCTGGAACCAGTTGCGCAGCCCGCTGTTGCTGCTCCTGCTCTTCGCCGCCGGCGCCTCGGCGCTGACGGGGGAGCCCATCGATGCCGCGATCGTGCTCGTCATCGTGCTGGCCAGCGTCTGGATCGGCTACTCGCGGGAGTACCGGGCGCAGACGGCGGCGGAGGCACTGCGCGCGCGGGTGCAGACGCACGCCAAAGCGATGCGCGACGGGAAGGAGGTGGGCATTCCGGTCCGCGAGGTGGTGCCGGGGGATGTGGTCGTCTTATCGGCCGGCAGTCTGGTTCCCGCCGACGGCATTCTACTCGACGCGACCGACTTCTTCGTCAATGAGGCGGTGCTGACCGGTGAGAGCTTTCCGGTCGCGAAGAAGCCGGGCGTCGTCGCAGTCGATGCTCCTCTCGCTGCCCGCCTGCACTCGGTCTTTCTCGGCACCAACGTGCGCAGCGGGACGGCGCGCTGTCTGATCGTCGACACCGGTTCGGCCACCCAGTTCGGCCAGATCGCGCATCGCCTGACGCTGCGCCCGCCGGAGACCGAGTTCGACCGCGGCATCCGCCGCTTCGGCTATCTGCTCAGCAGCATCATGTTGATCATGGTGCTGGTGGTGTTCGCCATCAACACGCTGCTCGGCCGTCCTCCGGTCGAAACGCTGCTGTTCTCGATCGCGCTCGCCGTCGGGCTCAGCCCCGAGCTGCTGCCCGCCATCCTGAGCGTCAACCTCGCCCGCGGCGCGCAGATGATGGCGGGGCACGGCGTGCTGGTGAGGAGATTGAGCGCCATCGAGAATCTCGGCAGCGTCGACGTGCTCTGCACCGACAAGACCGGCACGCTGACCGAGGGAGTGGTCAAGCTCGAGGGCGCCTACGATGCGGGTGGAGCGCCCTCGGCGCCGGTGTTGGAGCTGGCGAGCTGCAACGCCGCGCTGCAGGTGGGCCTGGCCAACCCGCTCGACGAGGCCATTTTGCTTGCTCACAGGCCCGATCTCTCCCGCGTCGAGAAGCTGGCCGAGGTCCCGTACGACTTCATCCGCAAGCGGCTCAGCGTCGTGGTGCGCGATCCGACCGGTGTGCGGCTGATCACCAAGGGCGCCTTCGAGCAGGTGCTCGAAGTGTGCACGCAGCTCGGCGAGGGCGCGCCGCTCGATGCGGCCGGCATCGCCGCCCTGCGCGAGCGATTTCTCGCCTGGGGCGCTGAGGGGATCCGCGTGCTCGGCGTCGCCGCGCGCGCGCTCGGCCAACAGCCCGCCTACGGGCGCGCCGACGAGCACGACCTGACCTTCCTCGGCTTTCTCACCTTCCTCGACCATCCCAAGCCGGGCGTCAGCGAGGCCATCGCCGACCTCGCGCGGCTGGGAGTGTCCGTCAAGCTCATCACCGGCGACAGCAAGCTGGTGGCCCAGTACGTTGCGCATCGCGTCGGTCTGCGTGCCGACCGCGTCCTGACCGGCAAGGACCTCGACGAGCAGCACGACGAGGCGCTGTGGCGCGCTGCGGAGCAGACCGACCTCTTCGTCGAAGTCGACCCCAATCAGAAGGAGCGGATCATCCTGGCGCTGAAGAAGATGGGTCACGTGGTCGGCTTTCTGGGCGACGGGGTCAACGACGCACCGGCCATGCACGCCGCCGACACCAGCCTGTCGGTGGTGGAGGCGGTCGACGTGGCGCGGGACGCGGCCGACTTCGTCCTCCTCGAGCAACAGCTCGACGTCATCCGGCGCGGCATCGAGGAAGGCCGCAAGACGTTCGCCAACACGCTCAAGTACGTGCTGACCACCATGAGCGCCAACCTCGGCAACATGGTCAGCATGGCCGTGGCCTCGATGTTTCTGCCCTTCCTGCCGCTCCTCGCGCCGCAGATTCTGCTCAACAATTTTCTCTCCGACATCCCCGCCATCGGTCTGGCGGGCGACAGCGTGGACCGCGAGCTGGTCTCCTACCCGCGGCGCTGGGACATGCGCTTCATCGCCAGGTTCATGGTGCAATTCGGTCTGTTGAGCTCCGTCTTCGATTTCCTGACCTTCGGCGTGCTGCTGTACCTGTTCAACGCCACGCCAGAGCTGTTCCATACAGGCTGGTTCGTCGAATCCCTTCTGACGGAGCTCGTGATTGCGCTGGTGGTACGCACGCGAAGACCCTTCTTCCGCAGCCGCCCGGGAAGCCTGTTGCTGACCTCGACGCTTCTCCTCGTCGCGCTGACACTGGCGATCCCCTACCTGCCGTACATGGACCTGCTCGGTTTCGTGCCGCTCGGCGAACTCGCGACGCGCGCCTTGCTCTATGCGTGGCTGTTCGTCGCGATCCCGGCGGGGGTGTCGCTGGTCGTCAACCTGCTCGCCGCGCCTGCACCGCGCCGGCTCGCCGAACGCTCGCTCGCCGACCGGCTGCGCGTCGCAGCGGCGATGCTGCGCGGGAACGCCAACCCGGCACAGCGCCACGCATTTGAGGAACAACTCGAAGGGGGCGGCAGCGAAATCCTAGCGCGGCTGCACCTCGCTGGCGTCGAGCACATGCTGACGGCGGAGCATAAGGCGCGGCTCGAAGCGGCGGCGCAGACGACGACTG
>CAYVUV010000372.1:0-6351 GCA_964455095.1 uncultured Binatia bacterium (SeqCode)
AGCTGAAGAGCAAATACCAGTACATCAACGGCGGCAGTTACGACACGATTCGCGATCAGCTGACCAACATGGGGCAGGTGCTCTTCGAACCGCCGAGCGTGTTCGGCTGGGATTGGGAAGCGGCCTGGTTGAGCAGCTCGACCCTGCTGGCGCGCTACGCCTTTGCGCGCGACGTCACGGCGGCGCGCGGCTCGGGCGCCACGGCGCTGCGGACGGAGCGCCTGTTCGATCTCACCGAGAGCGATCCGGGCAACATCGTCGACGCCGTCACCACGCTGCTCGGCGTCAGCGATCAGCTCACCACCGCCGATCGCGACGCGTTGATCGATTACCTGACCGACGGAGCCGGCCCGCTTTCGACGGTCAATCTCAACGACTACGATCTCAGGGCGCGCAAGCTGAACGGCCTGCTGGCGACGGTGCTGCAGTCGCCCGCCTACCAACTGCAGTAACGGCGTACGGAGGAGGGTAGGATGGCCTTCACACGGCGACAGTTCATCAAACGCACGGGCATCGCGGCCGCCGGCAGCGTCTTTGCCCCGAGCTTCTTTCACAGTCCGCTACTGACGCGCGCGCTCGCCGCGCCCACGGTCGGCGACCGCTACTTGATCGTGTTGTTCCTCGACGGCGGCAACGACGGCCAGAATACGATCATCCCGTACGACAACGGCGGCGGGACGCTGCGCACCGACTACAACGCCGCGCGCAACACCGGCGGCGGCGGCATCCAGATCAGCCCCGGCGATTTGTTGGTCCCGACGTCGGTTCCGTTCATCGATCCCACCGGCGCGCAGCTCGGCTTCCACCCGGGACTGAACGGCATCTATCAAATGTACGAGAATGGCCAGGTCGCCGTGGTGCAGGGCGCCGGCTATCCCGACTACAGCCTGTCGCACGAAGTGTCGCGCTCGATCTGGCAGACCGGCAGCCCGTTTAGCACCGCCGGCACCGGCTGGATGGGGCGCTACCTGCAAGCGTCCATGTACGGCGGCGGCGATATCCCCGCCGTCACCATCGGCGGCTCGGTAGCCAACGAGTTCATCCAGAGCGCCACCAGCGTGCTCGCCTTCTCGCGTCTGAGCGGCTTCGGCTTTCCCTTCGACGAGGACTACCCCAACTACGACGACGACATGGTGCGCCTCATCGAGGAGACCGCCAAGCGCGATGCCTTCGATGCGCTCTACGGGGGCGCCAACGCCAACCCCAATACGGTCCTGAAGTACATCGGCAACAGCGGCGCCGCGACGCTGCTCGCCACCGACAGCTACCCGGCGCTGCACGACAACTACCAGACCGACCGCCTGGCTTGGAGCAAGTTGTATCAGTACGATCAGACGCCGAAGGGCCTCAACACCAGCACGGCCCGCGACCTGCGCGAGATCGCCAAGGTCATCTACGGCGTGGCCAACGGCGTGCCGAACGTCAATGCGCGCTTCTTCGAGCTGCACAACGGTGGCTACGACACGCACTCCGACCAGGGCGGCGCCGAGACTGACGGGCAGCACTACCGGTTGCACAAGGAGATCGGCGACGCGATCAAACTGTTCTTCGACGATCTGGCCGACATGTCGACGGGCGCTGCGCCGGGGACCGGGTTGGAGAATCTGGCCGACAAGGTCTGCGTGCTGGTGTGGAGCGAGTTCAGCCGCCGCATCCCGCAAAACGACAACGGTACCGACCACGGCTCGCAGGGGCCGATGTTCCTCATCGGCGGCGTCAACGGCGGCGTGTACGGCAACCATGCCAACATCAACGAGGCGGCGTGGAACGACGACGGCAACACCAGGTACACGCAAGCCGCCGGCGCGTACCGTTCGACCGACATTCGCGATGTGTACGGGACGGTGATGCAGCACTGGCTCGGCATGCCCGACGCGGCGCCGCTGTTTCCCATCGACACCGTTCCGGTCGGCGATGACCCTGACGACTACTGGACGGTGCGCAACTTCAACCTGCCGATCTTCTGAGTCCCACGCAGCGGGGCGTGCTCGACGACTTCTACCGCGCCGACCCGCGGCTGGTGCTCGTGCCGATCGAGCACCTGACCCCGACCGGCGTGGCGCCGCGCTGGGCGCCGGCGCTGGCCGAGCGCGCGGCGTGGACGGGCGCACACATCGCGCTGTTCGACGCGGGCTTCACCTCCTACTGGGCCCGCACGGCTGATCTGGCCCGCCGGGCGCGCGGCTGGGCGCCGCCGCGCCTGCGTCATGTCGCCGTCGTGCGCGATCCGCGCGCCGTGCGGCCGTACGCATCGCTGCTCAATACCAGCGCCTGGACCCTCTACGAGTGCGACCTCGATCCGGCGTTGTCCCACACCGAGCTCGTCGCCTACTTGCTCGTCCACGGCGATCGAGTGGCCACTCTCGGCGAGGTGACGATGGCCGCGCTGCACGATGCGGCGTATTGGTTCGAGCGCGGTGACGGCGAGTGCGCCGCCTTTGCCGCGGCCGCTGCCCGTTCGACCCGGCCCGACGCGGCGGCTTTCCAAGCCCTTGCCGGCGCGCTGCCCTGGCTGCGCCAGCTCCGCCACGACCTGCACCCAGCCGCGCCCGGCAGCGCCGTGCGATCGATCCCGGCCACGGGCGTGCAGGTTCCGCGCGCCTTCGAAGCCGCGCCGCCGGCGTTGGTCGAGCACTGGCAGGCCGTGGCGACGCGCGCGGTGGATGCCCATACCGCCGCCTGGCGCGCCAGCGACCCGGCCGCCGCCACCGCCCTGGTCGACTGGCTCGCCGCCAGCGCGCCGCCGTTGCTGATCAGCGCGCGCGACGGGCACATCGTCTGGGACCCCGAGACGCCCAGCCGCCTCGGGCCCCTGCGCGCGGAGCTCAAGCGCACCAGCGGCGCTGCCGTGCGCGACATCGCGGCTGATTTGCAGGTTGTCGCCAATCATACCCGGCGCTTCCTCGCGGCGCTCACCGATCCCGCCGCGCTGCCGCAGAGCGCCCCGCAGGCCGAGCAACGCGGCTATACGTACATGCACGGCACGCGCCGCCTGCTGGCGTACAACCTCGACGAACCGGGCATCGATCGGCGGCGCGGCCCGGCCCTGCCGTTCGCGCGCGCCATGCTCGGGGCGCGCGCCGTGCACGAGTGGGCGCACCTCGCCGTCGACGCCGGGTGGGTGCCGTGCATGCAGTCGGCGGCGGAGCGCGCGGCGCAGCAAGCCGCGTTGGCGCGGGAGCTGGACGGCGTCTTGCGCGCGGCGCCCGCACCCATGCGGGCGCACGCGGCGCCCGACCTGGCCGCGCTGGTCGAGGCCGAGCGCGCGATCGGCGATGCCGCGATCGACTCGGCCGGCGTCGCGCTGGCGCGCGTGCTGTTGCGCCGCATGCCCGACTACCAGGCGAATCTGCTCGGCGCTCGCTTCCTCACCCCGGTGGAACAGGAGACGTACGTGCGCCACAACGTCCGCACCCTGCGCCCGGAGTACCCTCCCGCTCGGCTGTGGCGCATGTTGGTGCGCTATCTGTACGAGTACCAGTACCTGCGCTTCAGCGCCGTGCCCGACCCGCGCGCGTACTTCCTGCTCAGCACGTGGTTCGAGGCCGATTTCCTCGCCAGCGGTGTCCTCGACGGCGCCACCTTCGATCGTTTGACCGCCGCGGTCGCCGCACAGTGCGACGCCTACGCCATCGACGAGCACCGCGTGCGGCCGGGGCCGTAATCGTCCGCGCTGAGGTCGCGACTGGTTCGAAGGCCGCCGCCATGTAGAATGCGGGCGTGTCGGTTTCCACCATCGAGATCCTGCGCGGCATCGCGGCCGTTACCCGCGAGGAATGGGACGTCCTGGTCGGACCGCTGGGCTCGCCGTTCCTCGAATGGGACTGGTTGGCCGGCCTCGAGCGCACCGGTTGTGTCGCCGCCAAGACGGGTTGGGCGCCGCAGCACGTCGTGGTGCGCCAGGGCGGCCGGTTGGTGGCCGCCGCGCCGCTCTACCTGAAAGGCCACAGCCAGGGCGAGTTCGTCTTCGACCACTCGTGGGCCGAGGCCGCCCAGCGCGCCGGGCTGTCCTACTACCCCAAGCTGCTCGTCGCGGTGCCGTTCACCCCCGCCACCGGCCAGCGCCTGCTGACGCATCCCGACCTGCCGCGCGCGCCCCTGCTGCACGAGCTGGCGCGGGCGCTGCGCGCGCTCTGCGATGCGAACGAGGTCTCGTCCGTGCACGTGAACTTCTGCGCCGCCGACGAGGTCGAGGCGCTGCGTGCCGCCGGCTTCCTGCATCGGCAGGGGATGCAGTACCACTGGCAGAACCGCGCCTACACGAGCTTCGACGGCTACCTCGACGACCTGCGCAGCAAGCGCCGCAACCAGGTCAAGCGCGAGCGCCGCGATCTCGCCGGCGCCGGCGTCGACATCGCGGTGCACGAAGGCGAGGCCATCGACGACGCGCTCTTCGCACCGATGTTCGCGATCTATCGCTCCACGGTCGACAAGTTCTACTGGGGGCAACAATACCTGCGGCCGGCGTTCTTCGACCACTTGCGCGAGCACTTCAAACGCCACCTGTGCTTTGTCGTGGCACGGCGACATGGGGCCATCGTCGCCGGGACGGTCAACGTGCAGAAGGCGGGCGTCCTCTACGGCCGCTACTGGGGCGCGTTCGAGGAGATCCGCAACCTCCACTTCGAGGTGTGCTACTACCGCGCCATCGAGCACTGCATCGCGCGCGGGCTCGCGCGCTTCGAGCCGGGGGCCGGCGGGGACTTCAAATACTGGCGCGGGTTCGCGCCCGTGCCGACGCACAGCATGCACTACGTCGCGCATGCCGGGTTCGCCGACGCCGTGCGGCGCTTTCTCGATCACGAGCGCGCGCACGTCGGCGACACGATCGACCTGCTGCGCGAGCGCGGGCCGCTGAAGGCCGAGTAGTCCGCCGCGTCTACTTCTCCAGCTCCTCGCGCATCGAATACATCTTCTGCCGCGCCTCGATGATGTACACGTCGAGGTTGCGGCGGTGGTTGGCGAAGATCCCGCTCGGGCTGCCGTCGAACACGATCAGCGGCTTCTGCAGCGTCGCGCGGCCGAGCGCCGTCGCGACTTCGTCGAGCATCGTCATCAACATCGGGCGCGAGCGGAATTCGTCCTGGTACTCACGCCGCACGGCCAGCGACAGGTGGTACATCACGTGGGCGAAGCCCTGCGCGTGGTAGTAGTAGTCGTCGTTGCGCCACGGCCGCTCGCGGCTGCCGCCCTGCTCGCGGTCTTTGTAGAGGTTGGCGTGGGCGTCGCCGAGCAGGTCCATCCAGACCTGGAACAACCGGATCAGCTCGACGTTGCGGCGGTTGAGCGTCTTCGATGTCGGCGGTGTCGGCTTCAGTCCGTCGATGTAACGCTGCAGCGCCTTGGCGCCCTCCTCGAACTTCCCCTCCGCCGACGGCAGCCAGAACTTCGCTGCGTCGTTGCGGAACGCCGTGTCGGCGATGACCAGGTTGGGGTCGAACTGGTCCGACGAGACCTTGGTGAGATGATCCTTGAAGACCCGCACCGACTCGCGCAGTGCCTGAATGATGCCGAGCTGGCGGTTGGCGTTGTTGTCGGCCAACACGGACGGGCCCCAGAGGAAGAAGTCGTTCGGCCGCCAACCGGTGCCGCCCTTGAGCTCGTGGAGAATGATGGCGCGCACGGTCGCGGCGTAGACCTCGCCGGGGACGATCGGCTGGTCTGGCGGATAGGCCGCGGCCACGTCGAGCGGCAACACGTTGTGGCGCTTCTGCGTGAAGTGCAGTGCCAGGGGACCGATCGCGAGGGCCAACACGACGAGGACGAGAACGATGAGTGCGGCGTTGCCGCGTTGGTTGCCATGTGATGAGCGCATGCACATGGCTACCATGAACCCGCACGCCCGCCAACGGGCGCGGGCGCTTGAAGCGGGGCGGGGGCCGCACTACAAGCCAGCGAGGAGAAGGAGCACGCGATGATGAGAGCAGCGGTTCGAATCGGTTTCACGGCGGTGATCCTGGCGCTGCTGCTGGCGCCCGCGCCGGTGCGCGGTGAGCTTGGCCCCGAGCTCAAGCAGCAGCTCGAGACCAGCACGTTCGTGTACATCTCCTCGACGCGCAAGGACGGCAACCTCGGCGCGCCGGCGGAGATCTGGTTCATGTACCGCGATGGCGCCGTCTACGTCGGCACGTCGCCCACCTCGTGGCGGGTGCGGCGTATCAAAGCCGGGCGCCCCGCGGCCAAGATCGCGATCGGCAAGGTCGACGGGCCGTCGTTCACGGCCACCGGCGCGGTCGTCAGCGACCCCGCCGCGCAGGCCGCGATGATGGAGGTATACGCGAAGAAGTATCCGGACGGGTGGCCGCGCTACGCCGACAAGTTCCGCTCGGGGTTCAAGGACGGCAGCCGGGT
>CAYVUV010000373.1:0-47739 GCA_964455095.1 uncultured Binatia bacterium (SeqCode)
AGCGCGGCGCCCGGGTGGCCATGAACGTCGTCGTCGGCGAGGCGGCGCGCCGGCGCGAAACGCCGGTGCTGTCCGCCGACATGCAGTACCTCATCTTCCGGCCGTACTGGAACGTTCCGCGCGGCATCACGCGGCGCGAAATGCTGCCGCTCCTGCGCCGCGATCTCGGCTACCTGGCCAAGCAACACCTGCAGATCGTCGCGCCCGGCACCGGCGTGTTGCCGGCGACGCAGGCGAGTGTCGACCTGGTCGCCGCCGGCGCGGCCCGCCTGCGCCAGCAACCGGGCGAGCACAACTCGCTCGGCCTGGTGAAATTCATCTTCCCCAACCCGAGCAACGTCTACCTGCACGACACACCGTCCAAGCAACTCTTCGGCCGCAGCCGGCGCGATTTCAGCCACGGCTGCATTCGCGTCGCCGACCCGCCGGCTCTGGCCGAGTTCGTGTTGCAGGGCCAGGGCGACTGGACCCGCGAGCGCATCGCCGAGGCCATGAACGGCCGCGACGACCGCCGCGTCAACCTCGACCCGCCCGTCCCCGTCTACCTCCTCTACGCCACCGCGGTTGTCGACGACGACGGCGACCTGCACTTCTTCCGCGACATCTACGGCCACGACGCCCGGCTGCTGGCGCTGCTGGCCAAAGGGTATCCGTATCCGTAGCGACCGTGGAAAGGTCCAGAACCCTTCGACGGGCTCAGGGTGAGCGGATGAAGAGACCTTCGAATTAGAAAGAGACAGAGGCGGGCTCCGCTCATGCTGAGCCCGTCGAAGCACGGGGCGGGGATTCTTCGAACGCGCGGCCAACCGGGGCTGGAACTTTGCCCGCGCTTCCCCTACGGTGCCGGGCCCATGAGCGCTTCCGACCGACCCGACATTCGACTGGTGGACGGCCACTTCTGGGCTCGCGATCCGCAGGACGAGCTGACCTGGATGCGCGCGCACGCGCCGGTGTTCTGGGACGAAGCGGGCGGCGTGTGGGGCATCACGCGCTACGAGGACGTGCTCGCCATCTCAAAGGATCCGGCGACGTTCTCGAACGCCGGCGGCATCCGGCCGGACAACGCGCCGCTGCCGTACATGATCGATCTCGACGATCCCGAGCACAAACGGCGGCGCAATCTGGTGAGCAAGGGGTTCACCCCGCGCCGCATCGCCGACCGCGAGCCGCGCATCCGCCAGGTGGCAGTCGAGCTGGTCAGGCGGGCGCGGGCCAAAGGCAGCTTCGACTTCGTCAACGACCTGGCGGCCTGGCTGCCGCTGATCGCCATCGGCGACATGCTCGGCGTCGACCCCGACCACTACCCGCAGCTGCTCGAATGGTCGGACACGTTGCTGCGCGGGACGGGGGGCGGGCCGGAAGCGATCGCGCAGGCCGCCGCGGCGTACATGGCGTACAACAGCTATCAGCGTTCGGTGCTGGCGGATCGGCGCGCCAAGGGGCCACAGGAGGATCTGGTCAGTATCCTGGCGCACGGCGAGATCGACGGCGACCGGCTCGACGACGAAGCGATCTTGGCTGAATCGCTGCTGCTGCTCATCGGCGGCGACGAGACCACGCGCCACGTCATGACCGGCGGGATGTACCAGCTGCTGCGCCATCCGGAGCAGCGCGCGCTGTTGGCCGGCGCGCCGGAAAAGATTCCGACAGCCGTCGAAGAGATGCTGCGCTGGGTGACACCCATCCGCAACATGGCGCGCACCGCGACGCGCGATGTGACGCTGCGCGGTGAGACCATTGGCGCCGGGCAAAAGCTGCTGCTGCTCTACCCGTCCGCCAACCGCGACGAGCGCGTGTTCGCCGACCCCTTTCGCTTCGACGTCGCGCGCGCGCCCAACCCGCACCTGGCCTTCGGGCAGGCGGCGCACTATTGCCTCGGCGCCAACCTGGCGCGCCTCGAGCTGCGCGTGTTCTTCGAGGAGGTGCTCGCGGGCCTGCCGACCTTGCGGCTCGCCGGTGAGGCACCGCCGCGGCTGCGCGTGGCCAACTTCGTCGTCGGCTACGAGCAGCTGCCGGTCACCATCGACTGACCGGCTCGCCGCGGCAAGGCGGCAGACCGCACGGCAGCCGTATTCTGCCGGATGCGAAGAGATTGCTGTACAGATGCCCCCCGCCGCGTGCTACACGCCGAGATGGCGTCGGACACACGCCAACACCATCAGCAACCGGGGGGAGATCATGGGGCGGCATTCGTTCATCATCGCGTTGGTTCTCTGCAACGTCACCGCGGCGGCGGCGCAAATGCAGGTCGTCTCCACGAGCCCGACCAACAACGCCACCGCCGCGACCACCGCGAGCGTGTCGGTCACCTTCGATCGCGCGGTCAACACCGGTACCGTCACGGCCGCGACCTTCCGCGTCTTCGGCCGCGTCAGCGGCACCAAGAGCGGCACGCTGACGTTCTCGAACGCCGACCAGACCGTGACGCTGAACCCCACCGAGGATTTCGCCGCCGGAGAGACCGTGCTGGTCAATCTCTCGCACGACATCATCGGCGCCGACACGGTGGCGCTGCGCAGCGCCGGCTATGCGTTCTACTTCGGCACCGCGACCCAGCCGGCCGGGCTCAACTTTCAGCAGATCGACGTAATGTCGAACCGCGGCTCGACGCCGCAGACGCGCATCTACGGCGCCATGTCGTCCGACCTCAACCACGACGGCTACGCCGACCTGACGACCGTGAACGAGGTCAGCTCCGATCTGCGCGTGTTCCTCAACAAAGCCGACGGCACCGGGTTGTACTTCCCGTACTTGACGCCGCCGCGGGCGATCGGACTGGAATCGAGTCCCAACGAGCCGGCCGACTTCGATAACGACGGCGACACCGACATCTGCGTCTCGTCGACCGACGACGACAGCATCTGGATCGCGCTCGGCAATGGCAACGGGACCTTCGCTCCGGCGCAGGAGGTTGCGGCCGGCGACCAGCCGCACGGTATCGCCGTGCTCGACGTCGACGGCGACGGCGACCTCGACATCGTCAACGTCAACAACGGCACCAACGACCTCTCGCTGTCGCTCAACAACGGCAGCGGCGTCTTCGGCGCCGTGTCGTTCTTCGACAGCGGCCTCGACGGCGAGTACGGCCTCGGCACCGGCGACTTCAACGGCGACGGCATCAGCGACCTCGTCGTCGGGGCCAACAACGGGCAGCAGGTGCGCACGCTGCTCGGCAACGGCAACGGCACGTTCACGCCGGCCGCCGCGCAAAGCTCCGGTGGTTGGACCTGGGTCGTGGTGACGGGTGACATCAACGGCGACGGCGATCTCGACGCCGCGGCGGCCAATAGCTTCAGCGGCAACGTCGGCATTCTGCTCGGCAACGGCGACGGCACCTTCGCCGCGCCGTCGACGATCGGCATCGGCTCGCACCTGCCGTCAGTCGATCTCGGCGATCTCGACGGCGATGGCGACCTCGACGTGGTCGCCTCCAGCTTCGGCGGCGGGTTCTGGCGCGTCTTCACCAACAACGGCAGCGCCACGTTCACGTTCGACCAGGAGATCACCGCTCCCGACAACCCCTCGTGCTCGATCCTGGTCGACTTCGACAACGACGGCGACCTCGACATGGCCCTCACCGATGAGATCGCGGACGTCGTAGTGCTGATGAAGAACGGCCCGGTGTCGCCGTTGCCGTGTCCCCCGACGCCTGCAGGCAGCTGTCGCCTCCCCGCGGTCGGCGGCAAGGCGACGCTGAAGATGAAGGCGGGCGCTTCGCCGAATAGCCATCAGGTCCTCTGGAAGTGGCTGAAGGGCGACGCGACCACCAAGCTCGAGTTCGGCAGTCCGCTCAGTGCCGACGACTACACGCTCTGCGTCTACGACAACAACGTCCTGATCTCGGCGGCGACCGCGGAAGCCGGCGGCACGTGCCCATCGGCCGACTGCTGGAGCGACGCGTCGACCGGATACCGCTTCAAGGATCCCGCCCGCGATCCGTTCGGTGTGCAGAAGATCCTGCTCAAGGAAGGCACTGCTGGAAAAGCGAAGATCCTCTTCCTCGGCAAAGGCGGCAGTCTCGACACGCCGGACCTCAGCAGCGTGAGCGGTCCGATCGACGTGGAGCTGCACAAGAGCTCCGGCGGCGTCTGCTGGGGCGCGACGTACAGTGCGCCGTTCGTGATCAACGACGGCGAGAATTTCAAAGACAAGGCCGATTGAGCGACCAAGGGGGAATGGAAATGACTTCGCTACGTGGCCGATGGTTGACGGCGGGCACCGTGCTGCTCACGCTCCTGCTGCTGCCGGCCTGGAGCCAGGCGAAGGAGGACGGTATCGACAGCACGGTGTTCGGAGCGGTCGGCTGTCCGCTCTGCCACTTCGGCGGCACGGTGCCGAGTGTGGTGCTCGATGGACCGAGCACCGTGACCCCCGGCAATACCTATGAGTACACATTGACCATCACCGGCAACCCGCTGCAGACGCACGGCGGGCTGAACGTCGCCGCATCGGATGGCGTCCTTTCGCTCGGCGGCGCCCTTGCCGCCAACACGCAAACGGTTGCCGGCGCGGGCGGCCGCGACGAGATCACGCATACGGCGCCCAAAGCCGGCGACGTCAGCAACGTCATCGAGTTCAGCTTTCAGTGGACGGCGCCCGCCTCGTTCACCAGCGAGACGCTGTCGGCCTGGGGTAACGCGGTGAACTTCACCGGCACGCCCGGGGGCGACAACGCCGCCTTTGACTCGCTCGAGATCGTTCCCGACGGACTGACTCCGTGCGGCGACGCGACGGCACCCGACCCTGTCCTGACCACCAGCGATGCCGAACAGCGCTGCGAGGCGACCGTCGGCAAGGCGGGCTTTCTGTACCTCAAGCAACACGTCAAGGCGGCGCAGCACTGCCTGAAAGCGTTCCAGAGCGGCGATCTCGCCGGCGATCCGCTCGACCTCTGCGTCGGCAGCGCCAGCGTGCCGCCGACTGACGGCACGACGGCAGGTAAGCTCGCCAAGGCGGAGGCGAAGCTGCGCGCGCTGCTCTCGGCAGACTGCCCCACCGCCGTCGTCGCGCCGCTCGACTTGTGCGCCGACACGCAGAGCGGGCTCGGCGACTGCCTGCTGCAGACGCACCGCCAGCGCGCTCTCGATGCGGTCGTCGCTCAGTACGGCGCGCCGGCCGTGCTCGGCGACCCGGGTGTGGCCAAGTGCCAGTCCCGTCTGGCCGGCGCGGCGCTCAAGTACATCTCGGCCCACCAGCGGGCCAGCCAGAAGTGCCTCGACGCGCGCAACAAGGACGGTACGCCGCTTCTCGGCGCAAACACTCTCTGCATCGGCGAGCTGATCGGCGGGGTCGCCACGGCACCGACCGACGAGAAGGCGGCGGAAAAGGTCGCCAAGGCCATCACCAAGCTGACCGACAAGATTACCGACTCATGCACAGACCCGCAGGTCGCCGCGCTCGGCGCCTGCGGCACGACACGCGCGCAACTCATCCAGTGTCTCACGTGTGCGCATACGACGACGGTGTTCGAAGCGATCGCCGACGAGTACGGCGGCGACTGAGTCCGACGACAATTCCGCGCACCGCGCGCGGCAGGGGGGGTTCGATGGATCGCAGACTCAGTTGGCTGGGCCTTGGGGTATTGCTGTGCGTCATCGGTTGCGGCAACGGCGACGATGACGGCGGCGCGCCGCCAACGGCGACGGCCGTCATCGCAACCGCCACCGCGGCGCCGACACGTACGGCCACAAGCCCTGCCGCGACGGCGACCGCGACCGCGCGGCCGCCCACCGCGACGGCAACCGTCACGGCCACCGCTACCGCCACCTTCACCGCCAGCCCGACGGCGACCAACACGCCCATCCCCGATAGCGCCGAGGCGCTGTTCAGCCTCGACGCCGCCGATACCGACAACCCGTTCCCCAGCGATCGCCTGCTCGACCAGAGCGGTTTCGTCCACATGACCGGGGCGCAGCTCAGCGTCATCCTGCCGCCCGAGGCAAAGTACGACAAGGCACGCACCTACTTCGACACGGTCGCCGGGCAACTCGGCGCGCTGCGCGGCTTCAGCACGTTCGCCCCGATCCGCGTGCGCTTCGACCGCGCCGTCACGGTGGCGACGGCGGAGAACCCGAACGGTATTCTCGTGCTGCGATTCGACAACCCGTCGGTTGCGGCGCCGATCCGCGTCGCCGCGGTCACGCCCGACATCGCCGCCGACTACGCGCTGGAGATCCAGCCGCTGGTACCGCTCGAGCCCAAGACGCGCTACGTCTACGTCGTCACCACCGCGGTGCGCGACGCCGCGGGCCAACCGGTCCACGCCTCGTCCGAGCTCGCGGCCGAGCTGCACGGCGACGTCGAGCTGTCCGCCTGGCGCGCGGCGCTCGACCCGATCCTCGCCGCGCTGGGCGAGGAGCGCGGCATCGGCATCGACGACATCGCGGCCATCGACTATTTCACCACCGAGGCGACGACCGACGACCTGCTCGCCATCCGCGACCTGTTTCTCGACGGGACGTTGCCCCCGGCCGATCCGGTCTTCGAAGACTCGCCGGTCCCCGGCCTCGTCACCGGCGTCTTCCCCGAGGGCACGCCCGAGTTCACGGCGTTGATCGGCGCGACCAGCGGCACGGTCGCGGCGGTCGCGGTCGGCAGCTTCCCGTCCTACGACTTCCGCTCCGGCCCGCAGTCCGGTTTCGACCCGGCGCGCGTCAGCGGCGCCGTCACCCCCTCGATCAACCATCTCGATTTCTACATGACCATCCCCAAAGCGCCGGCTCCTGCCGGCGGCTATCCGATCACCATCTTCGGCCACGGCCTCGGCCAGAGCGGCCGCGACGCGCTCACCGCCGGCACGCTCTTCGCCGGCGAGGTCCCGTCGATCGTGATCGGCATCTCGGCGGTCGAGCACGGGCTGCGCGGCAGTGTGCTCGACTTCTTCAACCTCGAGAACGGCTTCGCCACCCGCGAGCACTTCCGCCAGACCATTGCCGACATGATGCAGCTGGTGCGCATGATCGAGCACACCGACGTGCCGCCCTTCGACCGGGTCGACAAGAGCGACATCCGCTACTTCGGCATCTCACTCGGCGGCATCATGGGCGCGCTGCTGATGCCGTTCGAGCCCGACATCCCCATCGCCATGCTCAGCGTTCCCGGCGGCGGCCTGCCGGCGATCATTCGCTCCAACCTGATCGGCGGGATCATCCTGCCGCTGCTGACGACCGTCACCGGCGTGCAGAGCAGCGACCCGTTCTTCCCCATTCTCTTGCACCGTTTCATCGAAACCTCGCAGTGGATCATCGACGCCGGCGACCCGATCAACACCGCTGCCTATCTGATCGACCCCGAGCGCCGCTTGCCCGGCGTGCCGGCGAAGACCGTGCTCGTGCACGAGGGCATCTTCGACAACGTCGTGCCCAACAACACCACCGACGATCTCGCGCGCGCCATCGGCCTGGCCGATCTCAAAGCGAGCCACGGCTGCAGCAATTCGAACGGCTGCAGCGGCATCTGGCGCTTCATCATGGATGACTACGGCGGCGGCGAAGGCCATCTGGTCACCTTCTTCGTCCCCGAGGCGCGCGCGCAGGCGATTCACTTCCTCGACAGCGCGGGGCAAGAGGTGCTCGACGCCGGCCCGCTGCCCTGATGAAACAACACCCAAAACCCTTTGACAGGCTCAGGGTGAGCGGAAGGAAGCCCTCCGTCATACAAGGAAGAGAGCTTGTCGAATGGAGCCTTTGAATTGAGGGGGGAACCGCTCATGCTGAGCCCGTCGAAGCACGCGGTGGGGTCTTCGACCGCTCTCACCGCAACCGCAAGATCAGCCCCAGCACGACGAGGATGATGCGCACGGTATCGCGCCACGGCCGGTAGTGGCTGAAGCGCTCGTCGATCGGCGGGTAGTAGACACGCACCGGCACGGAGCGGATCGGCACGCCGGCGCGCGCGGCGCGGATCAGCACTTCGGTCTCGAAGGCGAAGTGCCCGGCGCGGGCGCCGAGGGCGAGCGTGGTGGCGAGCGGATAGACGCGAAAGCCGGACTGCGTGTCGGGCAGGGCCTGCCCCGAGGCGATCTCGACCCAGCGATTCGCAAAGCGGTTGCCGAACAGCTTCATCGGCGCCACGGTGCCCGGCTCGATCTGGCGCGCGCCGATGATCAGCGCCGCGGGCTCGCGCTGCGACGCCTCGAGCAGGCGCGGCATCTCGTCACTCAGATGCTGCCCGTCGCCGTCCATGGTCAGCACGCGCCCGACGCCCCGGTTGGCCAGCGCGTCCATGCCGGTCTGCAGCGCCGCCCCCTTGCCGCGCGGCGATGCGTGGCGCACCACCTCGGCGCCGGCCGCCGCGGCGCGCTCGGCCGTCGCGTCGGACGAGCCGTCGCTGACCACGAGCACGAGATCGGCAAAGCGCCGCGCCCCCTCGACGACGGCGCCAATGGTCGCGGCGCAGTCGAGGGCCGGAATCAGGACGGCCAGCGCGCCGCCCCCGGCTGCCGGGTTTCCGGCCCGCCCAATTGAAGTACGCTGCTCGATCTGTATGCTCCTGCGCAGGGCGTTTTTCGCGCCCGCGCTGGGGGCTTTACACTCTCACCGCGTGTCTGCAAGCGCCACCCGGATTATGACGACGCCTCGCCAGCTGCTCGCCAGCTCGATCCAAGCCCTGCGCTTCGACGGATTGTGGTGGCGCAAGATCGCCTATCTCGGCTCCGTCTACGGCCCCGACTGGTGGAAGGACTACTCGCCGCCGGCGTTCGCGGCGATCATCTTCGCCCTGATCGGACGCAACCGCGCCGGGGCGATCGCGAACATGCGGCACATCCTCGGCCTCGGCCCCGAGGAATCGCGGCGGGCGATCGCGGCGGCGTTCGGCATGTTCGCAGAGTTCTCCCGCTGCATGACCGAGACGCTGGAATACTACGGGCCGCGGCCTCGACCGGTCCGACTGGACCCGCCCGAGCATGACCTGTTGGCGGAGGCGCTGCACGACGGCAACGGCGCCGTGGTCGTGACCGGACATTTCGGCAACTGGGACATCGCGGCGAAGACGCTGTGCGAGTACGGCCGCCCGATCAACATCGTCATGGCCCGCGACGTCAACGCGACCACCAGCGAGTACGTCCGCACCGTGCGCGAGCGCATGGGCGTGCGGGTGATCTACTCCGACACCTCGGTGTTCTCCTCGCTGAACATGATTCGCGCCCTGCGCCAGAACGAGATCGTCGCCCTGCAGCTCGACCGCATGCTCGGCCCGGGCGGCGCACGGCTGATTCCGTTCTTCGGCACGCCGGCGCCCTTCCCGTCCGGGCCCTTCGTGCTGGCGCGTCTCGCCGGAGCCCCCGTGGTCCCCGTCTTCATCCCGCGGCTCGGCCCGCGCCACTATGCCGTGCGCGTCCAGGGCGCCTTCCGCCTGCCGCGGCACGCCGGCGACGGCACCGCCCTCTTGCGCGAAATGCGTGCCGTCGTCGCGGGGTTCGAGGCGCTCGTGCGCGCGCATCCGACGCAGTGGTTTCAGTTCGCGCCGTTCTGGCCGACCGCCGCGGCGCACGGCGCTGCGGCCAGCGCGCCCGTGCGTGCCGCTCGTTCGGAGCCGGTGCTGGAAGGGTGCGTCGACGAACGCCGCGAAGACGCGGCGGATGGCGTCTGATCGATCCGCTGTGATTGGGGAACGGCGCGCACCGACGCCGACGGGGGGAAAGTCATGCAATACCGACCGCGGATTCTTCTGCACGCGCTGATCGCCCTCTGCGCGATTGCCGCGACCGGGTGTGACCGCATTCAGAACGCCATCATCCAGCGGATGGCGGCGCGCACGCTGAGCGGCGACCGCACGGATCTGCTCGCGGACGGCAAGCTGCACGTCGTGTTGTGCGGCACCGGCACACCGTTGGCCGACCCGAGCCGCGCCGGCCCGTGCACGGCGATCATGGCCGGCGGGCACTTCATCCTCGTCGACGTCGGCCCCGGATCGTGGGGCGAGATCGCGGCCGAACGTCTGCCGCGCGCGAATCTCTCAGCGGTCCTGCTCACCCACTTTCACTCCGACCACATCGGCGACCTCGGCGAGGTGGTCGTGCAGTCCTGGATCGCCGGGCGCCCGGCGCCGCTGGCGGTGTACGGTCCGCCGGGAGTCGAGCGGGTCGTCAGCGGCGTCGGCGAAATGTACGCGTTCGACGCCCAGTACCGCACCGTGCACCACGGCAGCGAGGCCATGCCGCCGGCGGCGGGAACGGCCGTGGCGAAGACCGTGGCGCTGCCCGCCCCGGACGAAGCGGCGCTGGTCTTCGAAGCGGATGGTCTGCGCGTCACGGCCTTTGCCGTCGACCACGCGCCCGTCGCGCCGGCGTACGGCTACCGCTTCGAGTACGGCGGGCGCGCCGTTGTGGTCAGCGGCGACACGCGCAAGAGCGAACGCGTCATCCGCAACGCGCGCGGCGCGGACCTCCTGATCCACGAAGCCCTCGCCGCGCACATGATCAAGCCGGTAACCGAATACGCCCGCTCGCACGGCCTGGCTCGATGGGCGAAGCTGTCGGCCGACATCGTCGACTACCACACCACGCCGGTCGAAGCGGCCGAGGTGGCCAAGGCGGCCGGCGTGCGCATGCTCGCGCTGACCCACCTGGTCCCGCCGCTGACCAACTTCATCGCGCGGCGCATGTTCCTCGAGGGCACCGCCGCGGCGTGGGACGGCGAGATCGTGCTGGGCGTGGACGGCATGCACTTCGAGCTCGCTCCCGGTTCGGAGACGATTGCCGTGAGCTCGCTCAAGTAGTCGCCGTCAGCTCGCGCCCGAGTAGGCGTCGTGCATGCCGAACTTGTCGAAGGCGCCCCAGAAGCCGTGTTCGTGCAGGCCGAAGCCGACCGCGCCGTCGCTGGCGTCGAAGCGCGCGACGTGATCGACGACGCCGTATTGGCCGATGCCCGCGATCTCCTCGACGCTCTTCACCGACCCCTGCACGACCAGGTCGCCCTGGTACATGCCGTGGCGCCAATCCTGCTCCATCCCGTAGCCGGTGCCGACGGCGATGTAGGCGGTGAGCAGCGGCGTCGCGCGCACGCGGAGCGGACCGCCCGGCGCGTGCGGGAAGTGCAGCACCGATGACGCGATCATGCGCGTGCCCGGCGTCAGCGTGTGGTCGTATTCCGGGCGCCCGAGCCATTCGGGCGCGCGGGCGGCGTCGTTCCAGATGCGCACGGCTTCTTCGATCGGGCGCTCGCCGCTGTTGGTCTCGTTGAGGATGTAGAGCACCGAGTACTGCGGAAACTGCATCGGCGAGTAGTTCCACATGCCGGTGAGCTGGCCCTCGCCCTGGCGGATGCCGGGGTGTTCGGCTTCGCCGACCGGGCGGATGCCCCAGGAGCGATCGCGCGTGCCCCACCAGCGGTCGGGCGTGACCGGAAAAGTCTCGCCGCCGACCTGCAGCGTGCCGGTCCAATATCCGGTCTGCGCAAACCGCACGCTGTCGAACAGCACCCGGCCGTGCTTGCGAATGTACTGCCGCGGCTCCAGGAATGCGGCGATGGCGCCCTGCCAGGTCAAGTCGCAGGCCAGACTGTGCTCGCTCGGCTCGAGCACGAAGCGGACGCGTTTCAGCCCCTCGATCACCTCGACCCGAAACGGGCCGACGCGCGTATCCATGCGATCGCCGAGCACGCGCGAGGCGCGCACGACGTGGTGCTGGCCGCGGCGGGTGACACAGGCGAAGGCGTCTTGCACGGCGAGATTGGGGTACTGCCCCATGCCCATCACCATGAACAGCTCGTCGCTCGATGCGTGCAGGTTGAAGTAGTAGCGATCGTAGAAGTTGCGATCGCTGGTACCGGCATGGCGGATCACGTCGGCGATCTGGTGCAGCGGGTAATCGTCCATCGACGAGAGCATCGGTCCTCCTGGTCACGAGCCGTGCGACGGTAGCAGAACGAGACCCGAAAGCGGAAAGGCCTGCGCCCTGCATCCGCGGCGGTTGCCCGATGAATCAATCCGGCTATTGTAACCGGGGAGTGTCGACCCGGCCGTGCGGGCGCGGTACCAAAAGCCGGTCGCGCCGGCCGATCGCCATCCGCCGGAGGACATCATTGCAAAAGGACTCGGCTCGTAGCCCCTCACGTTCACCTGCTGCTGGCAGCCCTCGCGCCCGCATGACTGGCGTTGTCGGCGGTGCTGGCGGTCGCCGGTCCGACTCGTCTCGCGCGCGAGGGTAAGATGAGCCGCGACCGCGCCGCCGACCAGAGCGGGAACGTCACACAGCTGGAGAACGCGCCGGAGCCCTCCTATCGCCTCGCGATCGAGCCCAGCCCGCGGCGCGTGCGCGTCGTCTTCCGCCGCGTGGTGGTGGCTGACAGTCGGCGCGCGCTGCTCGTACACGAAACGCGCTTGCCGCCCGTCTACTACCTCCCCAAGACCGACGTGCGCATGGATCTCCTCGAGCCCAGCGCATACCGCACGCACTGCCCGTTCAAGGGGGATGCGTCCTACTGGCATCTCCGCGTCGGGGACGAGACGGCAGCCAACGCCGTCTGGGCCTACGAGGAGCCCCTGCCCGAGGCCGAGGCGCTGCGCGGAATGCTGGCGTTCTACCGCAACCGCATGGACGCCTGGTACGAGGACGACCAGGAGGTCGAGATCGATCCCGTCACGGACGTCCACCAGCACGGCAACCCGCTGGTGGACTGGCTGCTGCGCGACGCCTGGGAAGCCACCAGCATCGGGGAGATCCTCGGCCGCTTCGCGCGTCAGCTCCGCAGCGCCGGCATTCCCGTCGCACGCGCGGCGCTCATCGTGCGCACGCTCCATCCCCAGGTGCTCGGCACGCTGCACCGCTGGGACGCGGAACACGACAGTGTCCGCTCGGTCGAGCTCCACCACGACGTGAGCGCCGAGGAAGCCTTCCTCGCCAGCCCATTCATCCCGATCTTCGCCGGCCGGGGAGGGTTGCGCCGCCGCCTCGAGGGCCCGGGAGCGGCCCTTGACTATCCGGTCCTGCGCGAGCTCCGCGAACGCGGCATGACCGACTACGCCGCGATGCCGTTCGTCTTCGGCGACGGGCAGATCCACGCGGTGACCCTGGCCACCGACGCGCCGGGCGGCTTCCGCACCGGTGATCTCGGCCACGTGCACGAGGTGCTGCCGGTGCTCTCGCGCTTCGTCGAAGTGCACGCGCTGCGCGCAACGGCGCGCACGCTGCTCGAGACCTATCTCGGGGCCAGCACCGGAGAGCGCGTGTTGCAGGGACGGATCCGCCGCGGCGACGAGGACCGGATTCCGGCCGTGGTGTGGATGGCGGACCTGCGCGGCTCCACCGCGATGCAGGAACAGCTCGAGCGCGGGCGGTACCTCGAGATCCTGAACGAGTTCTTCGAGAGCACGGCCGGCTCCGCCCTCGAAGCGGGCGGCGAGGTGTTGAAATTCATCGGCGACGCCGTGCTCGCGATCTTCCCGGTGGGCGCCGACGACGACGCCGCGCAGCGGGCGATCGCCGCGGCGCGCGCGGCCCTGGCGCGCATCGCACGGTACAACGCGGCCCGCCGCGGGGACGCGCCCGGGCTCGCGATGGCCCTGGCCCTCCACCTCGGCGAGGTCAACTACGGCAACATCGGGGTGCCCGGCCGCCTCGACTTCACCGTGACGGGGCCGGTCGTGAACGAGGTCGCGCGCATCGAGGGCCTCTGCAAGCAGCTCGACAAGCCCGTCCTCGCCTCCGACCGGTTCGCCACCCTCGCGGCGGGCGAGCTGGTCTCGCTCGGGAGCCACACGCTGCGTGGCGTCGCGCGCGCGATCGAGGTCTTCACGCTGCCCGAGCTCGTCTAACGCGGCACGATCGCCCGGACCCCGGCTCCTCTTGTCTACGCGGACGCGGATCGCCCTCAGCGCGACGACAGCAGGAGCGCCTGCCGGCGACGGGCCAGCGCGATCACGACGAGCAACGCCCCGACCACCAGTGGGATGGGCGCCATAGACGCCTCGGCATTGATGAGGAGGGCGTACACCGCACCGCCCATGATGACGATCAGACCGCTGGCCGCCCATGTCGCCAGCGGCGGAATCAGCAGCCCGATCCCGCCCGCCACTTCACAGACCCCGATGAAGACGCGGAATGTCGCCGAATAGCCGTAACGGGTGAAGCCCTCGACCGCTTCCGCCGCGCCGGTGATCTTCGGCGGGCCCGCCGCAAGCGCAAACAATGCCGCCAGCAGAACGCTGAGGACCCAGACCGCGATGTTCTTACCTTTGCTGAGCTCTGCCATCTTGCTCCTCCTTCGGGCCGCCCCGTCCGATCGTCGATCGCCTCAGCCGAGCGCGCCGCTCTCGCGCAATTGGCCGATGCGCTCCCAGTCGTAGCCGAGCTCGAGCAGAATGTCCTCGGTGTGCTGGGCGAACTCCGGCGCCATGCCTCCCGGGCGCCACGGGGTGCCGTCGAAGTCGGCCGGCGACGCCACCATGTCGGCAACGCCCTCGGCGAGCGGCGTGGAGACGAACGCGCCGGCGGCGCGCGCTTGCGGGTCGTCGATCAGCCCTCCCACGGTCTGCACTGGCGCCCACCACATGCCGGCGCCATCGAGGGCCGCGGCCCAATGCTCCATCGGTTGGGTGGCAAAGACCGCGTCGAGGATTGCGACGCAGGCGGTGTTGTGCTCGCGGCGGACGCGGATGTCGGCGAAGCGCGCGTCGGCCAGCAGCTCGGGGCGCTCGATGGCGCGGATCAGGTCCGGCCAGTGGCGGTCGCCCTGCAGACCGAGCAACCAGAACCAGCGGTCGTCCTGACTGCGGTAGCAGTTGACCAGCGGGTTCGGCACCTGCTGGCGCGTGTAGGGCGACTCGACGCGCCCGAAGCGCAGGCGGGTGTTGATGTCCCAGCCGAGGACATACACCCCGGTGCGCAGCAGCGACGTAGTGACGAACTGCCCTTCGCCGGTGCGTTGGCGCGCCACCAGCGCCGCGCACGCCGCGCCGGCCGCGGCGATCGCGGTGGTGTGGTCGCCCATCCCGCCGCGCTGCTGGGGCGGATCGCTGCCCCTGGGCGCCAGCGACAACGCGATGCCGGCACGGCCCCAGAAAGCGCCGATGTCATAGGCCGGTCGGTCGCGCTCGGGCCCGTGCGGGCCGTAGCCGCTGACGCTGCAGTAGACGAGGCGGGGGTTGATGGCGCGGACGCGTTCGTAGTCCAGCCCGACCCGCGCCAGGGCGCTGAAGCGCAGATTGGTGACCAGCACGTCGGCACGCGCGACGAGCTGCTCGGCGACGGCGCGGCCGGCGTCGCTCAGCAGGTTCAGCGCGATGCTGCGCTTGCCGCGGTTGTCGAGCTCGAAGGCGGGGTTGATCGGCACCTCGACGCCGCCGGCGAGCATGTACACGCCGCGGAATGGATCGCCGGTCGGCGGCTCGATCTTCACCACCTCCGCGCCCCAATCGGCCATGATCCCAGCCGCCGCCGGACCCGCCACCCAGAAACCGAGATCGACGACGCGAACGCCTTCCAACGGACCGGCCATCAACGACTCTCCTTCTCCGCCGCGGCAAGATAGGTGGCAGAGGTCGCCGGGTTCAAGCGGAAGAGCAGAGCCACGCCTCTGCCCGCGACCTTCAGGGTTCTGGCCTCAACGCAATCGATGCTTTATGGATTCACCCGACGTGATGCGGCAGGGCGCCAGAGACGGGTGGTGGATGGCCGTAGCGGCCACGGCCGCAACGGCCTGTGGTGTCGCCGGCGCCGTGCTCGTTCCGCAGCGGCAGTTCGCGGCGGGGTGGGTGCTGCTCGGGCTCGGCGTCGCGCTGCTGCTGTGGCCGCGCTCGCTCTGGCAGGGCGGAGAGGAGGTGCCGCTCGATCGCCGCCGGCGCCGCCTGGCGCTGCTCGCGGTTTGCGCGCTCGGGGTGTTCTTTCGCACCTACCGGCTGACTCCGCCCGGCCTGTGGGGCGACGACGCCGTCAACGGTCTGCTCGCCTTCGACGTGCTCGACGGCAAGATCCAATCGCCCTTCGAGCTCATCACCCACTCGTTCAGTCGCTTTCACGCGCTGTCGAACTATTTTATCGCTGGTTTCTTCTGGGCCTTCGGTCCCGGGCTGACGACGCTGCGTCTGCCCGGCATCATCGCCGGCGCGCTCTGCGTGCCGCTGCTCTACGGCACCATGGCACCGCTGTTCGGGGCCCGCGCCGCGCTCATCGCCGCCGCGTTCTTCGCCTCGGCGCCGATGCAGGTGACGCACTCCAAGGAGCTGATCCAGGTCATGCTCGGCGAGTTCTTCCAGCTCGCCGGCCTGTGCTTGCTGGTGCGCGGCGCCACCGGCCCGCGCCGTTGGCTCATGGCGCTGGCGGGCGTACCGCTGGCGCTGTGCCTCTACACCTATCACGCCGCGAAGCTCGCACCCCTGGTGGCGTTTCCGTATGTGCTCGCGGTCTGGTTCGAGGCCCGCCCGCGCCGCCGGTCGCTGGGGCTGTGGGCGTTGGCGGGCATCGGCGTTTTCGCCGCCTGCGCGCTGCCCGCGGTCTATTCGTATGTCGGCCAGCTCGACTCGCTCACCGGCCGCATCGGCGGGACTTCGCTGCTGCCGGAGATTCGCGCCCGCGGTCTGGCGCCGCTGTGGGAAGCGTTCTGGCGCACGCTCCTGGTCTTCCACTACGAACAGGGGCCGCAGTACCACTGGTTCGGGCTCGGCTTCGATCCCGCCCTCAACTGTGTGGTCGCCGCATTCCTGCTGCACGGCCTCGTGCGCAGCCTGTGGCGCTGGCGCGAGCCGCGCCATCTGCTGTTGCTGAGCTGGGTGGTGGTCGGGCTGATCCCCGGCTGGTTGTCGACCGAGGCGCCGCGCGCCTACCGGGTATTGCTCGCCACGCCGCCCCTGTATCTCTGGGCCGCGCTGCCGATCGCGCGCCTCGCCGCGTACACGGCCGATCGCGGGCCGGCGCGCGCCTGGCTGCGCGGTCTCGCGGCGCTGCTGGTGCTCGCGGTGCCGGCGATCGACTTCAACTACTATTTCTACCGGCTCTACACGCACCCGCTCTTTCACTGGTTCCAGGCCGAGCGCATGGTCGAAGCGGCGCGCGAGATGCAGCAGCGGGGGCCGGGGTGGACCGGCTACCTGCTCTGCGACACCTTCGACGCCAACCACGAGTCGATGCGCTTCCTGGCGCGCGCATGGGGGCTGGACATGCGCAACGTCGTCAGCCTGAGCGAGGTACTGCCGCTGCGCGAGCCTTCCGGAGGGGCGCTGTTCATGCTGACCGGCGGCACCATGCCGGCGGCGGCGGCAATCCGCCTGTGGTATCCCGACGCGGTGCTCGACCAGCGCCACCAGCCGCAGCTGCAGAATTGGATGCTCAATGCGTGGCTGCCGCTCGGACAGCATTGGGATACCGATCCGAATTCGCATCTCGCCTTCATGGCCGTGCCACCGCAGGCCAAGACGCCGCGCGGCCTGGCGACGGTGTTTCAATCGGACGCCGGCGTCGTGCTCACCCGCCGTGTCGACCCGCAGCCGAAGCTTGCGGGGGTGGCCGATCTGCCGCACGGGCTCGTCGCGGCGCACACCGTGCGCTGGTCGGGTGCGCTGGTCGCCCCGCAAGACGGCTCGTATCGGCTGGCGCTCGACTCTTCCGCTCCCGCCCGCGTGTGGGTCGATGGCCTGGAGGCGGTCTCGAGCGAGCGGCCTGGCGCGGCGCAAGAGCTCGCCGCCGGTCCGCACCTGTTCGCCGTGGAGGCCACCGTGGCCGATCCGCCCGCGCTGCGCGTGCGGTGGGAGCCGCCGGGCGGGGCGACCGAAGAGATCCCGCCGGCGCAACTTTTCGACATCGCCAACGGCATGCTGGCGGAATACACGGTGGGCGGGCGCACCTTGCGGCGGCTCGAACCGTATCCCTTCTTCGCCTTCTTCCCGGCCGTGTTTCGCGAGCCGGCCACCGTGCGCTGGAGCGGCCGGCTGCAGGTCCCGCCCCCGCACCACTACCAGCTCACCACGCGCACCAACGGCGCGGCCCGGCTGGCGATCGACGGGCGCCCCTGGCCGTCCGAAGCGAAGCTCGCGCCGGGCACGCACACGCTCGAGATCGAGCTGCGCAACCTGCCCGTGAGCCCGCGTTTCGCGCTCGAATGGCAGGCCACGGGCCGCCCGGCCGAAGCGGTCCCACCCACGGCGCTCAGCCCGCCGTGACGCTTGCGCCACCGCCCCGATCCCTCGATAGTGCGCGGTGGCGGAGCCGTGATCGCGTCAGCGAACGCGGCCGGCCTTGACGATGAAACCCTCCCTTTGTTAGGCCATACACAAACGAACGTTTGGAAGGAGATTCGCCCATGGTGCAATACGATATCGTGTCCGCCGACTCGCACATCGTCGAGCCGCCGGACTTGTGGCAGAAGTGGTTGACGCCGGAGTTCCGCAAGCGCGCCCCGCAACTGGTCAAGGACGACGAGGGGGGCGACGCGTGGGACTTCCAGGACGGCGGCAAGCCCGCCACCATCGGTCTGGTGACCAAGACGCGCGGCAAGAACTACGACGAGCTGCGCTGGGGCGGGTCGCGCTACGACACGATCAACCAGGGCTGCTTCGAGGCCGCGGCGCGCGTCAAGGAGATGAAAGAGGACGGCCTGCAGCTCGAGGTCATCTATCCGCCGCAGCGCACCATGCGGCACTTCATGCTCAGCGACGACAACGACTTTCACCTGGCCGGCATCCACGCCTACAACGACTGGCTGGCGAAGGACTTCGTCGGGCGGGCGCCGGAGCACTTCGTCGGCCAGGGACAGATCCCCAACCTCGGCATCGACGCGTCGATCGCGGAGATGAAGCGCTGCCGGGCCATGGGCCTGCGCGGCGTGGTGATCTCGAGCTGGCCGTCGGGCAAGCCCTTCCTCGACGACGATTGCGACCCCTTCTGGGCCGAGGCGGAGAAGACCAACACCCCGGTCAGCGTGCACATCAGCCTCGTGCACCGCGGCCAGGAGCGCCAGCAGATCGGCAGCATCGCCCGCAAGGGCAACGCGGCGCTCACCGGTTTCAGCGCGGCGGGGCTCACCACCATGCCCACCATCGTCGGCGAGACGATCTTCTGGGGCCTGTTCGACAAGTTCCCCAAGCTGCGCATGGTCGGCGTCGAGTGCGGCGCCGGCTGGGTGCCGTACTTCCTCGAGCAGATGGACGATCGCTACTGGCGCAACCGCACCTGGGCCAAGAGCACCTTGCAGCATCAGCCGAGCGAGTACTTCCGGCGCAATTGGATGGCCACGTTCATCATCGACTTCTACGGCGTTGCCAACCGCCACGCCGTCGGCGTGAAGAACATGATGTGGTCGACCGACTACCCGCACCACGGCGCCGACTGGCCCTACTCGCGCAAGGTCATCGACGAACAGTTCCACGGCGTGCCTGCCGAAGAGCGCCAGGCCATCCTGGCCGGCAACTGTGTCGAGCTCTACGGGCTGGCGAACGGCAAGTAGGCGATTTCCCCCCGCTGTAACCCGCACAGGGGCGGCCGCCGGGCCGTCCCTGTGCGCGCTCGGAACCCCCGTCCGCGGCCGCTTGACCCATCGCGGCCGCATCTGTTAGCCACGGGGAGACAAACAGTCGTTTGGCTCCGGACAAAAGCGTTGAATACCATCACGGCATGCGTCCCCCGGCGCGCGGCGGCACGGGGCGTCACTGGCACTGCGCCGAGGGCTCGGGGATGATCGACCCGACCGCGCCCACTCCTGCGCTCTGGCTCGAAATGCGCGACACGCTGCTGCGCGTCGCCGAGACATCGCCGTACTACCGCGACAAGCTCGCCGCCGCGGGCATCGACGTCGAGTCGGTGCACGAGCCGGACGATCTGCAGCGCGTGCCGCTGACGCGCAAGAGCGAGATCCCGGCGGCGCAGCAAGCCGACCCGCCGTTCGGCCCGCTGCTGGCCGTGGCGCCGGAACGCATTGCCAGCGTCAGCATCTCGCCCGGCCCGCTCTACATCCCGCGCACGGCCGAGGAGCCGACCGGCGTCGAGGCGCTGCACGAGAGCTTGCAGCACATGGGGGTGCGCAGCGACGATGTCGCGCACGTGACACTCTCGTACCACATCATGCCGGGTGGGCTGCGCATGCACCGCGCCTTCGAGACCTACGGCTGCCGGGTCATCAACGGCGGCGTCGGCAACTCCGAGCTGCAAGTGCGCGTCGCCAGCGAGCTCGGCGCCACGGTCTATGTCGGCACGCCGTCCTTCCTCGCCAACCTCGCCGACGTCGCCGAGCAGCAGGGCAAACCGCTGCACTACCGCGTCGGCTTCTCGACCGCCGAGGCGCTGACGCCGGCGATTCGCGCCGAGATGCAGCGCCGGCTCGGCATCGAGCTGTTCAACCACTGCGGCGAGGCCCTCATCGGTCCGCTGGCCGGCGAATGCAGCGAGCACGACGGCATGCACCTGCATCAGCGCGAGATGTGGGTCGAGTTTCTCGACCCGGAGACGGGCACGCCGGTGCCGCTCGGCGGTACGGGGGAATTGGTCGTCACGCAGCTCGGCGAACGCGCCATGCCGCTGGTGCGCTATGCGCCGGGCGACGTGTTCAAGACCTACGCCACCCCCTGCCCGTGCGGCGACCCGACGCCGCGCGTCGACTTCGTCGGTCAGGTCGGCGGCATTCGCAAGATCAAAGGCGTGCTCGTGCACCCGGCTCAGGTCCAGGCCGCGCTGAGCGACGTTGCCGGACTCGGGCGCTTTCAGATCACGGTCGATCAACCGCCCGGCGGGCGCTACGACCGCGCGGTGATCCGCATCGGCTCCGACCGGCCCGGCGACGCCGCCCTCGCCAGTCAGATCGGCGAGCGCCTCAAAGCCAACGTGTTGATCCAGATGGACGTCGAGCTGGTCGCGCCCGCCGAGATCCCCGAGGATGCGGCCGCGCCGCGTTTCGCAACGGCCGTGATCGATCGGCGGCAGAAGTGAGCGCCGCGATGCTGGCCGACGCCGATCGGCCGTTCTATCGGCCCGACGTGCAGACGATGCCGCGCGAGCAGCTGGCGGCGCTGCAGCTCGAACGGCTGCAGGCGCTGTTGGAGCGCATCTGGACGCGCCCGATTCCGTTCTTCCGCCGCAAGATGGAAGCCGCCGGAGTCACGCCGCGCGATGTCCGCTCGCTCGACGACCTGCGCGCAATTCCGACCACGGTCAAAGAAGACCTGCGCGCCAGCGAGGCCGAGCACCCGCCGCTCGGCGACTACCGCGGCTCGACCATCGACGAGTGCGTGCGCATCGGTTGCTCGACCGGCACCAGCGGCAAGCCGACGGTCATCCTGTGGACGCGCCACGACCAGGACATCGATCTCGAAGCGGTGTGCCGCGGGCGTTGGCGCTGGGGATTGCGGCCCGGATCGAGCCTGGCGCACGGCCATCCGTTCGGCCTCTACGGCGGCGGCATCAGCTTCAGCAAAGGCATCGAAGCGCTCGGGTTGCTCAACATTCCATGCGCGCCGCCATCGGATTCGCCGTGGACCGGTGAGGTGATCCGCCTGCTCGCGGCGGTGAAGCCGGAACACTACCGTTTCTTCGGCAACGCCGGCGCGCAGTACGCTGACGCGGCGCGCGCGGCTGGTTTCGATCCGGAAGCCGACCTCAACCTGCGCGTGCAGGGCGAGGACCCGAAGGAACAGTACAAGTCCGTGAGCGCCGGGCTCGAAGCGCTCGGCATGCTCGGCACGGCTTGCGACGTCGACGACGGCGCGCATGTCGCCGAAGACCTCGCCATCGCCGAGGTGATCGATCGCCAGAGCGGCCGCGCGGTGGGCGACGGCGCGCGCGGCAATCTGGTCGTCACCGTGCTGGGCAAGGACAACGCCTTCCTGCGCTACGACCTGCAAGACATCGTGCGCCTCAATCTCGCCCCGTGCCCGTGCGGCGAGACGCACAAGCGGCTGTTCTACGAAGGGCGGGTGAAGGACCTGGTCGCGGTTGGCGAGCGCGAGATCCTGCCCATCGACGTGCTGCTGGCGCTGCTCGACGCGGCGCCGCTGCGCGGCACCGCCATCGAGTATCAGATCGTGCGCCGGCCCGGCCTGCTCGGTCTGCCGCTGCGCGTCGAGCATCCCGCCGCCGGCACTCGCGACGAGAGCAAAGTCGCTGCGGCGATTGGCGCCGCCGCGACCGACCACCTCGGCGTGCCGGTCGGCGTCACCCTGCTTGCGCCCGGCGCGCTGCCGCGCTTCGCGTTCAAAGCCGCGCGCGTCGTCGACGAAGGCGGGCGCTAAACCATGTATCGCTGCAGATCGAATCCCGACCGCCAACAATAGGAGATCCACACCATGGCAGAAGTCGAGTACGGCAAGATCACCGACGAGGGGCTGGCCAAGATCCGCGCCCGCATTGGACACGGATTCGAAGGGCGCCGGCCGTGGCGCACCGAGGTCACGCGCGACTCGATCTACCACCTGGCGCTGGCGGTCGGCGACCTGAGCCCGATGTACCTGGACGAGGAGTACGCCAAGAAGACGCGCTGGGGTACGCTGCTGGCGCCGCCGATCATGATGAACAGCATGGACACGCTGCGCGCGGTCGGCAGCGCCGGGTTGCCCGAGGGCCTGCCGGGTGTGCACTCGATCTGGTCGGGCTCCGTCTACGAGTACGAGCAGCCGCTCAAGCTCGGCGACGTCGTGCACTCGGAGTCGTACCTCAAAGAAGTCGTCGAGAAAGAGAGCGGCTTTGCCGGCGGCCGCGGCGTCTACCAGACGTACGAGGCGGTGTACTGGAATCAAAAAGACGAAAAGATCGGCATGCGCTCCGACACCTGGATTCGCAACGAGCGCAACAAGACCAAGAAGACCGCCAAGTACGGCGAGACCGAGTTGGCGAAGTGGACGCCCGAGCAGATCGCCGAGCTCTACAAGAACTACGACGCCGAGGAGCGCACGACGGCGCGCCGCTGGGACGACGTGCAGGTCGGCGACGAGCTGCCTTCGCTGATGAAGGGGCCGCTGACGCCCACTGCCGAGATCGCCTTCGAGTCGTACTTCGGCATCTACCTGGTCGGCAACAAGACCGCCGCCAACCTGTTCAAGAAGCATCCCAAGCTGATGATCCCCAACGAGCAGGGCGTCCCCGAGCCGCCGCAGCGCGTGCACTGGGACAACCTCTTCACGCAGAACCTGCTCGGCCTGCCGGGCGCCTACGACCTCGGCATCGAGCGCTGCCAGTGGATGATGCAGGTGGCGACGAACTGGATGGGCGACAACGGCCACCTGCGCCGCATCGACGTCCAGTACCGCAAGTTCAACTATCTCGGCGACGTGACCTGGAGCAAAGGCAAGGTCACCGAGAAGCGCCGCGAGGGCGGCAAGCAGCTGGTCCGCCTCGAAGTGTGGTGCGAGAACCACCGCGGCGAGATGACCGCCAAGGGCGTCGCCGAAGTCGAGTTGCCGTAGCAGAGAACTCCACCCGTGTTGCGACGGGCTCAGCATGAGCGGATCCCCTCCTCTATTTCAAAATGCTCCTCCTCCGCTCACCCTGAGCCCGTCGAAGGGTCGTCCTGACGATGGACGACAGAGAATCACGAGATCACGAAATCGCTAAAGCACGAAAAATAAACTCAGACATTTCAGCCCTCCGGATCAGAGCTTCGTGGTTTCGTACTGTCGCGCTTTCGTGATTTTCTGACGACGGCAATTTTGGGGCAAAGCTATCGTGACGTCAGCGCTCTCTCCGGCGGGGCTCGTCAGCCCCTGGATGGCTGACGTCGACGAGCACGCGCCGGCACTCGCCGGCGACATCGAAACCGACGTCGTCATCATCGGCGGCGGCTTTACCGGGCTCTCCACCGCCCTCGAGTTGCGCCAGGAGGGTCTGCAGGTGGTGCTGCTCGAAGCCAACATCGCCGGCTTCGGCGCCAGCGGGCGCAATGCGGGGCACCTGACCCCGACCATCGGCAAGGACCTGCCGACGCTGACGCGCCTGTTCGGACGGCGACGCGTGCGCGGGCTGGTGCAGCTCGCCGATACGGCGATCCGCTACGTCGAGGAGCGCATCGCGGCGCTCGGCATCGAGTGCGAGTACGAACCGGTCGGCAACGTCGTCGCCGCCGTGCATCCGCGCCAGCACGCCAACCTCGACCGCGCCGCCAAAGCCGCCGCGGCGTTCGGCATTCCCGGCGAGATCCTCGAACCCGAGGCGATGCGCCGGCGCGGCCTGCCGCGGGCGTTCACGCGCGGCTATCTCGAACCGCACGGCGGCATCCTGCACCCCGGCCGCTACGTGCGCGGCCTGCGCCGCGCCGCGCTCGACGCCGGCGCGGTCCTGTACGAAGGCACGCCCGTGCAGCGCATCGACGACACCGCCCCGGCCGTGGTGCACACGCCGCGCGGCCGCGTGCGCGCGCGCCACGTCGTCATCGCCACCAACGCCTACACGCCGGCGCTCGGCGTGCTGCGCTCGGTGGTGGTGCCGATGACCGTCCAGCTCTTTCGCACCGAACCGCTCACCGACGCCCAGCGTGAGGCCGTCGACTGGCACGGCCGCGAGGGCATCTACACCGCGCACGAAATGCTCGAGAGCTACCGGCTGACGCAGGACGGCCGCATCGTCGGCGGCGCCAAGCGCGTCCGCTACGGCTTCAACGGCCGCCCGATCCCCGACTGCGACCCGGGGCTCGCCGCGCTGCTCGAAGCGGCGTTTCGCGCCCGCTTTCCGGAGCTACCCGACGTGCGCATCGAACAGCACTGGGGCGGGCCGATCGCCTTCGGGCTCGATTTCCTGCCCGCTGTCGGACGCGCCGGCACGCACCGCAACCGGCTGCACTCGGTCGGCTACGCCGGCCACGGCATCGCGCTGGCGAGCTACGCCGGCCGCATGGTCGCCGACCTGCTGCTCGAACGCGACGGACCCGGCGCCGCGCTGTGGTCGCGCCGCCAGATCGCGCTGCCGCCCGAGCCGCTGCGCTGGCTGGTCGTGCGCGCGCTCACCGGCCTGTTCGGCGCCATCGACGAGCGCGTCGACCGCAACCTGTGACGAAGAGCCTCTTGAGCGTTGCGTTTCCAAGCCCAGCAAGACCATCGCTCGGGTTGACGCCAGCCACCGCGGTGGAACCCGTTGACGTCGACGCTGCACGCGCTGTCCGCCAAAGCTTTGCCCCCGCTGCGCGCGAAGGGCAGGTCGGATCGTTTTCCGCCCTCGTCAACGCGCCCTTGTCGTCGTCCTTCGAGGCGGGTGACTGCGGCTGCACTCTATGTGCTCGCCCCAGGCGAGCAGCTCGGCCTCTTGTGCATGCGTGAGCGGCCGCGGCTTTTCGGGGAGCTGCGCCGGTTCCAGCGATCGTTCAGCCTTCTTGCACCGCTTCGCCATGACCACCTTTTGCAGGCATGCTGTTACTCGCGGCCAAGCAAGGTTCCCGCGCCGCCCGTCTCTCCCCATTTTCTTCTTTTCACGCTGGCTTTGGCCCTATTGGAAAACGGAGGTAGGAAGGGGAATGGCCAACGCAGAACACCTCAAGATCGTAAAGGCAGGGGAGTCGGCGTTTCGAGCGTGGAAGGATCAGAATTCCCTGACTGCAATGGATCTTTCGCACGCGGATCTCGCGGGTCACGATCTCCACTGGTTGAATTTGCATAGTTCCGAGCGTTTCCGTAGCAATCTGCATCGGGTTAACTTGAGCAAGGCAAACCTAGCTGGGGCGTATCTAAGGGGGGGCCTATTTGTCGAGGCCGACCTAACTGGGGTTGACCTGTCGGGAGCGAACCTTGAGGAGTGCTACCTAGTCCATGCGGACCTGACGCCGCACAACTCGTCGTCGCGTCGCATGCACAAGCTGGTGGGGAGAGCCCAGCCGGCTAGACTGGTTGGTGCGACGCTGCGAGATGCAGACCTACGCGGAGCAAACCTATGCGAAGCAAACCTAAAAGGAGCAGTTTTGCGAGGAGCTGATCTATCATGGGCCGATCTTCGCGGTGCGGTGTTGGAAGATTGTGACTTGAGTAACGCGAAGTGCCTTGGAACGAGTTTTTCTGGTGTGGATCTGTCTGCGGTGAAGGGGCTTGAAGCGATTCACCATTTTGGACCGAGTCATGTCGGAGTGGATACACTCTTCCTTTCCCAAGGGAAGATTCCGGTGAAGTTTCTCCGGGGCGCGGGCGTCCCCGAAATCTTGATCGAGTACCTCGGCGCGCTGACCGGAAAGGCGCTCGAGTTCTACTCGTGTTTCATCTCCTACTCGTCGGCTAACGACGATTTCGCTCGGCGCCTCCATGCGGATCTGCAAGACAAAGGGGTCCGATGCTGGTTCGCTCCGGAGGACATGAAGATCGGCGCCCGACCGCGACCAACGATAGATGACACCATCCGGAGCCGCGACAAGCTCCTGCTGATTCTTTCGCAACAGTCCGTCGAGAGTCACTGGGTAGGGCACGAAGTCAACGAGGCCCTCAACGAGGAGGAACGACGAGGGCAGGATGTCCTCTTTCCCATCCGGATCGACGATGCCGTGATGGACGTCGAGTTTGGATGGGCGAAGGCGATCCGTGACGCCCACCAGCCAACGGGGCGGTACATCGGGGACTTCACACGGTGGAAAGAGCACGACGCGTACCGGGTGGCGTTTGAGCGGTTAATCCGTGATCTCTGCGCGAAACGCGAGCCGTTGTAGCGCAGTTTGCGCCGCAAACCGCACCCTGGCGAATATCAGTTGTCTTGCCTACTATTGGTGGGCTCGGCTTGAAGATGTCCGCCGTGAGCGCCTGTTGGTACCAGCGCCCGCGTTCGTGGCGAGACGTCAACGCCGCGCCGTGCGTTCCACCGTTCTCCGTGCGGCGCCGCCCTGTCCACCGCGGTTTGTTTGACACGCTGGGATTTTTCGGTGTCTCACTATCTCACGATGACCGGACACGGTCGTGATGGGAGAATCGCGATGTGCTCTGGAGGAGTGCGGGGGAGTGAATTGAGCGATGCCTGACCACAATTACTTCGCGAACCTCATCTGGCAGATCGCGGATCTCCTGCGCGGCCCGTACCGCCCCCCGCAGTACGAGCGCGTCATGCTACCCATGACCGTGCTCCGCCGCTTCGACTGCGTGCTCGCGCCCACCAAGGCAAAGGTCTTAGCCGAGTTCGACAAGCGCAAGGGCGGCAAGCTCGAAGGCGACGCGCTCGACGCCAATCTCAACAAGGTCGCCGGCCAGCGCTTCCACAACCACTCGCCGCTCGACTTCGAGAAGCTGAAGGGCGATCCCGACAACATCGAGAAGCACCTCGTCAGCTACATCAAGGGCTTCTCGAAGAACGTGCGCGACATCTTCGACTTCTTCGAGTTCGAAGCCGAGATCGAGCGGATGCGCGAGGCGAACATCCTCTACCTCGTCGTCTCCAAGTTCTGCGACGTGGATCTTCACCCGAACGCGGTGCCGAATGAGCAGATGGGGCTCATCTTCGAGAACCTCATCCGGCGCTTCAACGAACTGGCCAACGAGACCGCGGGCGACCACTTCACGCCGCGCGAGGTCATCCGGCTGATGGTAAACATCCTGTTCATCCACGATGATAAGCTACTCGCCACGCCCGGCACCGTGCGCAAGCTACTAGACCCGGCCTGCGGCACGGGCGGCATGCTGGCGGAAGCGCAGAACTACCTGCGCGAGCACCACGGCGCGGCCAAGCTCTACGTCTATGGGCAGGACTACAACAAGCGCGCCTTTGCCACCGCGGCGTCGGACATGCTGATGAAGCAGGTAGACCACAACGGCGCCGGTAACAACGTTCGTTTCGGCGACAGCTTTACCGAGGACCAGTTCGCCGCAGAGACCTTCGACTACTTCCTCACCAACCCGCCATTCGGTGTGGACTGGAAGAAGCAGCAGAAGGAGATCCAGAACGAGCACCAGAAGCGCGGCTTCGACGGCCGCTTCGGCGCCGGGTTGCCGCGCGTGAACGATGGCTCGCTGCTCTTCCTGCAGCACATGGTCGACAAGTTCGAGCCGGTACGCCCGGCGGAGCACAAGTACGGCTCGCGGCTCGCCATCGTCTTCAGCGGCTCGCCGCTCTTCACCGGCGGCGCGGGCTCGGGCGAGAGCGACATCCGCAAGTGGATCATCGAAAACGACTGGCTCGAGGCCATCATCGCCCTGCCGGAGCAGATGTTCTACAACACCGGCATCGGCACCTACGTCTGGATCGTCACCAACCGCAAGGAGAAGCGGCGCAAGGGCAAGATCCAGCTCCTAGATGCGCGCGACTTGTGGACCGCGGGCGGCAGCGAGGACAACAAACGCAGCCTCGGCGACAAGCGCCGGCACATCACCGCCAACCAGATCGCCGAGATAGTGAAGCTCTACGGCCGGCAGACCGACGGCGAAACCTCGAAGACCTTCGACAACGCCGACTTCGGCTACACCCGCGTGACTGTCGAGCGGCCCCTGCGCCTGCGCTACCAGATGACCCTGGACGACAAGGCCCGCTTCCTCGACGCCTGCCCGAACCTGCTCGACGACGTGCAGGCCATCGACAAGGCGCTGGGCCGCGAGCCGCAGCGCGACTGGAATGCGGTGTGGGGCCGCATCGAAGATCTGCTGCACGCGCGCAAGTCGCGCTGGAAGGCGACGGAGCAGAAGCTCTTCCGCAGCGTCTTCACGCAGAAGGACCCCGAGGCCGAGGCGGTTGCCAGGGGCGGGCGCGATGAAGGCTATGAGCCGGACGCCGACCTGCGCGACTTCGAGAATGTGCCGCTCAAGGACGACATCGACGCCTACTTCGAGCGCGAGGTGCGCCCGCACGTGCCCGACGCCTGGATGGACCGCAGCAAGGACAAGGTCGGCTACGAGATCAACTTCAACCGCCACTTCTACAAGTACACGCCGCCGCGCGCGCTGGAGACGATCGACGCGGAGCTTAAGCAGGCGGAAGAAGAGATCATGCGGTTGCTGCGAGAGGTGACGGAGTGAGTGGCCGGCTACCGATGAAGCCGACCGGACTGCCCTGGGCCCCGGAAGTTCCAGCTCACTGGACGGTCAAGAAGCTCGCGTTCCTCGCATCCCTGAAGAGCGGCGACTCGATCACTTCTGACGAAATCAAAGACGACCTGCCGTACCCGGTGTACGGCGGGAACGGCTTGCGCGGCTATACGGACCGGTTTACTCACGACGGCGAGTACGCACTCATCGGCCGACAAGGCGCCCTATGCGGGAATATCAACTATGCCAAGGGAGAGTTCTGGGCTTCTGAGCACGCTGTCGTCGTAGATCCCAAGGAGAGGGTCGCAGTCCATTGGCTCGGCGAACTGTTGCGTGCGATGGACCTCAATCAGTATTCGGTTTCTGCAGCCCAGCCCGGGCTGGCTGTCGATGCGATTGCCGCATTAAAGGTGCCAATCCCGCCCCTGGAGGAACAGCGCGCCATCGCTGCCTACCTCGACCGTGAGACGGCGCGACTGGATGCGCTGGTGGCGGCGAAGGAGCGGTTGCTCGGGCTGTTGGCCGAGAAGCGCCGGGCGCTCATCACCCGCGCCGTCACCCGCGGCCTCGACAATGGCGCCCCGCTGAAGGACACCGGTATCGAGTGGCTTCCTCAAGTGCCGCGACACTGGCGTTCGTCCAAGATGGGACGCCTTTTCAAGCAGGCGAAGCGACTAGGATTCTCAGAGCTCATGGTCTTGTCCGTCTACCGCGAGTACGGCGTAATCGAGAGGGCGTCCCGCGACGACAACGCCAATCGCGTGCCCGAGGACTTGGACAAGTACCAACTCGTAGAGGTGTCCGACCTTGTAATCAACAAGATGAAGGCGTGGCAGGGTTCGCTCGGTGTATCGGAACTGCGAGGCATCACGAGTCCTGACTATGTTGTGTTTCGCCCATTGCATCGGGAGCATCCGCGCTTCCTTCATTTCCTGTTGAGGAACCAGCTGCTGACGACTGTCTACCTGTCTATGTCGAACGGCATCCGAACTAGTCAGTGGCGGCTCGAACCCGACCGCTTTCTGGATCTCGGTGTTCTCCTTCCGCCGCTGGACGAACAGCGCGCGATCGTCGCGCATATCGATTCCGAAACGACGAAGCTCGAGGCCCTGCGCGTTGCAACGGACCGGACGATTACGTTGCTGAGAGAACGCCGAGCCGCACTCATAGCCGCGGCTGCGACAGGCCAGATCGACGTCGGGGTCACCGCATGACCCGCGTCGCGATCAGGCCGACGATGTTGCGCTGGGCGTGCGAACGTGCCGGCTTCGACGTCGGCGCGTTGACGCCTCGCTTCCCGCAGCTTCCCGCCTGGGAGCGCGGGGAGAAGCAGCCGACCTTCAAGCAGCTCGAGGCGTTCGCCAAGGCCACCCACACGCCATTTGGTTACTTGTTCCTTCCCGAGCCGCCCGAAGAGCCGGTGCCGATCCCCGACTTCCGCACCGTGCGCGACGCGGGTGTGCGGCGGCCGAGCCCGGACCTGCTCGACATCGTCTATCTGTGCCAGCACCGGCAGGACTGGTATCGCGACTTTGCGCGCGCCGAGGGCGAGGAGCCGTTGCCCTTCGTCGGCGCCGGGAACGTGAACGACGATGTGGTGCGAGCGGCGGCGGCGATCCGCGAAGCGCTCGGCTTCGACCTCGATGCCCGCCGCCGGATGCCGACCTGGACCGATGCGTTGCGGCGGTTCATTGAGCAGGCGGATGCGCTGGGCGTGCTGGTGATGGTGAGCGGCGTCGTCGGGAGCAACAACCGGCGCAAGCTCGACCCGACGGAATTCCGCGGCTTTGCCCTCGCCGATTCGCTCGCGCCGCTCGTGTTCGTGAACGGCGCGGACACCAAGGCGGCGCAGATGTTCACACTTGCCCACGAGCTGGCGCACATCTGGCTCGGGCAAACCGCCCTGTCGGATTCGGAGCCCGCCGAAGCGCCGACGCAGGCAGTGGAGCGCTGGTGCAACCGCGTGGCGGCGGAACTTCTCGTGCCGCTCGAGACTTTCCGCGCGGAACAGAACCGGCGTGCGCAGCTGCGGGAGGAGCTCGACCGGCTGGCGCGCCGGTTCAAGGTGAGCACACTGGTGGTGCTTCGCCGCATGCACGACGCGGGCACGCTGCGTGGCGATGCGTATTGGAGCGCGTACGAAGAGGAAGCGCAGCGCGTGCGCGCGGTCACGAAGGGAAGCGGCGGCGATTTCTACCTGACGCTCGGCGCGCGTGTGTCCAAGCGCTTCGCCCGTGCCCTGGTTGTGAGCACGTTGGAGGGGCAGACGCTCTACCGGGACGCCTTCCGCATGCTCGGGATCAAGAGAGATGCGACCTTCCGAGAGCTCGGCGCGCAGCTTGGATATCCGGTGTGATGGCCTACCTCCTCGATGCGAACGTGTTCATTGAGGCGAAGCGGCGCCACTACGGCTTCGACTTCTGCCCCGCATTCTGGGACTGGCTCGATACTCAGCACGCCGCCGGCACGGTGTTCAGCATCGAGAAGGTGGGTGACGAGCTGCGCTCGGGAAATGACGATCTGAGCCAGTGGGCAGGCCGGCGCGGCGCGGCGTTCTTCCTGCCGCCCGACGATCGGCTGCTCCCCAGCCTCGCCGCCGTCGCGGAGTGGGTACGTGGCCAGAGCTATCGCCCCGGCGCCATCGGCGCGTTCCTCGAAGACGCCGACTACTATCTCGTGGCACACGCGCACGCGCACGGCCATGTGGTCGTCACGCACGAGGTGCCGAGCGACGGCGTGCGGCAGGTAAAGATCCCGAACGTCGCCATTGGTATGAAGCTGAAGTGCATGACGCCCTACGAGGTGCTCCGATTGGAACGGGCGCGATTCATCCTCGGGCCGACGCCATGAACCGCACCAACGAAGCCGCCTTCGAGACCGTCATCGAAGCGCACCTTCTCCAGAACGGCTACGTATCGGTTGCCCCCGAAGGTTTCGACCGCGATCGCGCGATATTCCCTGATACAGTGCTCGCCTTCATCCGCGAGACCCAGCAGAAGGAGTGGGGCAAGCTGGAGGCGCTGCACGGGGACAGGACCGGCGAGCAGATCCTCGGCGACCTGTGCAAGTGGATGGACCAGAACGGCGCTCTCGCGACGCTGCGCCACGGCTTCAAGTGCTACGGGCGGACACTCCACGCGGCGTTCTTCAAGGCCGCGCATGAGCTGAATCCAGAGCTGGAAGCGCGCTATGCTGCGAACCGCCTGGGGCTGACCCGACAGCTTCACTTCTCGCCGCGCTCCGAGAAGTCTCTCGATGTAACGCTGAGTCTGAACGGTATCCCCGTGGCCACGGTAGAGCTGAAGAACCCGCTCACGGGCCAGCGGGTCGAAGATGCGCGCCGGCAATACAAACAGGACCGCGACCCGCGCGAGACGATCTTCGAGTTCAAGCGCCGAACGCTGGTGCATTTCGCGGCGGATACCGAGTCGGTGCTGATGACCACCCGCCTGGCGGGTACGGCGACGCACTTCCTCCCCTTCAACAAGGGTTGTGACGGCGGCGCCGGAAACCCGCCCGATCCGGCCGGGCGGACCTATCGCACGGCCTACTTGTGGGAAGAGGTGCTGCAGCGAGACAGCGTGCTCGACCTGCTCGCGCGCTTCATCCACCTGCAGATCGACGAGAAGCGCGACGACCACGGCCGCAAGGTCAAGACCGAGTCGATGATCTTCCCGCGCTACCATCAGCTCCAGGCGGTGCGCCAGTTGGTTGATGCCGCGCGCAGCGAGGGCGTCGGGCGCAATTACCTCGTTGAGCACTCGGCCGGCAGCGGCAAGAGCAACACGATCGGCTGGCTGACGCACCGGCTCGCGTCCCTGCACGACGCCGCCAACCAGCGCGTCTTCGACAGCGTGATCGTGGTGACCGACCGTGTGGTGCTCGACCAGCAGCTTCAGGACACGATCTACCAGTTCGAGCACAAGCGCGGTGTCGTGCAGCGGATCGACGAGAGCTCACGGCAGCTCGCCGAAGCGCTTGAGAACGCGGTGCCGGTGATCATCACAACCTTGCAGAAGTTCCCGTTCGTCTCGCGGCAGTTGCTCAAGATGGCCGAGGAGCGCGGCAAGACCGGCACCGGCACGCTGGTCACCCGACGTTGCGCCGTCATCATCGACGAGGCCCACAGTTCTCAGGGCGGTGAGACGGCGACCGACCTCAAGGAAGTGCTCGGCGGCGAGGGGCTTCGCGACGAAGCGAAGAAGCGCGCGGCCGAGGAAGGTCGCGACGACATGGAGGAGCTGTTTCGCAGCATGGCCAAGCGCGGCCGGCAGTCGAACTTGAGCTTCTTCGCCTTCACCGCCACGCCCAAACACAAGACGCTCGCCGTGTTCGGCCGCGATGGGCAGCCCGCGCACCGCTACACGATGCGGCAGGCGATCGAGGAGGAGTTCATCCTCGACGTGCTGAAGTACTACACGACTTACGCGACCTACTTCGGGCTGCTCAAGGCCTGCGAGGACGATCCCAACGTCGAGCGCAAGAAGGCCGCACAGGCGCTGGCGCGCTTCATGAAGCTGCACCCGCACAACATCGCTCAGAAGACAGAGGTGATGGTCGAGCACTTCCAAGCCGTCACCCGTCACAAGATCGGCGGCCGTGCTAAGGCGATGGTGGTGACGGGATCGCGTCTAGAAGCCGTGCGCTACAAGCAGAGGTTCGATCGGTATATCCAAGAGAAGGGCTACGCCATCAAGTCGCTGGTGGCGTTCTCGGGGACGGTGGTGGACGACAAGCTCCCGGCTGTCGTCAGCTACACCGAAGTGGCCATGAACCATGGCATTTCCGAGAAAGAGCTGCCCGAGAAGTTCGCGTCGCAGGAGTACCATGTCCTCCTCGTCGCGGAGAAGTACCAGACTGGCTTCGATCAGCCGCTCTTGCACACCATGTTCGTGGACAAGCGGCTTGCGGGCATACAGGCCGTGCAAACGTTGTCGCGGTTGAACCGCATTCATCCACTCAAGGAAGACACCTTCGTTCTCGACTTTGTGAACGACCGCGAAGAGATCCGCGAGGCCTTCAAGGTCTATTACGAAGGCGCGGAGATGGGCGAGCAAGTCGACCCAGCCCGCATGTATGCGATCAAGGGTGAGCTGGACGCCTCGGGAATCTATCTCGATGAGGAGGTTGAGCGATTCAGCGCCGTCTACTTCAAGCCGAAGCAGCGGCAGAGTGCCCTAGACCACCAGGCAATGAATGCAGCGCTCGATCCCGCGGTGTCGCGCTTCACCGTACGCCAAAAGGACAACGAGGATGAGGCCGAAGTCTGGCGCGGCAAGGTACGGGCGCTCTTGAGCCTGTACGGGTTCCTAAGCCAGGTGATTCCGTACCAGGACTCAGATCTCGAGCGACTGTACGTGTTTCTCCGCCATCTCGCGGCGAAGCTCCCGCGGCGCAAGAGCGGCCCAGCGTACCAGTTCGACGATGAGGTGCGGCTCGAGTACTACCGCCTGCAGATGATCAGCGAAGGGTCCATCTCGCTCCAAGACGGTGAAGCTCGGCGCCTCGATGGCCCGACAGAGGTCGGCAGCGGCCTGGTGCGGCCGCAGCCCGTGCCGCTTTCGCAGCTCATCGACGTCGTGAATGAGCGCTTCGGTACAGACTTCAACCAAGCCGACCAGCTCTTCTTCGATCAAATCGTCGAGGCTGCCATGGCCGACGACGGCCTGCGAGAGGCCGCCGCGGTAAATCCAGGCGACAAGTTCGAGCTGGTGTTCAGGAACCTATTAGAGCGGCTCTTCGTCGAGCGCATGGATCAGAACGAGGAGATCTTCGTCCGATTCATGAATGACGCGGCATTCCAGAAGATCGTGACCGCGTGGATGGCATCGGAAGCCTATCGGCGGCTACGAAACGACTCGGACGACGGATCCGAGGAGACCCAACGCGCCTTGCCGCCCGCCCTGCGCATCATTCAGCCCAAGGCCGAAGAGCGTTACGTGACCTGCATACCACTCGTCCCACTCAAGGCCGCCGCCGGCGCCTTTGGCGATTTGCAGCACGTCGAGGACGACGGCTTCGAGTGGGTCGCGATCAAATCGCGCCATCGTTTGCGCCGCGGAATGTTCGTGGCCCAGGTTGTGGGGAAGTCCATGGAGCCGGCGATTCCGGACCGTTCATACTGTCTCTTCTCCGCGCCCGTCGAGGGCACGAGGCAAGGCAAGACGGTGCTCGTGCAACTACGGGACGGCACGGACCCCGCGACCGGCCAGCGCTATACGGTGAAGCGCTACGAGAGCGAGAAGGCGGGCGATGGAGATGGCTGGCGCCACACGAAGATCGCCCTAAAACCAATCAATCCTGAATTCGAGCCGATCGTCCTCACTGGCGCAGATGAGGGGCAGCTACAAGTGATCGCCGAGGTTCTGGAAGTGCTGGGAGCGCAGCCCTAGAGAATCCGACTGGCAGGGCCAATCTTTCCGAGTGGCTGTCCCGTGGCTGTCAAACAGCCCCCTCCGGTGAGAAAAGTGAAAGCTGGCGCGCGGAGTCGAACCGCGGACCTGATAGAGAATCGGGTCCGATCCCCGCGCGAGGCTCTTGCTCCGCGTTTCAGTTCACGCGCGCCCAGCAGATCTCCATCTCCTCGCGGTCGCCCAGCGTCTTGCGCAGCAGCGCCAGCAAGGCCGCGTCCCCACCCTGTTCCTCCAGCATGTCGAGCGTGGCCGGGTTGATGTAGTAGTCGTCGTCGTCCGAAGACTCCTCCTCGAGATGCTCGGCGAGGAACGCCAGCTGCTCTTCGGTGATCTTGCCGATCGGTGCGCCGCTGTCCTTGTCGGTCAACTGAACCATTCAGACCTCCTCACTGACTCCGTGTAGAAAACGATTCCCGACGCGGAACCGATCGTCAAGTGACCCGCCCCCACCTCGTCATCCGAGCCGCTCCGTCGCGGCACGCCGCAGCGCGGCCTTCTCGACCTTGCCGGTGCCGGTGCGCGGCACGTCGGCTTCGGCGACCAGGAAAACGTGGCGCGGCACCTTGTAGCTGGCCAGGCTGTCGCGGCAGAAGGCGCGCAGTGCTTCAGGGTCGGCGGCCTGCCCGGCGCGCAGCACGACGAAGGCGGCGATGTTCTCGCCGCGCACCGGGTCGGGCAAGCCGACGACATGCGCTGCCCCAACGGCCGGGTGGCGCGCCAGCGCCTCCTCGACCTCGGCGGCGGCGACGTTGACGCCGGCGGTCTTGATGACGTCCTTCAACCGCCCGGCGAAGTGCAGATTGCCCTGCGCGTCGAAGCAACCGCGGTCGCCGGTGCGAAAGAACCCCTCGGGATCGAGCGGTACGCTGCGCGGCACCTTGTAGTAACCCTCCATCAACGTCGGGCCTTTGACGAAGATCTCACCGGTCTCGCCGCGCACCACCGGCTGGCGCGTCTCCGGGTCGGCGATCTTGATCTCCATGCCCGGCAGCGGCCGGCCAAACGTGCCGGTGCGAATCTCCTCGGGATCGGTCGAGCGTGCCGCGGTGACGCAGGTCGCCGTCTCCGACATGCCGTAGACGCCGATCGCCTGGTGATCCGGCCCCATCAGGCGGGTGGCCAGCGCGTGGTACGTCCCCTTTTTCAGATACAGCGTGTGGCGGGCGAAGTCGGGGTGCTCGAGCAGCGGACCGGCCTGGTGCCAGCCGGCCATCACCGTGCAGCGCTCGGCTTCGAGCAGGACCAGCGCGCTGCCGGCATCGACGTTCTCGTGCAGCACGACGCGGCCGCCGCCGGCCATCGTCGCCAGCGCGCCCATGATGAATCCGCCGCTCCAGAACAGCGGCATGTGCCCCCACCACGCATCGGCCGGCGTGATGCCGATGCATTCGCCGACGCGGCGGCCCGATGTGGTCAGGGCGCCGTGGCAGTGCAGCACCGCCTTGGCCTGCGCGGTCGTGCCGGAGGTGAAGAAGATCGTCGCCCAATCGGTCGGCGACACCGTCTGCTCGAGCGCATCCAGAAACGCGTCGTCGGCCGCCGCCGGCACGTCGTCCCAACGCTCGCATCCGGGCCCCTCGCCCTCCAGCAGCACGACGCGGCGCAGCGCCGGGGCATGCGGCGAGTACAGCCGGCCCGGCAGCGACGCGCGCAGCTCGGGGACGATGTCGTGCAGGCGCTCGAGGTAGTCGTGTTTGAGAAAGCCGGGCAAGGTCAGCAGGACCTCGACGTCGCCATGCGTCAGGCCGTAGGCGATCTCGTCGCGCTTCCAGAGCGTCGAGAACGGCACCAGGATGGCGCCAAGGCGCAGCGCGCCGAAGGCGATCGGCAACCACTCAAGTCGGTTGGAGCACAGGAAGCCGACGCGCGAGCCCTTGGTGACGCCGAGGGCGAGCAGCTTGCGCGCCGCGGTGCGGCTGTCGTCGCGCAGCGCCTGCCAGGTGAGGCGCGCCGTCACGGCCTCGCGCGGTGCATACGCCACCGCTTCGGCCTGCGGCGCGCGCGCGGCGCAGGCGTCGAGAAAGGCGCCCAGCGTCTCCATCACTTGCCGGTGAACACCGGCGCGCGCTTCTCGGCGAAGGCGCGCACCGCTTCCTTGTGGTCTGCGGTCTCGCCGAGAATGCCCTGCGCCAGCGCCTCGGCCTCGGTGGCCTGGTGAAAGTCGGAGCGCGCGCCGCGTTCGAGCAAACCGCGCGCGAGACGGATCGCCTGCGGCGCGTTGGCCGCAATGGCACCGGCGACGGCGCGGACACGGTCGCGGAACTGATCGGCCGGGACCACTTCGCTGACCAGTCCCAGGCGCAGCGCCTCGGCAGCGTGCACCGGTTCGGCGGTCAGGCAGATGCGCTGCGCGTTGGCGAGCCCGATGCGGCGCGGCAGCAGATACGTGCAGCCGCTGTCGGGGACGAACCCGACCTTGGTGAAACTGAACACGAACCGCGCCGCCTCGGCGGCAATAGCGAAGTCGCAGGCGAGGACGTAGGCGCACGCCATGCCGGCCGCGACGCCGTTGACCGCCGCGATCATCGGCTTCTCGCGCCGCAGCAGGCCTTCGACGACCGCGGCGCCGTGCAGGTTGCGCTGGCGGCCCACCAATGCGCTGCGGCCGAGGCGATCGCCCTGCCCCATCAGTTTCAGATCGGCCCCGGCCGAGAACGCCCTGCCCGCACCGGTCAGCACGATCGCGCGCACGGCCTCGTCCGCTTCGGCGCCGCGCACCAGCTCGACCACGCGGTCGCCCATGTCGGGCAGCAGCGCGTTGAGCGCCGCCGGGCGATTCAACGTGATGGTCGCGACGCCGCCGGCGACCTCGTACAAAACCGTCTCGTCAGCCATCGGCCGGCGCTACCCGCACGCCCCCGACTCGCGCAGGCGGGCGATGTCCTCGTCCGATTTACCGAGCTCGCGCAGCACCTCATCGGTGTGCTCGGCGAGCCCCGGCGGCGCGATGCGCAGCGAGCCCGGCGACTCGCTCATGTGGATCGGGATGTTCATGGTGCGAAACGGGCCGTAGCGCGGGTGGTCCCATTTGACCACCGAGCCGATGGCCTCGAGCTGCTCCATCTCGAACAGCTCCTTGAGATTGTTCACCCGGCAGGCCGGGACATCGAGCTCGCCGCACAGCTTGATCCAGTGATCGCGCCCGTTGGTGCGGAAGATCGTCTGCAGGATGTCGACGACCTCGGCGCGGTGCTGGCAGCGCGCGTGGTTGCTGGCGTAGCGCGGGTCGTCGAGCATGTCCTCGCGGCCGAGCCCCTTGGCCAGGCGCTTGAAGAACGCGTTGGTCAGGCAGGCGACGATGAAGTAGCCGTCGTTGGCCTCGAAGGCCTGGTACGGCACCAGATCGGGGTGGCCGTTGCCGAACTTCTCGTACTCGTGGCCGGTATTGAGGTAGGCGGTCGAGATGTCGGCGAGCAGCGAGATCACCGCGTCGAGCATGGTGAGATCGATGCGCTGGCCGACGCCCGTCTGGGCGCGGTGGAAGAGCGCCAGCGCGATGGCGTAGGCGGCGTAGATGCCGGACGAGATATCGGCCACCGGCCCGGCGGCTTTGACCGGCGGGCCGCCCGGCATACCGGTCAGGCCCATCATGCCGCCGGTCGCCTGCAGGATGAGATCCATGCCGGGGTTCTGCGCCATCGGCCCCTTGCTGCCGAAGGCGGTGATCGAGGCGTAGATGATGCGCGGGTTGATGGCGCGCAGCGCGTCGTAGCCGAGGCCGAGGCGATCCATGACGCCGGGGCGGAAGTTCTCGACCACGACGTCGGCGACGGCAGCCATCTCCTTGATCAGGTCGGTACCGCCGGGAGCCTTGACGTCGATGCCGACCGAGCGCTTGTTGCGGTTGAGGCCCCAGAAATTGAAGCTGCCCTTCTTGGGATCGACGCCGCCGGCGTAGCGGATGCTGTCGCCGCGGTCGGGCTTCTCGATCTTCCACACCTCGGCGCCCATGTCGCCGAGCAGCGTCGTGCACCATGGGCCCGCCGCCTGGTGGCTCAAATCGATGACGCGAATGCCCTTGAGCGCTCCGCGATTGTCCATCACTCCGCCTTTCCGCCAAAGCGTTGCTTCAACACGTTGGTCTGTACCTTGTTGGCCGCGTTGCGCGGCAGCACGTCGACGAACTCCACCCGGCGCGGCTTCTTGAACCCGGCCAGGCGTGCTCCGGCATACGCTGTCACTGCCGCCGCGTCCAGGCCACTGCCGGGCCGCAGCACCACCACGGCGGTGATCTGCTCGCCCCACTTCGGATGCGGCGTGCCGATGACCGCGATGTCCGCCACCTCGGGATGCGTGCGGATGACGTCCTCGACCTCCACCGGCGAGACGTTCTCGCCGCCGGTGATGATGAGTTCCTTCACCCGCCCGGTGATGTAGAAGTACCCGGCCTCGTCGCACCGCCCGCGATCGCCGGTGTGCAACCAGCCGTCGCGCACCGCGGCGGCGGTGGCAGCGCGATTGCGGTAGTAACCGCCCATGACAGTTGGCCCCTGAACGACGATCTCGCCTTCTTCTCCCACGTTCGCGAGACGCCCGTCGGCGCACCGCACGGCGACGACAATGTAGGGGTTGGCGCAGCCGATCGTCCCCGGGCGATCGAAGACGCTGGTGCCGCGCGCCATGGTCACGCCGTCGGTCGACTCGGTTTGACCGTACGCTTCGATCACCTCCGCCCCGGCGAAGATGCGCGCCAGCTCGCGCTTCGTCTCCATCGGCGTCGGCGCGCCGCCGACGCTGACCTTGCGCACCGTGCGCCGCACGGCGGCGGGGACGTCGCCCATGGCGACGACGTCGAACGTCATGCCGCCGATCAACGGCAGGTCGGTGACGCCGAAACGCTCGACGGCTTCGAGCACGGTCGGCAGGTCGAAGCGCTCGAGCAGCACGGTCGTCGCACCGAGCAACACGCGGCAGAGCAGATGCGAGACCAGCACGGGGGTGTGCGTGAGTGGGCTGATGCTGGCGCCGACGCCCGCGGCGCTGTCGCCGCGCGCCGCCGCGCAGGCCAGCGTGGCCCAGAGCAGGTTGGCATGCGCGAGCATGACGCCTTTCGGGGAGCCGGTGGTGCCCGACGTGTAGGCGAGGACGGCGAGGTCCGCCGGCCGCGGCGCGCGCGCTGCGACCGATCGCGCCGCCGCGCCGCGGCGCAGCACGCGTGGCCGCAGTGGTAGATCGGGCTCGCAAACATAGGCGGGGATGCCGGCCGCAGCTGCGGCCGCGCGCGCCGTATCGCTGCGCGCCGCATCGCAGAGAATCGCGGTGGCGCGCGCGTGGCCGAGCATGTGCGCCGCCTCCTCGGCGGTCGAACGCGCCGCCAAGGGCACAGACACGGCGCCGAGTCCCCACAGCGCGAACGGCATGGCGACCATCGCCGGCTCGTTGGCGGCCATGACCCCGACGCGATGTCCGGCGCCGATGCCGCGCTGCGCCAACCAACCCGCCAGCGCCTCGACGGCGGCGGCGAGCTCGCCGTAGGGAATGCGCCGGCCGCGAAACGCCAGGCCGCCGGCCGCGCCGCGGCGTTGTGCCTGAAGGGCGATAAATTCGGGCGTCGTCGGCAACAGGAGCGGGCTGCTCATGCGCCGCCCGCGTCGTTCAGCTCGGGATGAAACTCCGGATGCTTCTCCAGCCATGCCGCGGCGCCGCGCATCGACTCTTCGTTCTTCTGGTTGATGAAGCGATAGATGCGCGCCTCGAACCAGCGCAGCACGGGCGTCGTCAGGTGGAACGATTCGCGAAAGCGCAGGCGGGTGCGATTCGGGCCGCACGGCTCCAGGTCGATCGAGCCGCTCAGCCCACCGCGCAGCATGACGTAGTCGTAGCCGCGGTTGGGGCGCACGTTCTTCACCAGCTCGAACGACTCACCGCGCCGCCCGAACGGCAGCGGGTAGATCACCTTGCGCACCAGACCGTTGCCGTCGCCGTCACCGGGATAGACGATCTCGACATCGAGCACCGCCGGCGCGTACTGCTTCCACAGATCGTAGCGCTGAAACAATGCCCACAGCCGGGGAGCAGCAAACGGCAGCTCGATCTCGTAGGCGTGGTGGCGCATGGCTCACGGTTCATACAGCTCGACGAACACCGTCTTGCCGCCCTCGATGCGGCGGACGACCAGCCAGTCGCCCTTGTAGGCCTTGTGGTCGTAAGGCCCGAGGCTCATGTGCGTGCGCGGGCCACCGTTGACCGCCGGCAGCATGCGCACCTTTTCCAGGCCTTCCTTGAGCCCCTTCGGCGTCAGCAGGTTCGCGCGCGCCAGGCCTTCGGCGATGAGGCGCGCGGTGTCGTAGCTGAGCGCGGTGACGGTGTGATCGCGGCGACGGCCGAGGTGCGCGGCGAAGCGGTCGAACATCGGCCGCAGGCGCGGGTTGTCCTCGCACATCTGGTCGATGCCGTACCAGCCCTCGAGCGCCGCCATCCACTCCGGCTTGGCGTAACAGAACTGGAACGCCGTGGTCATGATGCGCGGCGGGCTCCAGGCGAGGCTCTTGAACATCGGCGCCATGAGGATGGTCGGGTAGCCGTAGCCGAGGTAGGCGAGGCAGTCGGGGCCCTGGTCGCGGATCTTGCGCAGAATGCCTTCGAGATCGGCGGGCACTTGCGTGGTGTACGACTCGATCAACACGTCGAGGCCCTCGCGCGCGGCGTAGTAGCGGAAGTTCGAGGCGTACTCGACGCCACCGGGGCTGATCTCGTGGATCATGCCGACGGTGCGAAAGCCCTGACGGCGAATCCAGGTCGCCATCATCGCCGCCTCCTCGGCCAGGCCGCCGTTGCCGAGGTTGAAGCAGTACTCGCCGAAGTAGCGGTCGGTGCCGGTCCAGGTCACCGCCGGAACGCCGGCCTGGTTGATCACCGGCGCCAGCGCCAGCGAGTTGTCGGTGATCAGCGGGCCGATCGTGCAGAGCACCCCCTGCGACACCAGGTCGAGGTAGCCGTCGATGGTATTCTTGGCTTCCAGGCGCGGCAGGCCGATGGCCTCTTTCACCACCAGCTCGACGGGTCGCGTGATGACGCCCGCCGCGTGCGCCTCGTCGAAGCCGAAACGCAGGGCGGCGAGGAAGTCGTCCTTGGTGCCCATGTCGAGATCGATGAGCACACCGATCTTGATCGGGGCAAAGGCGAGGCCGTGCGGAAGAATCTTCGCTTCTGCCATGTCACTCCTCGAAGCGATCCAGGTAGCCGGCGCGCTCGAAACGGGCGCGCAGGGCGGTGAGGTCGGCAGCCGTGAACGGGCTCAGCTCCGCCGCGCCGCGCGGGCGCCAGAAGACCGGATCGGCGATGCGGTCGATGCGAAACTTCTCGCGCCGCAGCTGGCGCTTGAGCACCTTGTTGGTGTGGGTCGACGCCAACTCGGCGGCGACGCGCACGAACATCGGCTGCCAGCGCGGCGGCAACGCGGCCGCGCCGGTGAGAAAGGCGGTGAAGGCAGCGGGGTCGAAGCGCTTGTCGGGGCGCAGCGAAATAGCCGCCATGACCTGGTCGCCGGCCTCGGGATCGGGGACGCCGTACACGCTCGCCAGCGCGATGTCGGGATAGCGGCAGAGCGCCTCTTCGATCGGCCGGGCGAGAAAATTCTCGCCGCCGACGCGCAGCCACTCGGCGTCGCGGCCGGCGAAGTAGATGAAGCCCTCGGCATCCTGATAGCCGAGGTCGCCGGTGTGGAACCAGCCGTTGCGCGTGCGCTCGCGCGTCGATTCCTCGTCCCTGTAGTAGCCCTCGAAGAGAAACGCGCCGCTGGTGTTGACGATCTCGCCGACCGCCTCGTCGGCATTGAGCAAGCGCCCGGCGTCGTCGAAGCGCGCCGGCGCGCACTCGCGGCCGTCCTCGGCGACGATCTTCACTCCCGGCGCGCGCCCGAGACTGCGGGCCGGGTCGGACTTCTGGCGCGAGAAGCCGACGCCGACCTCGCTGGCGCCGTAACCGTCGAGCACCTCGCAGCCGAAGCGGCGGGCGAACGCCTCGATGTACTGGCGCGGCGCCTCGTTGCCGTAGGCCAGGCGCAGCGGGTTGTCGGCGTCGTCGGGCTGCTCGGGTGTCTCCATGATGTAGGCGAGCGGATTGCCGACATAGTTGAACAGTGTGGCGCCGTAGCGGCGCACGTCGCCGAGAAAGTTGCTCTTGCTGAAGCGGCGCGCCAGCGCGATGCAGCCGCCGGCGGCCAGGGCCGGCACGAGGGCGAGAATCTGCGCGTTGGCGTGGAAGAGCGGCATGGCGGCGTAGACCGTGTCGGCCGGCGTGAACTGGCACATGTGCATCGACGCGCCCCAGCCGAGCAGCATCAAGCGGCCGTGGCTGTTGAGCACGCCTTTGGGCGCTTTGGTGGTGCCGGAGGTGAAGATGATCATCAGCAGATCGCCCGACTCGACCGGCACGGCGGGATCGGTGTCCGGCGCCGCCGCCGTCTGCGCCTCCAGATCGAGCCAGCCGGCAGGGAGCGGATCGGACGGTTCGCTCACCAGGACAGTCGCCCGGGTCTCGAGCGAGGTCGCCAGCGCTTCGCCGAGTTGATGGGCGTAGTGGCTTTCGGCGATGACGATCTGGCAATCGGCATAGGCGAGGTCGCGGGCCAGAAATGCGCCGGTGCGCGTCGGATTGAGCCCAACGAGCGTCGCCCCGGCGAGGCCGCAGCCGAGCTCGGCGAAGACGAAGGCCGGCACGTTGTCCATCAGCACGCCGACGTGGAACGGCCGCTCGGGGTCGCGCAAGCGCAGCAACAGGTTCGCGTAGCGGCACGCCGTGCGGTAGGCCTCGGCGAAGGTCCAGCTGGCCTCGCCGCTGCGCAGGAACACCCGCTCGGCGCTGTCAGCCGCGCGGGCGCGCAAGGCCGCGCCCATCGTCGGCGCCGGCGCGGCGAGCGGCAGCTGAGCGCTCTGCGTGTCCATTCGATCCCCGTGAATTCTGATTGCGGTCCTACGCGCGGCTAACAGGCGTTAGCCGGGGGATACCAGTCGACCGCTCGGGCTGTCAACGCGCGCGGCGGGGCGGCGCGATGGTTTGACTTTTCGCCGCCAACTGCGGAGTTTCTGGCCTCGCCATGCTCTATCTGCACGAGATCATCGACATCGTCGGCACCGGCCAGGAGGCCTATCTGAACACCGTCGGCGAACGCGGCCGGCACTCGGAGCGCGAGGGGATCTCGCGGCTGATGGAGACCTGGAAGGTCATCGGCAGCACGCATCGCTGGCCGCGGGTGGTGAACCTGTGGGAGATGGACGGTTGGGAGCAATGGGCAGAGACGCTCGAGCGCCAGTTTCTGCCGGCCAAGAAAGACCCGGCGCTGGCGCCGTGGTGGGCGAAGGCGACCGAATGGCGCAGCGGCGGCTTCGACCGCATCATGGAGCCGGCGCCGTACTCGCCGACCCGCGACACGCTGCGCACCGGCGGGCTGCGCGCCTGGGTGTGCGTGCACACGCTGGTGCAGCTCTACCCCGGCATGGGCGAGGCCTACCTCACCGCCGTCGGCGACACCCTGCGCCCGCTGCTCGAGGCGCGCGGTCTGGCATTGATGGGCGCCTACCGGGTGCCGATGCGCACCGACGAAGCGGTGCTGCTGTGGGCAGCGCCGGATTTTCGCCACCTGTGCCGGCTCTACGCCGGGCGCCGCGACGATGATGACCTGCGGCGCTGGGGCGTGCGCATTCAAACCCTGCGGCAAGCGGCCGAAACCATGTGGCTGGTGCCGTCGGCCGACTGTTTCTTTCACCCCGAATACAGCGCGGCGTGACAACTCACCAGGGTAGCGCACCAGCGGCCGGCACGGGGGGCGTACCGGCCGCTGGCGGCCTTTGGGGGAGGAGAGCGCTAGGCGTTATCGCCACACGCTGGTAGCTGCGGAGGGGGGGCTCCGCGTTGTGCTACTTGCTGGTTTGGACGGCGCCTCCTGGTGTTCATTCAAAACCACCAGGAAAAAAATTCGGCCCGCCAAATGTGGAGCCCTGGCTTGGGTTTTCGCGACCCGGCGCCGGGTTGGCAAGTTCGCCGCCAGCGCGCTAACACTGACGGTCAGGAGCCATGTCCGACCCGGCCGCCGCCATTGCCCACCCCGCCGCCACGGTCGTTTTGCTGCGCCCGGGCAGCGCCGGCTGCGAGGTGCTGCTGGTGCGGCGCAACGCGCAGCTCTCGTTTCACGGCGGCGCCTGGGTCTTTCCGGGTGGCCGGATCGATGCGGGCGACTATCGCGGCGAGGCGGATGACGTGGTCACTGCGGCGCGGCACGCCGCGGTGCGCGAGGCGCGCGAGGAGGCCGGCGTGGCGATTGCCGCCGGCGACCTGGTGTTGATCTCGCGCTGGATCACGCCGCCGATGCTGCCCAAGCGCTTCGACACCTGGTTCTTCGCCGGGCCGGCCAGCGACGAGGCGGTGCAGATCGACGGCGGAGAGATCCACGACCACGCCTGGATGCATCCCGCCGACGCCCTGGCCGCCCACCGCCAGGGTCAGATCGAGCTGCCGCCGCCGACGTTCGTCACCCTGCAACAGCTGGAGTCCTTCCGCGCCGCCGGCGAGGCGCTGTCCAGCCTGGCGCGCGGGCCCGTGCAGAGCTTCGTCCCCCGCCTGTGCGTGATTCCCGGCGGCGCCTGCTCGCTCTACGAGGGCGACGCCGGCTACGCCGACGGCGCGGTCGACTGCCCCGGCCCGCGCAACCGGCTGTGGATGCTCGACGGCGGCTGGCGTTACGAGCGCAGCGACTGACGGGGCTCAGCGCCCCTTGAAGGCCGGCGCGCGGCGTTCGGCGAATGCGGTCAGGCCTTCCTTGGTATCCTCCGAGGTGGTGACCAGCGACTGCACCAACGCCTCTTCCTCGAAGGCAGTCTCGAGGTCCGAATCGAGCGAGCGATTGAGCAACCGCTTGGACATGCCGATGGCAAACGTCGGCCCTTGCGCCAGCTTCTCGGCCCATTCACGCGTCGCCTCGCGCAGCCCGTCGGCCGGCACGACCTTGTTGATCAGGCCGATGCGCAGCGCCTCGTCGGAGCTCAGGTCGTCGCCGAAGAACACCAGCTCCTTGGCCTTCGCCAGCCCGATCAGGCGCGGCAGCAGATAGGCGCCGCCGGCGTCGACGGCGATGCCGCGGCGGACGAACACTTCGATGAAGCGCGCCTCGGCCGCGGCGATGACCAGATCGCAAGCAAAGGCCATGTGTGCGCCGAGTCCGGCCGCGACGCCGTTGACGGCGGCGATGATCGGCTTCTCCAGCTCCCACAGGGCGCGGATCAGCCGCTGCGAGCGCGTGCGCATCATCTCGCGGCCGGCGCCCGGTCCGGTCGGCCCGGCGCCGCGCCGGCTCAGATCGGCGCCGGTGCAGAAGCCCTTGCCGTTGCCGGTCAACACCACGGCGCGGATGTCGAGGTTGGTGCGCGCGTCGGTGAGCACCGCCAGCAGTTCCTCGCGCATCTCGTCGTTCAACGCATTGCGCGCGTCGGGGCGGTTGAGCGTGATCCACGCCACCTGGTTTTCGATGGCGAATTGAATGGCTTGAAAGTCGGGCATGGGGAACTCCTCGCTCACAGTTTCAGCGCCCGGCGGGCGTTGTCGCGCAGGAACAGCGTGCGCACCTCGGGCGAGAGCTCGAGGGCGTCGATCTCCTTCATGACGCGGTCGAAGGGCAGCAGCGGATAGTCGGTGGCGAAGCACACCTTGTGCTTGCCGAAGGTCTTCATGAAGTGGACGAACTCGGGCGGGTAGTGCTTGGGGACATGCGCCGACGTGTCGATGAACACGTTGGCGTGCTTCCACGCCACGGCGATCATCTCCTCGGTCCACGGCCAGCCGATGTGCCCGCAGATGATGCGCAGCTCGGGAAAATCGAGCGCCACCTGGTCGATGTAGATCGGCCGGCCGGTCTCGGAGGGGAACAGCGGCCCGGTGTGGCCGACCTGGGTCTGGAAGGCGACGTCGAGCTCGACGCACTTGGCGTAGAGCGGGTAGTAGCACGGATGCGTCGGCGACCGGCTCCACATGAAGGGCTCGATGCGCAGCACCTTGAAGCCGTACTTCTCGACGTGCTCGTGCAGGCCGCGCACGGCGCGCATGATGTTGGTCGGGTCGGCGTGGTACTCGCCGATGAAGCGCTGCGGGTAGCGCCGCACCGCCTCGCGCACGTGCTCCGCCTCGCCCGAGATGCAGGCGATCTCGACGCCGTTGCGGTCCATGTCGGCGAGCATCTGCTCGACGTCGGTGCCGTTGTGGTACCAGTCGAGGCGCCCGTAATTGCGGAAGACATTCTCGGCGGCCGGATTGCGTTTCTCCGGCGGCGTCGGGGAGAGATACTGCGTCCAGACATCGATGGTACCGGTCACTTCACCCATCATGACTCCGAAGGTTGCACGGTTTGGTGGAAAGCTGCGAGCGACGCCCGTACCACAGCGATTCGCATGCAGTCCAGCCCACTACGTACAGCCTTTCGCAATCCCAGCGACCAATCGCGCGAGGGTTCCTTCTCCCGGATGGGAGAAGGTCAGGATGAGGGGGATTCAACTGATCGGCGAAGCCAACCCCA
>CAYVUV010000374.1:0-2823 GCA_964455095.1 uncultured Binatia bacterium (SeqCode)
TCGCGCCGGCCGCGGTACATGACGTACTGCTCGCCGCGGCAGAGCTCGGCGGCGATCTGGTAGCCTGTCGGTGTCACTCGGCCTCCTGCGCGGGGTACTATGCCTTCGCGCGGCAGCTTGGCAAGGATTGAAGGCCCGCGCTTGCGCGCGGCTTCCCCACCCATGCCCCCCGGCGCCGCAGCAGCGACGCGCTCCACCCAGAAGAGGTGTTGAGTAACGCTCGCGGTCTACGCTACAGATTGACGAGGGGGGAACATGCGCCGACTCATCTGGGGGGCTATGGCGTCCGCGCTGGTGCTGTCGCTGACGCCGGCGGGCGCCAGCGCGCTGCTCGCGCTTGGCGGCGAGTTTCAGGTCAATACGTATACGGTGGGCGACCAGCTGCGCCCGACGGTCGCCGGGCGGGCGCTGGGCGACTTCATCGTCACCTGGAGCAGCGTCGGACAGGACGGTGGGTTCTCCGGCATCTTCGCACAGCGCTACGACGCGACCGGCCTCCCGAACGGCAGCGAGTTCCAGGTCAACACGTACACCCACACCGGCCAGATCCTCTCTGCCGTATCGATGGCGCCCGACGGCCGCTCCGTCGTCGCGTGGCTGAGCACGCAGCAGGATGGATTGTCCGATGGGGTCTTCGCCCAACGTCTGGCCGCTTCGGGAAGCCGGATCGGAACCGAGTTTCAGGTCAACGTGGTTACCGCCGAGTCGCAGACCAACCCGGCTGTGGTGGTGGTGCCGAGCGGCGATTTCGTCGTTGCGTGGGAGGCAGGGGATCAGGACGGTTCTGGTTGGGGCCTCTTCGGGCGCCGCTTCGCGAGCGATGGGTCGGCATTGGGCGGTGAGTTTGCCGTCAACAGCTATACCGAGTTTGGCCAGTACCGGCCGGCCATGACGGCGGACGCGATGGGCAACTTCCTCGTCGCCTGGGACGGTCGCGGCAGCACCGACTTATTCGGTGTGCACGTGAGCCGCTTCGATAGCGCAGGGGCGCGCGTCGGCAGCGACTTCCTGGTCAACTCCTACACGGCCAGTCTCCAGTACGGTCCTTCGATTGCCACCGTGCCCGACGGCGGCTTCGTCGTCACGTGGTCCAGCTTCGGACAGGACGGCTACAATCTGGGCGTGTTCGCGCAGCGCTTCGACGCGGCCGCGGCGCGCCTGGGAACGGAGTTCCAGGTCAACACCTACACGGGCGACCTCGAGTCGCTGCCGGTGGTCGCCAGTGCTACGAACGGCGACTTCGTCATCGCGTGGATCCACCGCAACACGGGCGGCAGTCCAGCGATTCTGGCGCAGCGTTACGACAGCGATGGCGTTCGGCGCGACGCCGCGTTCCGCGTCAGCTCGTACACGGTCACGGAGTATTTTCCATCGATCACGGCGACGGCCGACGGACAGTTCGTCGTCGTTTGGGAGAACTTTCCCCAGGACGGCAATCTGGAAGGGTCGTTCGGCCAACGCATCGCGATCCCCACGCCGCTCGATGATTTCGAGTGCTACAAGGCGAAGGACCTGAAGGATCCGCAATTCGTGTCGCAGACCGTCGCGCTGGCGGATCAGTTCGAGAGCAAGTTCACGGTGGTGAAGAAACCGTTCCTGGCCTGCAATCCCGCTTCAGTGCAGAGCGCCGCCGTCGGCGATCCGGCCGGGCATCTGACCTGCTACAAGATCGCGGACGTGCAACCGCAGACCCCGTTCCCCGGCGCGCAGGTCGAGGCGACGGACCAGTTCGGCACCGTGCGGCTGGCGATCGGCAAGCCGTTCCTGTTCTGCGCGCCGTCGGCGAAGAGCGTGCTGCCGTAGCATTGCCTACCAATTTCTCCGGACTCCGAATCCCCCCTTTGGCAAAGGGGGGTCAGGGGGGATTTTTGAGATCGGATCATCCGGAAAATCCCCCTCAATCCCCCTTTGCCAAAGGGGGAAGCCAGAGCCGATCCGCTGAAACCGCGGCAGATACGCGCTCAACGTTCGTCTCGCCGACGCCTCTTGCGCCGCGGCGCCCGTCTGTGGCGCAATGGCGGCGTGGGCGATCTCGCTGTCGATACGGCCGTAGAAGGGTCGGACGGGCGGTTCCGCGCGCGCCTGTCGCGCGACTGGGAGATCTGGGGACCGAACGGCGGGTACGTCGCCGCCGTGGCGCTGCGCGCCGCCGGTGCTGCCACGGCGTTGCAGCGTCCCGCCACCTTCGCCGGTCACTTCCTCAGTGTCGCCGAGTTCGATGTGGTCGATCTCGAGGTCACGACCCTGCGCGCGGCCAAACGCGCCGAATCGCTGCGCGTGTCGATGGCGCAGAAGGGCCGGCCGATCTTTGAAGCCATCGTGTGGGTCATCGGCGACGTGGCGGGGTTGCAGCACGATGTCACCGAGATGCCCGCGGTGCCGTTGCCGTCGCAGCTCAAGTCGGTCGAGGAGCTGGCCCGTCCGGAGGATCTGCAACACCGCTATCGCTTCTGGGAGAACTTCGAGGCCCGCCCGCTCGATTGGACGCCGTGGCACGAGCGCCCGCCGGGACCGCCCACCTGGCGCGAGTGGTATCGCTTTCGGCCGTCCCCGCCTTGCGACGATCCGTTTGTCGACGCGGCGCGCTCACTGCTGCTCATCGATACGATGGGATGGCCGGCCGCGTGCCGGCCGCACCCGCGCGACAGCGGGTTCATTGCGCCGAGCCTCGACGTGAGCGCGCAGTTCCACGCCCTGCGCCCGCAGTGCGAGTGGCTGTTGGTCGACGCGGTCGCTCCGGTCGCCGCCAACGGGCTGATCGGCGGGCAGGCGCGCGTGTGGTCGGAGGACGGGGCGCTGCTGGCTTCGGGCGGCGGCCAGCTG
>CAYVUV010000375.1:0-18550 GCA_964455095.1 uncultured Binatia bacterium (SeqCode)
GGCGCGGCCGTGGGCTTCCGTTCCTCGACGAGGTGTCGCAGATCATCTGGAACGGCAAGATCGTCGGCTGGCACGAGGGCTCGCATCTCGCCGACGCGGCGGCGCGGGCCGGGCTCGACCTCGTCGAGATGGACGCCGCCGTGGCCGCCGATCCGCAGGCGTACGACGCCATCATCGCGGCCAACCAGGAGGCGCATCTCGCCGCCGGGCACTGGGGGGTGCCGACCATGGTGTTCGAAGGCGAGCCGTTCTTCGGTCAGGACCGCATCGATTTGCTGGTGTGGCGCCTGAAGCAGCACGGCTTGCGCGCGCGGTGATCACGTCGGCCGCCAGTTGAGGTGGCTCCTCCCGCGGCCACGGCTCGCCCGGGCGAGCCGTGGCCGCTTCCCCCCTTTCAGTGGATCAGGTCAGAAAGACTCAGCCGCAGGCCGGCAGCGCCACCGGGCTGACCGACAGCGATGGTGTGACGGTTCCGCTGCATGTCGGGTTGCTGACGCACGTCAGCGGCGTGTCGCAGGTCCCGTCGGCCGGGCTGGTGTCGACGCAGCGGCAGTAGGCGCGGTTCTCGCCGCTGTTGGCCGGGTCGTCGGCGAGCGTCGAAGAGCCCGCGCTGCAGGTCATGGTGCCTTGATACGTGAACGTGTTCGTCCCCGAGTCGAGGTTGCCGTTGCGCGTATCGAGGGCACCCGACTGGCTGATGTTGCAGGCCGTCATCGTGATCGACCCGTCGCTGGCATCGGTGCCGGTGGAGTCCGCCTCGATCCGGCTGGTGCTGTTGACCGTCAGCGTGTGGTTGCTACCGGCCTCGATGGTGATGGAGCCCCCGAATGCCGACTCGCCGTTGCCGCCGGCATCCATGTCGCCGCTCAGCGTGACGGCGCCGATACCGGTCAGATCGATCGAGCCGCCCCAGCCACCGCCCGAGGCGCCGGGGACATCGATGCTGTTGGTGCTGGCCGTGGTGATCGTGCCCGGGCTGGTCAGTGCGATGACGCTCACGGTCCCGCCGGAGCCGGTGTCGTCGCCGCGTGCGCTCCACGCGCCGGTCGCGGTCACCGAGCTGGCATCGACGCTGATCTCGCCACCGTCGGAGGTGTCGCCGCCGCCGTTGACGTTCAGGGCGTGATGAATGGCGGCAGCGCCGCCTGAGGTCAGGGTGATCGAGCCGGCAAAACCGCCGCCGGCGGCCTTTGCCTGCACCGACTTGCTCGTGCCGCTGGTGCCGAGGGTCAGCGTGGTGGCGGCTTCGATTTCGATCGGGCCGCCCCAGGCGAACGAGTCGACTGGGCCGCCGCCGTTGGCGCTCAGGTTGCCCGTCAGATCGACGGCGCCGGTGTTGGCTGCGATGGTGATCGAGCCGCCGTCGCCGGCGCCACTGCCGTCGCAGTGGATGGCGCTGCTGCCGGTGACCGATGCGCACGAGATGGAGATGTCGCCGGAGCTGAAGCCCGACTCGCCGTCGGCGTCGATGTTCTTGCCGTTCAGCGTGCAGGCGCCGTCGGCGGTGATGTCGACCGAGCCCGACTCACTCACGTCGACGGTCCCGAGCGAGTTGCTGACCACTTCCGTCTTGAATGCGCCGGTGACCTCGACGGTAATGAATCCGGCGCGCGCGCGCAGCTTGCCGCGCACGGTGAGGTCGTGTGCCAGGACGGTAAAGGAGTTGCCGTCGGCGGTCTCCAGGCTGGCTCCCGTCCCGACGATGACGTCCTTGGTGCCGAAATCGAGAATGCAGGCGTCGTCGAGCACATTGGTGCCCGTGATCGTACACGGGCTCGCGCCGCAGATGGCAGTGCTGCAGGCGCCCCAAGCCGCCTCACTGCCAACCAGCAGCGCTCCGAATGACATGACCAATACGGCGCGCAGCAGTCGGCGTGATGCGGTGATCGGCGACGAAGCGATGCGATGGTATGCGGTCATCGGATACCTCCCAAAGTCAATGTGGTGGTTTTCGAGCTGATGATTCCCCCTTTCGCCTCCTGGAATGGATCAGGTCATAGGACACCCCCTCGCACCGTCTGGTGCGCGTAAAGGTGGCCCCGCATCCACGGCGCATCCCCCGACCACCGTGGCCACCGACTGCAAAAATTTCGATGTGCGCGTTCTGTGGAGGCAATGCTCGTGCCGCCAAGGGCGGGGCGGCGTGTCATCCGGCGCGCGCGAACACGTGGCACGTTGCTGTGCGGGATACGATGGGAGAGGAAAAGTCGAGCGATATGAAACTGTCGCGGCGTCAATTTCGTGTAGACGTGACACAACGGTGCATTGAACGATATTCAACTGACTAGAATATACCTGTCAGTACGATACTTGTCTGAGATATCAGCAAAATGCTGCAAGCGAATGACGCAACGGTCTTACTGGGTACGGGCGGGAGTGGCGGGTCGCGGGTGCTGGCCAGATTCGCCAGCGCCGGCGATCTTCTGCTGCCGTGGGGCCGCCGCCCCTTCGGCTCAGGTCGGCCGCACTATTCCCCTTGCGTCTACGCGGCCCTTCGGATTACACGGACTTGTATCGCTTCCAATCGCTGACACGACCGCATGAGTGTCCTGATGCCTGTGGATGGTCACGGCTCGGCACGGAGCCCGAGGGCTCCTGGCTCCGGGCCGCAAAGGCCCGCCTCCGCCCGCCGCCGATGATGGAGCGCTACATCAGCTTCATCGTGCGCCACCGCCTGGCAGTGGTCCTGGCGGTGATAGGCGTCACGGTACTGCTCGGTACGCAACTGCGGCACGTGCACATGGAGATCCGCCGGCGCGCCAACCTGCCCGATCAACACCCGTATGTGCAGGTGCAGAACCGCATCTCCGACCTGTTCGGCGGCGAGGCGATCGTCATCATCGGCGTCGTCGCCAACCAGGGCACCATCTTCACCCCCGAGATCCTGGGCAAGATTCAACGCATTACCGACGGCCTGCGCGACACCGCCGGCGTGATCGAGACGAGCCTGTTCAGCATCGCGGCGCCGTACGTCAAGGCGGTGGTCCCGACCGCCGACAACTCGCTCGACATTCATCCGCTGATGGACGGCGTTCCGCATACGGCCGAGGCCATTCGCGCCCTGCGCGAGGCCATCCACGCCGATCCGGTCCTGCGCGAGAACCTGATCGCGGCCGACGACAGCGCCGCCGTGATCGTCGCCGAGTTCGACGACACCGTCACCGACGCGCAGCTCATGCCGGCCGTTCACGCCGTGGTCGACGCCGAGCGCGGCGCCGAGGTCACCATCGCCCTGGCCGGTGCGCCGGTGCTGCGCGGGGCGCTGTCGCACTATACGGCGATGATCGCCGTGCTGTTTCCGCTCGCCGTGGTGGTCATCGGCCTGATCCACTACGAGGCGTTTCGGACCCTGCAGGCGATGTTCCTGCCGCTGGTGACCGCCCTGCTGAGCGTCATCTGGGCGGTGGGCATCATGGGCCTGCTGGGCGCGCCGATGGATACCTGGAGCGCCATGACGCCGGTGCTGATCCTGGCCGTGGCTGCCGGGCACGCCGTGCAGATTCTCAAGCGCTACTACGAGGAGTTCGCTCGCGTCGGCGACAGCCAACGCGCCGTCATCCGCTCGGTGACCGCCGTCGGTCCGGTGATGCTGACCGCCGGACTGATCGCGGCGGCCGGGTTCGGCTCGCTGGCGACGTTCGGCATCACCAGCGTGCGCACCTTCGGCCTGCTGCTGGCGTCCGGCATCCTCAGCGCGCTGGTCATCGAGATGACCTTCACCCCGGCTTGCCGATGCCTGCTGCCGGCCCCGAAGATCGCCGAGACCAAGCGTGAGGGCGAGGCGCGTTGGCTCGACCGCGCGCTGGAATGGTTGGCCGATTTGGTCGTCAGCCGGCCGCGCACCGTGCTGGCCGCTGGCGCCGTCATCGCAGCCATCGCGGCAGTCGGCGCCTTGACAGTGCGGGTGGACAACAGTTTCCGCTACTGGTTCGCAGCCTCCACCCAGGTGCGCCAGGACGACGCGCTGCTCAATCAGAAGCTGCCCGGTTCGGCCACGCTGCGCTTGCTGATCGACGGACACGAGGACGGAGTGCTCAAGGACCCGAAAGTGCTCGAGGCGATGAGCGACCTCGAGGCGTTCATGGACCGCGAGCCCAACCTGGGTGGGGTGAGCTCGATCGCCGACTACGTCAAGCGCCTCCACCAGGCGATGCACGGCGGCGACGCGGCCTACTACCGCATCCCGGACAACCGCAAGCTGATCGAGGAGTACCTGTTCCTGTACAGCATGTCGGCCGGTCCGGACGGCCTCTCGGCCTTCGTCGACGCGCCGTTCCAGCACGCCGTCGTGCGCGCGCTCAGCAAGACCGACAGCGCCGTCTACTCGCGCGACCTGCTCGACCGCTTGAGCGCCTTCGCCGCCGAGCGCTTTGCCGGGCTCCCGGTCACGGTGGGCATCGCCGGCGGCACGCTCGGTGTGCAGACGGCGATGAACGACGTCGTCGTGCACGAGAAGGTCGTCAACATCGTACAGGTGAGCGCCATCATTCTGGTGCTCTGCGCGCTGGTGCTGCGCTCGCTGGTCGGCGCCGCGTTCGTGCTCGTCCCGCTCGCCATGGCGGTGCTGATCAACCTCGGGCTCATGGGGTGGACGGGGACGTGGCTCGACATGACGACGGCGGCGATCAGCGCCATGGGTGTCAGCATCGGTGCCGACTTCGCCATCTACCTCATTTTCCGCATTCGCGAGGAATGGGGGCGGACACCGGCGCTCGAGGACGCCATCCGCACCAGCCTGACGACGTCCGGCAAGGCCATCTTCTTCGTCTCGAGTGGCGTGACGTTCGGCTACCTGGTGCTGCCGTTCTCCGGTTTCAGCATCTGGGTGCGGCTCGGCGTGCTGACGTCCGTCATCGTCTCGGCCAGCGCCCTCGGCGCCCTGACGATGATTCCCGCCCTCGCGCTGGTGTTTCGCCCGCGCTTTCTGGCGCGCTTGCGCGGGCCGGCGACCGCGGTCTCGGCCGAGCGCTGCGTCGCTTGAGAGGTGCCGCGGGGGCTTTTACTCCGGACTTCTTGTGCCCTTGGGAGGGCGACGCTCCCGCGGAGCCGTCTGGCGCATTGAGGCACGGCTCGGCAGGAGCGTCGCCCTCCCGTTGGGAGAAAATCGACAGTCTCGCTTCGCGGCCGCTCAATCGCGCAGGAAGTGGCAGGTGTAGCCGCCCGGGTTCTTCTGCAGGTAATCCTGGTGGTCTTCCTCGGCCGGCGTGAACTCGCCGGCGGCGACGATCTCGGTCACGATCGGGTCCGGCCACTTGCCTGATTGGCCGACCCGCGCCTTGACCCGCTCGGCCGTCTCGCGCTGCGCCTCGGAGTGGTAGAAGATCGCCGAGCGATACGAGGTGCCGATGTCGTTGCCCTGGCGGTTGAGCGTCGTCGGGTCGTGCATGCGGAAGAAGTATCCCAGCAGATCCTCGTACGAGATCTTGGTCGGATCGAAGATCACCTCCACCGCCTCGGCGTGCCCGGTGTCGCCGGCATGCACGTCGGGGTAGGTCGGGTTCGCAGTCGATCCCCCCGTATAGCCGACGCGGGTGGAGACGACTCCGGGGATATTGCGCAGGATCTCCTGCATGCCCCAGAAGCAGCCGCCGGCCAGGGTCGCGACTTCGCGGGATGCGCCGGCAGCGGGCGTCGCGGCCCCGGCCGCCGCGGCGCCGGCCGGGGCGAACAGCTTGGCGTAGGCGCCGTACCCCTCGCGTTCGAGGTCGGCGGCGGGAACGAACCGCAACGCCGCCGAGTTCATGCAGTAGCGCTGGCCCGTGGGTGCCGGCCCGTCGTCGAAGACATGCCCGAGGTGGGAGTCGGCACCCTTCGAGCGCACCTCGACGCGCCGCGTGAGCAGGCCGTAGTCCTCGACCGTGACGATGTTGGTCGGCACGAGCGGGCGCGTGAAGCTGGGCCAGCCGGTCCCCGAGTCGAATTTGTCGAGCGAGCTGAACAGCGGCTCGCCGGAGACCACGTCGACGTAGATCCCCGGGGCGTGATTGTCCCAGTAGGCGTTTTGGAAGGGGCGCTCGGTCCCCTCCTTTTGCGTGACGCGATACTGCTCGGCCGTCAGCCGCTGGCGCAGCTCCGCGTCGCTCGGCTTGCTGGACGTCGTTGCGGTCGCTCGATCCGCGTCGTCGACGGCGCCGGCCCGACAGCCGGCGACCAACAACAGCGCGGCGATTCCAATGGCTGCGATTGCTTTCATCTGGTTTCCTATCTGAGCGCGCCGCGTGCAGCGGCGCAAGCCCCATCCCCCCTTTGATGCCGGCACGCGGGCGCGGTTTCAGGCCGTGCGCCTTTGTGGCGTCTGCCGCTCGCGTGCTACGCGTGCGGGCGCTGAGCGACCGGCATTGGGGGGGACATGGCAGGCCTGACCGACTATGCGAACAAGACGGCGGTGATCACGGGCGCTTCGAGCGGCATCGGCGCCGAGTTTGCCCGCGTGATCGCGGCGCGCGGGGCGCGTGTAGCGCTGGTGGCAAGGCGGCGCGAGCGGCTCGAAGAGCTGGCGGGAGAGATCACCGCGAAAGGCGGCGAAGCGTCCGTCCACCCGTGCGATGTCTCGCAGCGCGACGCGGTGGAGGCGACGAGCCGCGACATCGTGCACCGCTGGGGCGGCGTGGACCTGTTGATCAACAACGCGGGCTACGGGCGCCACATGCTGTGGCGCGACCAGGACGTCGACGATATCGAGCGCATGACGCAGACCAACTATCTCGGCCCGGTGTACTGGATGAAGAGCGTGCTGCCCGGCATGCGCGCGCGCGGCCGCGGCTGGATCGTCAACATCTCTTCGCTGGCTGGTGTGCTGCCGCAGCCCGACGAGGCGTCGTACTCGGCGACCAAGTTCGCGCTGACCGGGCTGTCCGAAGCGCTGGCCTACGAGCTGGCGCCACACGGGGTCCACGTTCTGGTCGTGCACCCGGCGCTGGTGCGGACCGAGATGTTCACGCCCGAGGTGATGGCCCGGCTGCCGCGCAGCGCGGCGGGCAGCTTCATCGATACCGATGCGTTCGTCGCCGCGGCGCTGCACGCCCTGGCGCGCGGCGAGATCTCGGTGATCCTGCCGCGCCGCTTCCGCCTCGTGGCGCTGCTGCGCGCGCTCTCGCCACGCCTGATCGGCGGCGCCCTGGCGCGCGTCAAGCTGCGCGCCATCGCCGATCTGTAGGGCTGCGAGCGCGCGCCTATTCGCCGCGCTCGCGGCGTCGCAGGCCGACCAGCGCGATCAGCGAGAGCATCGCCAACGCCAGTGCCAGCATCTGCGGGGAGAGGGCCGGTGCCGGCGCCGCTGGTGTGATGCGGACGACCGGGCCGACCAGCGGCGGCGTCGTGCAGGAGTCGGTCACGTAGATGACCTGGCCGGGCTGCAGCGGCGGCACGGTGACCATGTAGTTGCCGTTGATGTCCTTGACCGCCGTGCCGAGCACGATGTCATTGCCGTTGAAACAGATCGGCGGCGCGTCCGGCCCGCCGCAGTCGTAGACCGTGATGATGCCGCCCGTGCACCCGGGGTTGCTGCGGCCGGTGACCGTGGTCGACCCGGGCTCAGCTCCGTCGATGACGCTCGGCTGGCAGACCGGGTTGGACTGATCGGGTGGATGCGTGCAGGCCAACCCGCTGCCGTCGCACTCGTCGCGCGTGCACACATTGGCATCGGCCGCGCACGACGTGCCAGCGGGCTTGACGCCATCGGCCGGGCAGGTGCCGCTCGAGCCCGTGCATTGCTCGGCCAGGTCGCACACGTCGACCGTCGGTCGGCAGACAGTGCTGCTCGCCTCGAACTGGCAGCCGGACGAACAGCAGTCGCCGTTCATCGTGTTGCTGTCGTCGCATTGCTCGCCGAGCTCGACGACCCCGTTGCCACAGACGCCGGCGGCTGCGAAAGCCGCACAGCCGGCGAACATTCGGAACGACGCGCTGGTCGATTCTCCCCCCGCCTCGGATTCCGGATCCAGACAGCCGAGGAGCACGAAGGTCGCCGAGGTCGAACGGTCGAAGCCGCCGTTCAGGTTCTGATTGGTGAGCCGGAAGCTTGCACTGGCCGCCGTCTGCGCCAGCGCGGTGCACGGGTAGCGCAGAGGAAGCACGAGTGCGAACAGCGCGAACAGCCCTGTTCCCCAAGCTCCAGTGCGTATGGCCCACTCCCGTCTGCTCATCCCTAGTCTCCGCGTGGAGAACCTCGTCCGGCCGCGCTGGAGGGCCTTACCCCACGGGCCCGGTCGGGCCTGATGGGCCAGACGGACCAGAGGGGCCAGACGGTCCTGATGGGCCAGAGGGTCCGGAGGGGCCGGAAGGTCCAGAGGGTCCGGAGGGGCCGGAAGGTCCAGAGGGACCAGACGGTCCGGAAGGTCCGGTGGGACCCGATGGGCCAGTGGGTCCAGACGGGCCCGTCGGCCCGCTCGGTCCCGAGGGCCCGGTGGGACCAGAAGGTCCACTTGGACCTGTGGGGCCGGACGGACCCGAAGGTCCCGAGGGACCCGTCGATGCACTCGGCCCACTCGGGCCGGTCGGACCGGAAGGCCCGGTCGGACCGGATGGCCCAAACATACCGGAGATCGCGTACGCGGCGCTGGTGATGCGGCGGCGCGGCGTCAGCGTCTCGCCCGATACGATGACCTGCAGGAAGCGGAGCGGTCCGGCACTATCGCTCGGACCACCCTGGAAGAGCGTCACCGGGAGCGGTGTGACCGATCCCAGCACGACGTTGAAGATTCCGTTCGCGACGCTGACGTTCTGCGTTTCCTGCCACGGGGTTCCGACGGGGAGTTGGTTGCCAGCGGCGGCGGCGTCCCAGACCGAGAAGGTCATCGAGAACATGCCGTTCTGCGGCACGCCCCCAGCGTTGGTCAGCCGTCCCTGGTAGTTGAGGAGATTCGGCGCGTCGCCCAGCGCGACGTGGTAGGTGATCAGCGCGAAGGCCGCAGCCGCCAGCAGGCCGGTCGTGGCTTTGATCGTCATCTGCTCCTCCTCCGTTCCCCCGAGGCGGTACCGTTGCCAAGGCGCGCCCATTTACAGCGCGCCAAAGGTTTTTTCACAGCAAGCCGCTCGGGGTCAACCCTAAATCGGGCCGGCGGCCGGGGAAACCGGGGTTGTTGCTTCAGCGCTGCGCAGCGTCGGGTGGTCGCACCAGGGCGGTCGCGACCTTTCCGTTGGCATCCCGGCGCGGCTCGCGCCGAGCGCGAAAGAGGCCGAGCACGGGCGTCCCGTCCGCTTCGACCTGGTGGACACGGTCGTACCAGGGATGCTCGTCGCGGTAGAACGGCCACCAGTCAGCCCAATTGGCGTAGGCGCGGTTGTACTCGACCACGATCCAGTCGGCGCGATCTTCGAACTTGAAGTCCTGGCGCAGGAGGCCGAGCGCCGCATAGCCGCGGAGCGGCAGGCTGGCTCCAGTGCCGGGATAGAGGGCGTCGCCCGGTTTCCCGTGCTGGTTGAGGTAGGCGACGGTGCTGCGATCGACCAGTCCCCACGCAGCGGCGGAGAAGCCGCGCTCGAATGCGCCGCGCGTACCGCCGGCGAGCCAATTGTAGTACGAGTAGCCCTCGAACGGGTGCAGTCGGTAGAGCACCACGGCGGCCGGGGCGAGGAGCAGCACCGCGGCGAGCGGGGCGACCGCCGGGCGGCGTGCCAGCGGTGCGAGCGCCTGGCTGAAGCCGATGCCGGCGAGACAGGCGACGAATGGGAAGGCGCCGAGGATGAGCCGGGCCCCGTCATACTTCGGCACCCCGGGCAGCGCGAGGACCAGCACCGGCGTCAGCATCGCGGCGACGAGCAGCACATGCTCGGAGCGCGCGCGCTGATGCAAGACGCCGGCGAACGCGCCGGCGACGCCGATGACCGACGGGACCAGAATCGCCAACGGCACCGAGACGAGGAGAAAGTAGAACGGGTAGTGCCACGGCGGTGGCGTGCCGCTGTAGACCTGGCCGAAGTACGCCGCGTTGAGCACGGCGTGGCCTTTGTGGAACTGGAAGTACTCGAGCAGGCGGTTGGCCGTGTCGTGCCAGAGCCACGGCCAGGTCGCCAGCCACGCCAGCGGTGCGACGAGCAGCAGCGCGAAGAGGTTCGGCGCGCTGGCGCGCCGGTGGTAGGCGAGGGCCCACAGCACGAGCGGGATGGCGGTGAAGGCGGCGTTGATCTTGGAGCTCAACGCCAGCCCGAGCCAGATGCCGAACAGCACCGCCCAACGCGGCCGCTCGATGCCGCGGGCAAACGCGGCGGTGGCGAGAAAGCCGAGCACGGCGACCGGGAAGTCCATCGCCGCGATGCAGGCATGGCCATAGAGACACGGGATCAACAACACGGCCGCGGCGGCGAAGGCGCCCGCCGTCGCGCCGGCGCAGCGGCGGGTGAAGTGAAACACTTCGAACACCAGCAGCACCGCCAGCAGCGCGCTGCCGAAGCGCAGCGCGACGAGCGGGTCGGGCCAGCCGCGCAGAAAGAAGTCGGGCGTCGCCGCCAGCAGGCGCGGGAAACCCGGATGCTCGTGGTTGTATCCCCAGTACTGTCGGATGCCGGCATCGGAGACGGCGAAAGCCGGCGTGGTGGCGAGGGCGCGGTACCAGGCCTCGACGTTTTGTCGCGCGACGAAGTGATAGACCGGCTCGTCGACGGCGATCGGCACGTCGCGCAGCCCGGGCAGCAGCACCGCGACGACTGCCAGCGCCACGGCGACATGTGCGGCGGCGGTGCGGGCCCGCGCCGCCGGCCGTGGCAGCGCCACGGCGCGCGGAATCGTGGCGGCGCTCATCGGCATTGCGCTAACCAATCCGCTCAGGTGAGGTCAAGCCGCCGCGCCGCTGTGAAGCGGCGGCGGTGGCGTGTTAGGCTCGCGGCCGTGCGCGGGGGGAGCGTGTTGCGCCGGCCGGAAGTGGCGCTGTTTGCCATCGTCTTCGGCGCCTACGCGTACTTCTACCAGGGCGGTGGCTGGAACGAGAACACGCGCTTCGACCTCACCCGCGCCCTCGTCGAACAGCACACCGCGCGCATCGACGCCTACCACCACAACACCGGCGACCTGGCGCAGCACGACGGGCACTTCTACTGCGACAAGGCCCCGGGGACCTCGTGGCTCGCCGTTCCGGCCTACGCCGTGATCTACGGTTCCGGCGGGAGCGCGCGGCCGAGCCTGCGCTTTCTGTCGGCGGCATCGTACCTGAGTCGGCTGTGGGCCGTGTCGCTGCCGTCGGCGCTCGGCGTCGTGGCACTGTCGCTGTGTCTGAGCGCGCTCGGCGTGCCGCTGGCGGTGCGCCTGGTGGTGGCGCTGGCGTACGGACTCGCCACGCTCGCCTTTCCGTACTCGACGGCGCTGATCGGCCATCAACTCGCCGCGGCGGCGTTGCTCGTATCCTTTGCCCTGCTGGTGCGCGCCCGCCGCGAGGCCGATGCGGGGCCGCTGCGGCTGTTCCTCGCCGGAGCCGCGTTGGGCGCGGCCGTCGTGGTCGAATACCCCGCGGCGTTGGCCGTGGTGCCGCTCGGTCTCCACGCCGCAGCGTCTCCGGGGCGCTGGCGCCGGCTGGCTTGGCTGGCGGCCGGCATGGTGGGGCCGCTGGCGGCGCTGGCGATCTACCACTGGAGCGCGTTCGGCAGCCCGCTGGCGCTGCCGTATCACTTCTCGACCTTGCCCGACCGCCATGCCGGCCTCTTCATGGGCATCGGGGTCCCCGATCCGTCGGCGCTGTTCCACCTGTTGTTCTCCAGCTACCGCGGTCTGTTCTTCTCGGCGCCGTGGCTGCTCTGGGCGCTGCCCGGCCTGGCGTTCATGTGGCGCCGCGGTCTGCGGGCGGAGGGCGCCGTGTGCGCGGCCGTGCCGCTGCTCTTCGTCTGGCTCAACAGCTCGCTGGTCGACTGGCAGGGCGGCTGGGCGCTGGGCGCGCGCTATCTGGTTCCCGCCATTCCCTTCCTCGCCATCGCCGCCGGCGTGGCGCTGAGCCCGCGCGGCCCGGCGCGCACCAGCGAGCGCGTCAGCGCGGCACTGGCCGGAGCGGCCGCGCTGTATTCGTTCGCGCTGATGCTGATGGGCACGGCGGTCAAGGTCGATGTGCCGATCGAGGTCCGCTCGCCGTTCCTCGACTTCATCGTGCCCGCGTTTCGCGACGGGCGGCTGGCGATCAGCACGCACAGCATCGACAGCGCCCGCCACCTGGCGCCCGAAGCCGGCGTGCGCTTCGCCTGGAATCTCGGCGAGCTCATGGGCCTGCAGGGCCATGCGACGCTCATTCCGCTGGCGCTGTTCGTCGCCCTTGGCGCGATGTGGCTGGTGTGGGCGGCGCGCCGCGGCGAGACCGCAGGGGCGCCGCGTGCGGTGGAGGATGTGTGGGCCGACGTCCTGCCGTTCCAGTCGACGCGCGAAGACCGCGCGGTGGCCGCGCTGTTGGTCGCCGCCGCCGTCGTCTTCGGCGTCGCGCTGCTCTGGCCCGAATGGTGGAACGATCCGCCGCAACTCAACGACAACGTGCTGCACCGTTCCCTGGCGACCTACGCCGCCGAGCACTGGGACGAGCACTGGGCGGTCGATCACTGGTTTCCGTCGATCAGCGACGGCTTTCCCGTCTTCGCCTACTATCCGCACCTGTCGCATCTGTGCGCGGCTGCCATCGCGCATGTCTTCGGCACCCCGCAGGCTGCCGGCCAGATCTACGCGACGCTGTCGTACCTCCTGCTCGCCGCGATGCCGCTGTCGATCTTCTGGTCCCTGCGCCACCTCGGGCTGGCGCCGCGCGCGGCGGCCCTCGGCGGGCTGCTCTATCCGCTGATCACGGCGGGCTATGACGGCATCGGTTGGAGCAGCTATGTGTGGCGCGGGCCCGGGCTGATGCCGCAGCTGTGGGGCACGTTCTTCATCTTCCCCGCGCTGGCGTGCGGTTACGATGCCGTGCGCGGCGGGCGCTGCTGGGCAGCCGGCGTACTGCTCGGGGCGTGCACGCTGGCGCATTTCATCTACGGCTACATCGCGGCGCTGTCGCTCGCCTTGCTGGTGTTCGTGCCGATCGCTTCTGTGCCGTGGCCGCGGCGGCTGGTGCGCCTCGCCGGTGTCGGCGCGTTGACCGCAGCGGTGACGGCGTACTTCGCCGTGCCGTTCGCCCTGACGTCGGGCGTGTTGCTGAAGAGCCGCTGGCAGGAGCGCTGGCGGTGGGACTCGATGGGCTGGGACTGGATCATCCCACGCCTGCTGCGCGGCGAGATGTTCGATGCCGGCAATCTTCCCGTCATCACCGCGCTGGTCGGGATCGGCATCGGCGTCGCAAGCGCCGCGGCCTGGCGCCGGCGCGATCCGGTCATGCGCTGGGCGCTGCTCGCGCTGCCCGTATGGATTGTACTCTACCTCGGCCGGCCGACGCTGGGTTGGCTCGTCGACGCGCTGCCGCTCGCGAGCGGTCTGCACATGAACCGCTTCCTCGCCGGCGTGCAGGTGTTCGGCGTGCTCCTCGCCGCCGTGGGATTGAATGCCGCCATCGAATGGATCGGCGGCATGGCCCCGGCGCGTTTCGCCGCGGGCGTGCGCGCGCTGCTGCTCGGGGCCCTGCTGGCGGCGCCCGCCGCGGCGCAACTCGAGTACATGCGGCTCAGCGGGCAGTGGGCCGGCGCCGCCCAGGCCGGCGTCGCGCAGGGGGACCATCTCCGTGCGCTCGAGGCTGTGCTGCGCATGTCGAAGCCGGGGCGCGTACACGCCGGCTTGCAGGGTACGTGGGGTCGCGCGATCGCCTACGGCGGCGTGCCGGCCTACGGCCTGCTGCAAGCGGACGGGTTCGACATGGTCGGCTACCTGTACATGGCCATGGCACGCCCGGCCGATTGGCAGATGCTGTTCGACTATCGGCGGCCCGAGCACTGCGACCTCTTCAACGCGCGCTACGTCGTCGCGCCCGCGGCGCTGTCGATGCCGGAGGTTGCCCGCCGGCGCGCCGAGAGCGGCGACCTGGCGCTGTACGAGATGCCGACCAGCGGCTATTTCGCGCTCGGCGCGGTCGACCCGCTGCCGCCCGACGTGCGCGTGCCCGCCTCGTCGCTCGCCGCCGAGTGGGAAGCGATCTACCAGATCGGCGCCGGTTGGCTCACCGGCAGCGGCCCCGCCGCGCATCGCTTCCTCTCGCTCGGCCCGCCGCGACTGCCCTTGCCCCCCGACGCCGGGCACGGCAGCATCGGGGACGAATCGATTGCGGCGGGGACGTATGGTGTGCGTGTGGCTGCCCTGGCGGAGGCGGATTTGATTCTCAAGGTGACCTACCATCCGTGGTGGCGCTGCACGGTCGACGGCGTGCGCGTGCGTCCGATTCCCGTCATCCCGGGCTTTATGGCGGTGCGCCTGGCGCCGGGTGTGCACGACGTGTGGTTCACCTACGAGCCGCCGTGGTGGAAGCACGCGCTCTTCTACCTGTCGCTCGCAACGGTCGCGCTGGCGGCCATTGCCGGCCTGCGGCGCGCATGAAGCCCGCCGCGCTGTTCATTGCCCTCGCGGCCGTCGCGGCACTCGCGCGTCCGGTGTGCGGGCAGATGGCGACACCGCCGCGCGCCGCCGCGCCAAACGTGTTCATCATCTCCGTCGACACGCTGCGCGCCGATCACCTCGGCTGCTACGGCTATCCACGCGCCACCAGCCCGGTCATCGACCGGCTGGCGGTGGAGGGCGTGCTGTTCGAGCGCGTATTCGCCCCGGTGCCGCGCACGACGCCGAGCCTGGCGTCGATGATGACCGGGCTCTACCCGCGCGCCCACGGTCTGATGACCCTGGTGCACACGCTGGCGCCGGAGCGCATCACGCTGGCGGAGGTGCTCGCGGCGCGCGGCTACGCCACCGCGGCGTTCGTCCCGCCGAACGTCGCGGCCAACAGCGGGTTGAACCAGGGGTTTGCGACCTACTCAGTTCACGAGGGCAAGACCGAGCTCGATCCGGCGATGCGCGCCGAGGGCATCGCCTCGGCCGCGGCCGCCTGGGCTGAGGCACATCGCGGCGCGCCGATGTTCGTCTGGCTCCACCTCCTCGACCCGCATTTCCGCTATCGGCCGCCGGCGCCGTACGATGGCCAGTTCGATCCCGCCTTCACCGGCACCTTTGACCTCTACGACCGCCTCGATCGCGGCGAGGTGAGCAAAGGGCAGGTATTCTTCCAGAACGATCTCACGCCGCGCCAGCTCGAGCACGCCGTCGCGTTGTACGACGGCGAGATCCGCTACACCGATACGGCGATCGGCCAGTACCTCGATCGCCTGCGCGCGGCGGGATTGCTCGACGGCGCCGTCGTCGTCCTGACCGCGGATCACGGCGAGAGCCTCGGCGAGCACGGCTACTTCTTCGAGCACGGCGAGTATCTGTACGACGGCACGCTGCGCATTCCGCTGATCCTCAAGCTGCCCGGTTCGAATGCGGCGGGGCGACGGGTGCGCGGCAAGGCGATGATCCAAGACATCATGCCCACCGTGCTCGCCGCGGTCGGCGTGACCGACCTGCCGCGCACCACGGCGCGCGATCTGCGGCCGTTTGTCGACGGCGCCGACGGCGAGCCCCACCCGGTGGCGTTCGCGGAAACCTGCCGGCGCTTCTTTCCGGAAAACCCGCGCCGCTACATCGACGGCATTCCCGGGCACTGGAAGAGCGTGCGCGAGGGAAAGTGGAAGCTGATCGAGATCCCCAAGCCCGACCAGAATCTCTACGAGCTCTACGACATCGACGCCGACCCCGGCGAGACGCGCGACCTGCACGCGACCGAGCGCGCGACGGCCGAGCGACTCACGGCGCTGCTGCATCAGTGGCTGGCCACGTTCGAGCAACCCGGCGCGGCTGCGCGGCCGCCCGACCCCAAGCTCGACCCGGCCACCGTCGACCGCCTGCGCGCGCTCGGCTACATGAACGACTGAGCGCGGCCGGTTACAGACCGAGGCGCCGCGACAGGTCGGTCTGCAGCAGTTGCTGCGGGTCGAGCCGCTGCTTCAGGGCGCGGAACTGTGCGACGGCATCGTCGCCGTGGATGCGGGCAAAGGACGACGCCTGCAGCACGGCGTCCTTGGCGTAGTAGAAGCGCCCCCCCGCCGCGAGGACGATCTCCGCCATCTCCTGACACAGCCTCCACAGCGCCGCGCGTTTGTGCCGATTGGCGCTGACGGCGAAGTCCATCGCCAGCGAATAGCCGTCGACGGCGTGGGTCATCAAGAACGGATCGGGTCTGTGGCGCTTGAGCACGGCGATGTACGGCACCATGCCGGCCTGCTGGCAGCGTTCGATCACGGTCCGGAACACGCGTTCCCCCGCCGGCTGCGGCACGAACGGTTGAAACTGGATCAGGCCGCCGGGCCTGGTCATCCACTGCCAGCGCGGCACGTAGTCGAGCAGGAAGTGGAACGCGCCGTGGGTCTGCAGGTACGGCGACTGTTGCGCTTCGCGGAAGCCGGCCCGGAACTTGAGCGCGTTGACGAGGGCTGTGCCGCCGCAGTGCATCCCCACCCACAAGCCAGGCCATATCCAGCTTTTTGGCACCAGCCCGAACATGCTGCGCGGCACCTCCTGCAGCTCCGCTTTCAGGAAGTGCGCACCGTCGCGGTCCTCGCCCGGCTTGAGCTGGTTGGCGCGATGCATCAGGCCGCGGCCGAGGGCGGCGCCCGTGGCGTGCAGATCGAGCCATCCGACCAGGTAGTCGGACTCCCCCCTCAGGTCCTCGAGCAGCTGCAAGTTGGTCGCCAGGTCGCGCGCCGGAATGGCCCAGACGCGCAGCCGACCCGAGTACACGCGCTTCAGCTGCAGCGTGATCTCGAGCAGGCACCCGAGCATGCCGAAGCCGCCGATGGCGCCGTGGAACACGTCGGCGTTTTCCTGGCGCGAGCAGCGCAGGACGCTTCCCGTTGGCGTCTGCAGCGCGAACGACTGGACATGCTCGCCGAAGCTGCCGACGGCGAAGTTGTTCTTGCCGTGGATGTTGAAGGCCGCGGCGCCGCCAACCGAGACCGCCATGGTGCCCGGCACGACCGCTGGCCACCAGCCGAACGCGACGACGGACCGCCACAGGTCGCGAATCGTGACACCGGGTTCGACGGTGACCAGCCCGCGCTCGGGGTCGAAGGCCAGGATACGGTCCATGCCGCTGGTGTCGAGCACATGGCCGTTGGTGTTGAGGCTGGCGTCGCCGTAGCTGCAGCCGGAGCCGCGCAGGGCCAGCGACCCGTGTTCCTGCGCCACCAGTGCCATCGCCGCCGCGACCTGCTCGGCCGTCGTCGGCCGCACGACCTTCGCCTGTCCGCCGACGGCCATGCCCCAGCCGCTGACCCGCTCGGGCCGGAAGGCGATCGGTTGCTCGCTCATCGGCATGATCTCCGTGCGCTGGCCGGACTCGATGCGGCGTCGGGTCAATGGCTCTCGGTCGCTGCGCGATGCCGAAACAGCGCGAGGCAGGCGACGATGAAGAGCAGCAGCGCGGCAGACGCCGAGTAGCGGCTCAGGGCAAGGCCGCCCTCGCTGATCGGCTTGTCGAGGAAATCGCCCACCACGGCGCCGAGTGGGCGCGTCGTGACGAAGGCCGCCCAGAACAACAGGGTGCGCGAGATCGACGTCCAGAAGTACGCCGCGACGATCAGCGCCAGCAGCGCCCCGAACAGCGCGGCGGCGCCGCTGTAGCCCAGCCCGGCTGAATCGGCGGTCCAGTCGCCGAGCGCGGTGCCGAGGGTCTGGGAGAACATGATCGTCACCCAGTAGAACGTCTCCACCCCGGGCGAGGTCACGCTGTCGACGGATACCGAGCCCATCGTGCGATGCCAGACGGCGAGCGATGCGATCAACAACCCGAACAGGAGCGACGTGCCGCCGGCGTAGCCGATGCCCAGCGAGCGGTCGGCGAAGTCGGCCAGCGTGGTGCCGAGGGTCGTCGTGGCGATGATCGCCGTCCAGTACAAGAGCGCATGGAAGCGTTTGGCCGCGATCTGCGCTCCGACTGCGAGGAAGAATATCACGGCAAAGATCCCGCTCGCGGCGAGGTAGCCGAGGTCCATCGACATCGACACCGCATCGCCGCCGGTCTCGCCGAGTGTGGTGGCGGCAATCTTGATGACCCAGAAGAGCAGGGTGACTTCTGGAACTTTGCTCGCCCTTGCCGCAACCTTGGCGTTCACGAAGTTGCCTCCGGGCGGCGCGCCGTGACCTGGATTTCGATGCGCATGCGCGGATCCGCCAGGCCGGCGGAGATCATCATCGCGGCCGGTCGAACCTCTCCGAAGTATTTGCGCAGGATCGGCCAACACTGCGAGAACTCACTCGCATTGGGGACGACGTAGATCACCCGCACCACGTCGCGCAGGCCGGCGTTCGCTTCGGCGAGGGCGGCTTCGATGTTGCGGAAGCATTGCTCGGTCTGCTCGACCAACCCCTCCGCGATCGTCATCGACGCGTAATCGAACCCGGTCGTGCCCGAAACGAACACCCACTCGCCATCGACGACCGCACGCGAGTAGCCGATCTCCTGTTCGAAGGTCGATCCCGAGCTGATCAGTCGCCGCGCCATTGCCCACCTCCCTTGTCGCGGCCGCGAGCGCGAACGGTCGAGCTAGTCGACGAACAACCGCAGTCCACGTCGTGTGGAGA
>CAYVUV010000376.1:0-20450 GCA_964455095.1 uncultured Binatia bacterium (SeqCode)
CTCGCCGGAACCCAGCACCGGCACTGCCAGGGCCGCGCTCGGACTCAGCAGACGGCACAGAGCCGCCAGAAGTATCGCATACGCCACCGCCAGCTTCGCGGCCATCGATCCCTCGCCGACCGACAAGGCCAGCGCCCGCACCGTTCGAGCAGTGACGGGCGCCGCCGGTCGATCGTATGCAAATCAGTTCGACTTTTTTGTCTACTATATTAGTAGATATGTCAAGCCGACGTGAGCTGCGGCACCGCCGGCCGGCCCGCTGCGCTAGAACGTGTGGCCGAAGGAGAGGTAGACGAGGCCGGTCTCCTCGTCGCTGAATCCGACGTCGATGCGCGCCACCAGGGCGTCGGAGAGGGCGATGCGCACGCCGGCCCCGTAGCTGTACTGGAAGTCGTCGATGACGTTGGTGATGAAATCGTTGACCTGGAACTCGTCGCTGAGATCGTCGCGATCGAGAAAGACGCGGCCGCCGTCGCCGAACAGCACGCCGTCGATGCGCACGTGCCAGAGGTGATAGAAGTCGAACTCCGTGATGCGCGAGCGGAACTCGCCGTTGATCAGCGCGCGACTCTTGCCGAGGAAGCGGTGCGGGAAGAAGCCGCGCAGGGTGTCCTGGCCGCCGAGCTCCGACAGCTCCCAAAACGGGATCTGGGCATCGGGCCCGTCGATGTACTCCCCGTTGACGCGTAGCCCGACGATCTGTCGGCCGCTGTTGAACGAGCGCAGGTAGCCGGCGTCGAAGAGATAGCGGGTGTACTCGAAGTCGCTGAGCAGCGTCTTGTTGGTGTGAATGATCTTGAGAATGACACGCCAGCCGCGCGTCGGGCGCATGACGTCATCACGCGTGTTCCACACCAACGAGAGGGCGAGCGGCACGACGACGCCGCCGTCGATGCCGGGCAGGTCCGGGAATGCGTCGATGGTAAACGGCGTGTGGCCATCGCGGTCACCGCGGCGGATGTCGACCTGGCGCGCGCCGAAGGCCAGGTTGAAGGCGATGCGGCTGAACGGGCGCCAGCCGACCGTGACGGCGCCGCCCAGGTCTTGAATCTCGTGCGTCGACGCGGGGTCGGGGCCGACGTCGTTGTTGCCCAATCCGAAGAAGTCGCGCTGCGGGTCGAGATAGTAGTTGGCGCGCACCAGCATCACCAAGCGATTGTCGAGCAGATGAGGGGAACCGAGGGAGATGGCGAGCGACTGCTGTTGGTTGAGCGCGTAGGTGCCGTCGACGTCGAGCGTCATGCCGGTGCCGAGCAGGTCGCGGTTGGTGAACTTGGCGCCGACGAGCGGGCCGGTGTCGGGGGCGTATCCCAACTGCGGCAGGATCGCCCATTTCCGCGCGCTCAAGTCGGAGGAGTCGGGCTCGACGGGAAACGCATCCGGCAGGAGATTGGAGATGTCCTCCTCGGCCTCCAACTCCTCGATCGCCTGCACCGACCGCGGCGCGATCAGCGGCGCTCCCATCACGAGCAGCGCGACTGCCGCCGTCAGGGAGCCGACGGCGCCCGCCAGTTCTCGTCGTCCAAGCACCCGGCGCACCGTCACGACAAGGTCTCTCGCTCAGCAACCGGTGGTCACCCCACTCCGCGCCGACTGCCGAATGTGTATGATCCTACCAGCCGATGCCGCATTCGCAACGCGTCTCGGGGCGGGGGCGACGCGCGGCGGCGGTTGACGACCTGAGTTTGACACATCTCCGGACAGCCGATAGCGACGGGGTGAGCTGGTGAAAGGGCGTTGGGGCGGATGATGGCACGGCATACAGGCGCGATCCTGATCGGAGCAACTCTGGTACTGGCGATGCCCCGATGCGCCGCTGCGCAGATGCCGAAGGCGGCGGGGAGCGAGTTTCAGGTCAACGCCTACACACCCGGCTCACAGGGCAACGCGACCGTCGGCTGCGCGGCAGACGGGGATTTCGCCGTCGTGTGGGACGGGCTCGACACGGCCACCGGCAGCGTGAGCACGATCTTTCTGCGCCGCTTCAGCGGCGCCGGCAGCGCACTCGGCAGCGTCTTCGAGGCGCCGACGGCCCCCTGCGGCGGGGCGTGCCCGGTCGCACCCTCCTTCGATGCCAGCGTCTGTCGCGACGCCGTCGGAGAGCTCGTCGTGGTATGGGAGCGGGTCGACGGTGCCGATGGCCAGGGCAGCGGCGTCTTCGGCCAGCGCTTCGACAGCGCCGGGGCGTTGCGCGGCAGCGAGTTCCAGGTCAACACGGTCACGCTGGGCTACCAGTACAGCGCCGCGGTTGCGTGCAGCCAAGACGGCAACTTCACCGTCGTCTGGCAGAGCGAGGATGCAGGCGACACGCGCATCGCCGCGCGGCGGTACAACAGCACGGGGGCCGGGCTCGGAACGGAATTCCAGGTCACCACGGCGACCACCTACCTGCACAGCGACGTGAGCGTCGCGGCCGACGCCGCGGGCAACTTCGTCGTCGCCTGGAGTGCTGGCAACTACCTGGACGGTCCGGACGGCAGCAACGCAGGCATCTTCGCGCGCCGCTTCAACAGCGCCGGAACCGCCCTCGCAGCGAGCTTCCGGGTCAACAGCTTTACGCCGGGCTACCAGCAGCGACCCGCGATCGACACCGATGCGGCGGGAAACTTCGTCGTCGCGTGGGAGAGCGGCGACTACTACGGCACCCAGGACGGCAGCTATGCGGGCATTTTCGCGCAGCGGTTCGACAGCGCGGGAGCCCGGCGCGGCGGCGAGTTTCAGATCAACACCTCGACGGCCGGCTATCAGCAGCGACCGGCCTTGGCGTCCGATAGCAACGGCGGCTTCGTCGTCGGCTGGCAGAGCGGTGATGCGTACGTCACGCAGGACGGCAGCTACGCGGGGATCTTTGCGCGCCGCTTCAGCAGCAGCGGCACCGCCCAGGGAGCGGCGTTCCAGGTCAACAGCTACACACCCAGCGACCAAGCCTATCCGACGCTTTGCGCCGACGATGTCGGCAACTTCGTCGCGGTGTGGGACAGCCTCGGCCAGGACGGCAACGACTCCGGCCTCTTCGCACGCCGCTTCACCGTGCCCGATGTGAGCGGCCACGTGCGCTACTACCGCGGCGACCGCGTGGTCGGCACCGTTGCAATGGTTCTCGGCGGCAGCGCCACGCAGAACACGACCACCAACGCCACCGGCGGTTTCGCCTTCGCGCCAGGGGCGCCAGCTGCGCGCGCGCTCTCGGCGAGCAAGACGGGCGATCTGAACAACGGCGTCACCTCGCTCGATGCCTCGTGGGTGCTCCAGTATCAAACGCACCTGCGCGACTTTGACGACCTGCAGAAGCTCGCCTGCGACGTCACCGGCAACGGCTCGATCAGCTCGCTCGACGCCGCGCGCATTCTGCAGTTCAAGACCAACATCATCACTCGCTTGCCGGTGGCGACCACATGCGGGTCCGATTGGCTCTTCCTCGCCACCCCCGGATCTGCCCAGAACGTCTCGCCGCCGCTGATCTCGACTGGTGTCTGTCAGCAGGGATCGATCAGCTACAACCCGCTCGTGCCGCCGCTCAGCGACCAGGACTTCACCGCCATCCTCTTCGGCGATTGCACGGGCAACTGGGAGTAGTCGTTCTCAACTCAAACGCTTGACGCTGGCCCCAGGGCTCGCCTATGCGGAGCCGCGAGGTCGACTCGCTTGACGGGAGGGAGAGACACGATGCGACATCATGAGCCTTGGCGAACGATCGCCCTGACAGTCGCGTTGGCCACTTGCCTGGGCGCACGCGTCGCCCTCGGTCAGGCCGGACCGCTGGTCGCGACAGAGACGGTGCACGACACGCTCGTGCGCCTGCAAGCCGCCAAGAAACCGGTCGAGCTGGTGTTGCACAACGGCAAGTCCTACCGCGGCAACATCGGCAGCGTCGGCGATCACGCCGTTGTCGTGACCGAGATACAAGGTCGCGAGTTCTTCGACGCGTACATCCTGCTCGACGACATCACGGCCGTCGAGGTCCGCGCCCGCGACCACTGACGCCTGGTTGGGTCAGTCACCGCTCCGCCAACGGTGCGGCCGCCTCCTCGTCCTGCAATGGTACGGGGATGAGAACGATGTCGACGGTGGCGGTTCGACTGGCGCGAATGGCAACCTGGTCGGCCTGGAAGGTGCCTGCTCCCTGTGCCCCCATGCCGAAGGCCAGCAACTCGTAGCGGCCGGGCGGAACGCCGCGAAACGAATAGGCGCCGCGCGCGTCGAGCCGCGCAGTCCGTGCGATGTGTCCGGCTCGGTCGGTGAGCGAAACGATTGCCAGGTCGGGCATGCCACCCCCCGCGAACCTGACCACGCCCTGGAGCGACGGCCGCGCGTGCTGATGTGGGACCGCACTCGTCGCACGATCCAAGCTACTCGCCAGCGGTGCCCCCGACAGCGTGCCGACAATTGCCAGCGCCGCCGCGGGACCGATCATCTGTCGCACCAGGTCGAGCATTGTGGGCTCACGGCGTCGGCGGAGGAGGGGTCGGAACCGCGGTCGCCCGTGTGGCCGCAGCCGTCTGCTGCCGGTAGACGAAATCGTAGACGTCCTGGTACGCCTTGGGCAATTTGGGTCTGACGAGCGTCGCACGAGGCCGAGGAGTCGCTCCCGGCGTGAATGGCAGCACCGGATCATTCTGGTGCGCGACCCACCATGTCTCGAATTCTCGCAGATGGTCTCCCAACGCGCGCTCCAAACGCGTATCCGGCCGCCCCTTCACCGGCTCCGTTGCGATCTCCAGCTTCAAACGCTCTAGTTCGTACTCGAACTGAATCGAGCTGCTCGTCGCGTAGTAAACCTCGCGGAAATTCGCGAATCGCTTGACCCACTCCTCCACCCGCGCGGTGCGCCCGCCCCCATAGTCCCGCCTCGCGTACTCCAGGATGCGCCGCATCTCGTCCCGCGCCCAAGCCGTGTGATGCTCCGACGTATCCACCAACGACATCGGCAGCGATGAGGGGTACAGCGCCAGGTACGCATCGACAATGTCCTGCGGGAGAACCGCGACACGGTTCGTCCCCATATATGTGCACTCAATGTCGACCACCGTGTCGCCGCCGCTCACCCAACCAACTACGCCGGTGGGATTGAAGGATGACGGCACGACCAACTCGAAACGTCTCGTCCCTGGTCCTCCGACGATTGAAACGTTCGGGTGAGCCCTGTCCAGCTTGCTATACATGCCTTCCACCTCATGCTCGGTCCATGCCCCATTTGCGTGTTGGAATAACGTGACCTCGACCACAATATTCTCTTCTGCATTGGTGTAAGTTGTGTTCGCACCCGAGTCCTGCGGGCTCATGGCGTGGCCCACCACTTCCAACATCGAGTCTGCGCTGAACGCTCGCCCCCCGTTTCGAAGATTTCCGAAGTCTTGGAGAATCACTTCTAATCCCAGGGAACATTCCGGGAGGGCCAACAGACTGGCGGCCACAATCACGCAGCGCGCGGGCGTCATCGTTCAATTCCTCGATTCATAGTCGTCCTCAAGCCACCGCGTGATGAGATCTGTAGCGAACCAGTTTCCCCGGCAGTTGAGATTCCCCACATCGCTGCACACACCAGACCTCGCTTCATCCCACCATTGAGCGAACTCCGCCCTGCCGCCCCCTGGATATCCTGCGAGAACCGGCACAAACGAGTCAGCACGTCCCAATCCTCCGTGCCACGCACGACAGGACACTCCTGAAGTGAACCGATCGGTGACAGGACTGTCCGAGTCGAAGTGAAAGTGGACAACGACGTCGCCACTTCGAGCCGAATCGTTCATTGCCTCGATTCGAAATACTGGATCGACTAGGTGGTCTTGACCCGCAGCGGCGATGGAACTTAGGGTCGACGATATCAACGTTCCGTCAGGCGCTAGTGATTCGAACACTCGGTACTGGCGGTCAGCGGGGTCTCGATAGAGGATGAAGTCGACAGAGCCCATCATCTTCCCCGTGCTCTTTCTTATGGCGTCGACGTCCTCTTGAGACAGACCTAGATAGGTTGGTTCCATCGAGTCGCTCAGGGCGATTCGCAAGAACTCTGCGAACATAGCCACTTCTGCGGGTTCATCGCCCCGCCTCACGTCCGGAAGCGCAGAAAAGTCACCCGCCTCACGACTTCGAATATAGAAGTGGGCCATCGGTCCATTGAGCGCAGGGATCACGGTCGCCAAACCTGCTATACTTGAACTTGCAGTGTCGTCGTTCTCAGGGGCGAGAGCGACTTCTGGAGGCACCAACAGCCTCACCCTGAAACCGAATGCTGGGCTGCCCGGCAATAGTCTCTCGTTGATTTGCTGGAAGACAGTAGACAACTCCCAACTGTTTAGGTTCGCGTTCTCTGTTCGCTCTCGCAAAACGTCATCGCGTCCAGTCAACTCGCTAAGCGGCGCTAATTCCTCGCGCAGGTCGCCGCAGCGGGCGAGGTCGGCGGGGACGTCGCCCATGCTCGTGTGGCCGTGGTCGGCGGTGATGATGAAGAGTTTGTTGTAGAGCTCGCCGATGCTTCTGAGCTTGAGCACGAAGTCCTGGATTACGGTGTCCAAATAGCGGCGCACGTAGTCGGTGTATCGGCTTCCGCCGGGTCCGTGGCCGGTGCCGTGGGCGTCGTGGTCCAGGCCGGGAAGGTAGAGAAGGAAGAACGCCGGGAACGGGACGTCGTTGCGGCGATCGCCGTCCATCAGATGGTCCTGGAGATACACGTTGGCCGCGGCCACGGACGAAACGTCCAACGCCAACGACTCATCTCTCGCCGAGGCGCCCTCGCGCAGCGCCGGCAGCACAAAAGTCGCCAGGGTTCCGAGGTCGGGCGGATACGTCAGCCAGCGATCGGGACCGCGCGCGTCCAGGCCACGCGCATAGTGCTGCAACACACTGATGCTGACCGCCTGCTCTGGCGTGAAGTACCCACTGGCGCGCAGGAACGGCTCGATCTGCTCGAAGATCGTCTCGACGCCTTCGGAGCTGTGCCGCAGCGTGCGGTTCTGTGGGCTCTCCCTCCAATCTCCACGGAATGGCACCAGGGCATGGTTGTCCCCGGCCGAGCGCCAGAAGGCTCCATCGCTGAAGGTGATCAACCCCTGCGCATCGACACCGGCCGGCGGCTGCGTGGGAATCGATTGGGTGATGTCGCGGGCAAAGAATTCGTTGCCGAGCTGGCCGGTTTCGCGCGGGAGCTTGCCGGTGAGAATCGAGGCCCAGGAGGCCAGCGTGATCGAGGGGAAGACGCTGGTCACCGCGGGGAACCGGTAGTGGTGCGCCTCGAGATCGCCTTTGAGCTCGTCCGCAGTAGCTTTTCCGTCGTCCATGGCGCCTTTCGCGAGGCGAGCGCCGAAGAGCTGCGCGAAGCCCGGAAGTGTGTGTGGGTCGACGTAGTAGTTCACGCCCGGTTCCTGCACTGCGTTCTCCTCCGGGGGGTAGAGAACGTCTTGGCGCATCCCGTCGACTCCGATCAGGATCACTTGCACCTTCTCGATGGGCACTTCGCGTGACTTGCCCTGCATCGCATCCCCCATCACCTCAGCCGTGAGCCGTATCGAGGTCCCCACACCGCCGTACACGGCAGCAAAGGGTAAGCCAGGGAACGTGTCCCGCATCAGGCTGTGGAGCCCGCCGTCGTGGCTCTCGACCAAGGGCAAATTCGAGACGACGAGTGCTTCTTCGAACATCCCATCCTGGCCGCGCGCCATCGTATAGCGACTTGTCTCAGGCACGCGCAGCAACTCGAGCGATATGGACGAGGGTGCGAAGTTCGCGCCCGGCGGCTGGATCACGGCGCCACTGCGATCGACGGTTTCGACGCGCACCGTCACGCTGTCGGGGTGGAGCTCGGCAAGGTGGGCCGGAAGGCGCACTTCCGGCTGGTAGAGAGTAGTTCGCCCCTCGTTGAAGTAGCGCGTCTCCTCGACTTCGACGGTCTGCCACGCACCCTCGGCTTCGACTTGCCCCGCCAGTGCCACGCGCATGCGCGCCGGCCCGAGATCGACCGTGTACCAACCGTCGCGCTGCGCTGCCACATAGGCGAGCACGTGTCCGCTCAGTTCCGGGTCGACGGCGTTGACGTCGATCGCCACGTCCTGCGCGACCGCCGCACGCCCACCCTCAGCCGGCAGAGCCACACTGGCCAGCACTCGGTCATCCACCCCGTCGCGCGGACTCTCGTCCAGCGCTCCTCCCGGATCCTGCATGTCGACGATGGTCAAACCCACCGTGCCGTTGGCGACATAGAGCAAGCGCCGTTCGCGGTCGGCGAGCAGCCGCCGCGGCTGTGATCCCTCGGGGAGGAAGATGACGCCGCGCAGGCGATCGGGTCGGAACGCGCCCGTCTCGGTGTCGAAGCCCACCGTGCAGAGCGCCGGTCGCTGCTCCACGCGACAGGCCGCAACCACCAGGTCGACGCGCTTGTCGTCCTCGATATGCCCGTTGCGGTGACGCACGGAGTCGGCATTCGCATCCACCGGCCACGCGGACAATGTCGCGACGGTCGTCACGCCGTCGAGCGCGTAGTCGACCGGGCCGTCGGGTGCGCCGCGCACTCGGCTCAACCCCGCACTGGTGGCGACCAACCCGTCGCGCCGCGCCCCGATCACCCACGAGCCAAGCGTTGCAACGGATCGAAAATGGCCCGGCAGGGCAGTCGTGACGCCCTGTCGCTCCGGCCGCCGATCGATGCCGTCGACGCGGATGAGCTCCAAGCCGATCGATGGCGCATTGGCGACAAAGGCCAGGCCGACGCCGAGATCTGCCACCTCCAGCGGCAGACCGACATCGTTTGGTATCTGGCGCAACAGCGCCAGCGTGCTCGGACTCTCGTTGCCCGCCGGTGAGTTGAGCAGCTCGTATGATTCCGCCGACTGGTTCACCGATCGCGACACGATCTGCGGCACGTCCAGCGCACCCATGGCGCTCAGGTCAAACAGGCGCCAGACCCCGAAGCGCCGCGGGCTGGCATCGCTGCGGGCACCATCGACGCTCATCAGGTAGGGACCCGTGAACGTCGTCCCCTGCCCATCTGTCAGGGCCTGTGCAGCCACGAATCGGACGTCGTAGTCGTAGCCAGCCGTCGCCAGCGTCAGGAGCGGTGCCGCCGCCGCGACCCGTTCGGTCACGTCCGTGATCGCGATGCCGCCCTGCGAGTCGAGCCGATACGCATCGCCCTCGGCAAACGCGACCAGCTGCCGCAGCTCCGGATGAGCACCCTCGAATGCGTGCCAGCCGAGCGTGTCGACGGCCAGCGCGTCGACCTCCTCGACGTGATCGACCACTGCCGGCGCGACCGTCGTGAAGCGCCGCGTGAACGGCACCGTCAGGGCGTTGCGGCCGCGGTCTTCGACCGCTCCGATCTCGACGCGGCACTCGCTTCCCAGCGGGAGACCGTGCAGCGGGTGCTCGGCGCGCGGCACGAAGAAGATTCGGCGGCCATCGAACGATTGCGACCACGTCCCCTGCCACTCCACTTCGGCCCCATCGATCCGGCACCACACCCGCGCGTTGCCATCAAGCGATGCGCTGAGAACCGTCTCACTGAACGCGATCGAGATCTGTGCATCGTGCGCGACATCCGTCGCCTCGTCGGCCACCGACACGCGTTCGGGTATCACCTCCGGCGGCGTCGTGTCGTCACTCAACGCCTCCTCGACGAAGACGAACTCTCCCTGGCGCGGCACCACCGACGTCGCAACCGTGTCGACGACCTCGCCGGATGGCTTCTGCAGCTCGACGACAATCGACTGATTACATGGCACAGGGACGACGTAGCGGAGGCGCTCCGGACCCAGTAGCGGGAACGGGAGCTGCATCCCACCCGGGATCACCGCGCTGTCGTACTGCTCACCGATGGCAGCGTACCCGGTAGCGAACGCGGTACAGAGCCGGGCCCGCAGCACGGCGAACAACCCGTCGAAGCGGATGCCGGCGAACTCTCCCGGGTCCGATGTCACCAGGCCGGCCGGTTGGTCCCAGAAAGCGGTGTCGATGGCCGTCATCTCCTCGCGCTGGCGGAAGTTGACCACTTCGGCAACCAGGTACTGATCCGCTGCCGTGGCATCGCCCGGCGCCGGGACGGAGATGTCGAGCTGCGCCCGCGGCACAGCCCCGCCGAGGTCGAGCCGCACACCGCCAACAAGCTCCATCGTCTCGTCTGCCGTGTGCGGAAACTCGTCCACAAACGCCGGCAACACGGTCACCAGCGCGACGGATTCGAATGCGCCTTCCGGAATCAGCGCGCGGTAGAGCGCGGCATCGTACGGGGCGTCGTCCGGCCCGGGCGGCGGTGCGTACACAACACCACCCGCGGGCCCGATGGCCGTCGCTCCCGTTTCCTCGTCGCGCATGCTGCCGGCGTCGAGCCTGACGAGATTGTGGAGGTCGTCCTCCACCCACACGGCGATGCGCGCCCCCAGCTCGGCTTCGATGATGGCGCAGAAGCTGCCCGGTTGGCTCGTCTCGCAGCGGCCGGAAAAGAACGCGTCACACTGCTGGCTGCCGCTCTCCCCGGTTGGGCCAGTCGCCACCACCGTCACCACGTCGATGCTCGCCTCGTTCTCGATCGCGACGGTGCTGTCCGGCCGCGCCAGGTGGGGGCCGCCACAGATGAAGACACGGCCCTGATCGTCCGGTAGCGACATGCGAAGCGTATTGGGCGGCAGCGCCGCCGCGGGGAACGCTGTGGCCGTGGTGAAATCGGTCTCGAACCCGGCGTGCCCACTGGCAGTCGAGCCCGCGAGCGCGTGGCCGGAGAAGTCAGTCACAGCGCTGGTCAAGGTGATGCGATAGGTCGAATCCGCAGTGAGCGGCTCGGCCGGGTTGAGCACCAGCTGTGCGCCACCGGCGATGAGCGATAGGCGGTGGGCGACCGGCACGCTCCGGCCCGCCGGCTGTCGGCGGTCGGCGACTCGTTCGAACACCACAGAGCTCTCAGTCAGAGAAGTGCCGAGAATGGGCTCGGAAAACGTGAGTATGATCGCGGTGTCCGCAGCGACGCCGCTGGCGTGGTTCGGCGGAACGCTTTGCACGACCTCCGGCGGCGTACCCTCGAGCTCGATATCCGCCGTCACGACGGTCGGAGCCAACGCGTCGGGCAACACGACGGTCTTCTGACCCTTCAGGTCGCGCGCGACGTCGCGCGCCGACAGCGTAGACGCCACACCCGCGGGAGCTGGGAGCACATACTGACCGCTGGCGTTGGTCGTGTTGACGACCGCCACCGTGTCACTGCGGACGACGATCCCGGCGCGCGCCCCGGTCGCATCGCGCACGCTGCCGGTCACCAGCGCGGCGTTGGGCGTCAAGCCGAGCACGACGTACAGGCCGCGCGCCCCGAATCCGCTGGCGCACGGCAGCGTGGCCCCAGCGCAGCGATCAATCGCCAGCAAGCCGCCAACACCGACGGCAAAGGCGACGACATCGAGCGCGCTGCCACGCTCGGTGGCCAACGTGCGCGCGACGACAAAGCGCGCGCCGTCGGGGATCGCAGCGCCCAGCCACAAACCGTAGGTCACCTGCGGACCGAGCGCGCCGCTCGGATCGAGAGCCACGGCACCGGCAAAGTCGGCGCGCGCCGCCACACCCGCTGGAAGTTCATCCGGTTGCACGGGCCGGAGCACGATCGCGATCGGACCGTCGGTCGCACCGGGCGGCACGATCAATCGCACGCCCGGCCCGCTCACCTCACCGCCGGCGCCGTCGACTACGCCCAGCACACCATCCGACCCCGCTAGCGTGACATCGATCCCGATACGCCCGCCAGCCAGAGCAGTCAGCGGCATCTCCTGGCGTGGCATCACCGCGACGAGCGCAGTCAGGCGCGCGGCGTCGGAATCCATCGACCCTCCGCCCAGTGCGACGCGATAGCCGGCGAGATCATGCCGGCTCGCAGGGCCCGCAAAGCGGCCCCCATCGCGCCAGTCGTAGGTCTCGCCCAGCAGCGCCGCGAAGACCGTGCCGCTCGGCATCGGGGCGCTGCCTTGGACCGTTGTGAGCACCAGCGCCCCCATTCCAGTCCCACCCACGACCGCGGGCGGCTCCGCCAATACCAGGGCCGACGCGGCCGCAGCGTTCGCCTGCGCAACACCATCCAAGAGCGCGCCTGCGTGCGCCGCGGGCGGTGACGCCGGTGGCGCGTCGGCGACGAGCAAGGCGATCTGCCCGGTGCGCAGCGACACGGCGATCTCGAGCGCGTCATCGACCTCTCGGGTCGGCGGTCCGCCGCGCCACTGGCGCGCCTCGTCATCCCAGGCTGCGATCGCTACGGCCGCGGACGCATTCGGCGGCAGCGACACGAGCGGCACGCGCAAGGTCGCTCCTGCCGGCTGACCGGCGTAGAACTCGACGTGCAAGTCGATACCGATCAACACACTCCATCCCAACGGCAGCGGCGCCACTACACCCTGAGGACCAACGGCCGTGGCGCGAATGCCCGTCTCAGCCGTCAGAGCATCGGCCGGAATCGCCAGCTCGATGGTCGGATCGACGCCCGGCGACCATGGTCGCCGACTGGCCGGCAAGAAATTGGCAAAGGGAATTTGGACCTCACCACCGGCACGCCCGATGACCGTCGCCGCGGCCAGAGCGGTCAGCCGCGCCGCGCGCATCCTCGCCGCAGGCCCGCTGCTGTCGACGCGGCGAATGCAGCGGGTGTATCCGTCCTTCCGCAACTCGACGAACTCTCCGGCGCTGAGCGCCGGCAAGGCATAACGACCGTGCGCGTCGCTTTTCGCCCGCTCCACTCCGCCTGCCAGCACCGTCACATCGCCCAGTGGCCAGGCCGTGGCGTCATCGAACACGTCGCCGTATGCGATGACCGGCTGCGCGGAGACCGTCGGCGTTGCCACGCTCGGGACTGTTGCGGTCGCCGCCGGCGCCGGAGTCGGCGCCTCGTGCGACGCCGTGGCGGTCGGTGTCGCAGTCGCCGGGGTCGCGGCGGTCGGTGTTCTCTCCGCCGCAGGCAGCGTCGCGGTCACCGAAGGCAACGGCGGACCATTTGAGAGCGGCGCCACGGCCAGTTTGCGCACCGCGCCCGACAAGACGAAGACGCCGCGCGACTGCAGGCTCACCGCGTCGAACACGCGCAGCTCACCGCGCGTGCCGACCACCAGTCGGGTCCCATCCGGAGTCAGCACGATGTCGCGTGCCCGTGCCGGCAAGGGCGCTGTCGCACGCACGGCTCCCGTCGCCAGGTCCACTGCCGCAATGCGCGACGGCCCCGGCAGCGCCACCACGACCTGGCCGCGCCGTCCGTCGAGAACCATCGCGCTCGGTCGCCGCCCGACGGGCAGCGTCGCAACCACGGCCGCACCCGGCACCGAGATCACCGAGATCGTTCCGTCGCGCCGGTTCAAGACGTACGCGGTGCCGCCGTCGGCCGATAGCGCCAGGTCGAACGGCTGCTGCCCTGCCCGCACCCGGCTCAGCACCGCCCCGGTCGCCGCGTCGAGAATCGACATCAACCCCGTGGCACCGAAATCGAGGCTTACGACCCGACGTGTGCGGTCGTTGCTCGCCAGGATCCGCACCCGCCGCGGCAAGGGTACGGTCCAGAGCAGATCGCCACCATCAACGGATAGAGGGAGCGCACTCAGACCGCGCGGCCGCCCGCGTGACGCGAATACGCCGCTGCCATCCGCTGCCACCGTCACCGCTCGTACGCCGGGCATGGCGACACGGCGCGGCGGCGCGCCGCCGAGGAGATCAAGCACTTCCACCGCACCAGGCCGCGAGGCAACGAGATGCGTCGCCCCGGCTGTGAGCGCGAGATCGATCGGCGGCCCGCTCGTCACAACTGCCGACTGCTCGCCCGAATCGAGATCTGTCACCGCCACCAGGGCTCGACCCTTCAACGCCGCAAAGACGCGCCCTCCCTCCGCAGCAGTGGCCGGTGCTGCATCGAAGGCGGTCACGAACAACAGCGCGGCACCACTGGCGATGGCCCCTGCTGCCCTGCAATGTCCGAGCGACTCGCGCATGCTGCGACTCGTGCCCTTCCGGCGCGTAGAACGCGCCGCCTTGGGAAATACGATCGCAGCAGTAGAGCACTGCCAGATAGTTGTCAAGTATCTCACCATATGTCGCTTATCTACTCGCGACGAACGATCGCTCACATAGCGAAACATCGGCCATCGACCATCGACCATGCGGCCAACGCGACCCAGCGCCCCCTGGTGTGGGAGGCGCGGTGCTGCACTGTCGCTACGACAGCAGCGCGGTGACGGAACGGCCGGACAGCGCGTGGCGCCAGGCGGCCTCAACCTCGGCGGCCGAGAGCGAGGCGACGATGCGCTCGGTTTCCTGCGGCGTGGGGAAGCCCCACAGCGCGCTCTCGGCCAGCGCCAAGGCTTGATCGAGGCGCGTGTCGGCGAGCACCGCGTAGCGGTAGCGGAGCTTCTTGCGCGCGCGCTCGAGCTCGTCGGCGGAGAAGCCGTCGGCGGCGGCGCTGCGGCAGGTCTCCTCGACCGCCCGCATCAAGCGCTGCGCCTGGCTGCGCGCGCCGCTGGCGCTGAGCACGGCGAGGGCCCAGTCGGGTCCCCACTCGAGATGCGCGCCGACTTCGTAGCTGAGCCCGAGGCGCTCGCGCAGCTCCTGGAACAAGCGGCTGTCGGGATCGGAGCCGACGAGGTCGAGGGCGACGCCAGTCGCCAGCAACGGGCGCGGCGCGGACGGCACGACGAAGAGTTGAATCAAGTATGCCTGGTTGCTGTCGCCGTCGGAGAGGCGCACCTGCCCGCCGGGGCGCAGACGCACCGACGGCACGCGCGGCACCGGTCCGGGCCGGCCGTGGCGGAAGTGGCGCCCAACGGCGGCGCGCACGCCGGCGGCGGGCACACCGCCGACCACCGACAGGACGGAATTGGCGTGACAGAAGTGGCGGCGCAGGAAGGAGCGTACGTCGGCCGGCTCGATCCCGCGCACGCTGGCCAAACTGCCCGACACCGGGTGCGCCAGCGATCCGTCGAACAGCCGGGCCCACGCCTGCCGGTACAGCCGGTCGCCGGGATCGTCGAGGCGGCCGCGGATCTCCTCCATCACGACGCGGCGCTCCTTGCGCAGGCGGCGCGGGTCGATGTGGGTGCGGTAGTACTGTTCGGCGAGCAGCGCCAACGCATCGTCGAGGTCCTCGTTGAAGACCTCGAACGTCAGCGAGATGTCCTCGTATCCGGTATCGGCGTTGTGCTCGCCGCCGAGCTCGGCGGCGCGGCGATTGAGGGCGATCTGGTCGAACGACTCGGTGCCCTGGAAGAGCATGTGCTCGGCGACATGAGCGATGCCGGCGTGGCGGCCGTCGAAACGCGCGCCGGCGCGCACGGTGAGGGCGATCGCCGTCAACGGGCCGGGATGCGACTGGTGGACGACGCGCAGGCCGCGGTGGCGGAAGCGGGTGATTTGAGCCATGTCGGTAACCGCTGCGCGGGCTAGGGAGCGGACAGGAACTCCAACGCCTGCTGCACCGCGGCATCGGGCACGACCCCGGCAGCGCGCAGATGACCGAGCAGAGCGCGCACTTTGACGGCGCTGTGCAGGCGCAGCCCGGCCGCCGCCAGGACTTCCTCGCCGCGGTCCTCGCGATCGACGACGACCAGGACGTCCTCGACCGTCAGCCCGACGGCGCGCAGCGGCGCGATCGCTTCGATCTTGGCGCCGCCGCTGGTGATGACATCGTCCACCACCAGCACGCGGTCGCCGGGTTCGAACTCGCCCTCGATCAGCCGTTTGGTCCCGTAGTCCTTGGCCTCCTTGCGCGGATAGAGCAGCGGCCGCCCGCCGATCAGCGACATGGCGACGCCGAGCGGCAAGCCCGCGTACGGGATCCCGGCGATGCGATCGTAGCGCAGCCCCGCGGCGCACTGGGTCAAGGCGCGTCCGACCTTGGACAGCGCGTCGGGATGCGAGACCAGGATGCGCAGGTCGAGGTAGAACGGGGAGACGCGCCCGTCTTTGAGCGTGAACGCGCCGAAGCGCACCGCACCGATGCGGTGCAGCAAGAGACTCAGATCGCGCTCGACGGTCATGCGGTGTGCCGGGCGCACAGTTGTATCTGCGGAGTGAAGCCGTACATGGCGTTGGACCGTTACCCTATCCAAAAGGCCGCGCCGGCGCCATGCCCGGCGACGACGCCACGGTGCCATTTGACTTTCACCGGGCCATTCGTGAAACGTCTACGCAGTTACCCGACAGATTTTCCTCAACCGCTCGCGCCGGTCCGTGCGCGTGAATCGATCGCCGCCTGGGTGAACCGTCACTGGGGGTCGAATGACCGTGTCCGACGTCTCCGCTCTGCGCCGCAGCCTCGAGGAGCTGCAACATTCGCGGGACTACGCCTATGCGATCGTCGACACGGTGCGTCAACCTCTGGTCGTCCTCGACGCCGCGCTGCGCGTCAGCACCGCCAACCGCGCCTTCTACCAGGTCTTTCAAACCAGCCGCGCCGAAACCGAAGGCCGCCTGCTGGCCGAGCTCGGCAATGGCCAGTGGAACGTGCTGCCGCTGCTCGCGTTGCTGCGCGAGGCGCTGCGCCACGACTCGCAGATTCAAGACTTCGAGATCGCCCACGACATCCCGAACGCCGGGCGCCGCTCGATGTTGCTCAACGCCTGTCGGTTCATCGAGGAGTGGAAGCAGGAACCGCTGCTGTTGTTGGCCATCGAGGACATCACGGAGCGCAAGCGCGCGGAAGAGGCCGAGCAACGCCTGCGCGAAAGCGAGCGGGCCTATCGCACGTTGGTGGAGGAGTCGCTGCAAGGACTGATCGTCGTCCAGCACGGCCGGGTGGTGTTCGCCAACCGCGCCACCACCGATATCACCGGCTCTTCCGCCGCCGAGCTCATGTCGCTCTCGGCCGCAGATCTCGTCGCGCGGGTCGTCGAAGAGGATCGCGAGGGGATGATGCTGTGCATGACCGATCGCGCCGCGGGGGGAGACACGGCTCCGACGGTCGAGTTGCGCATCGTGCGACCGGACGGGGCGCCGCGCTGGGTGGAATGTCATGCCAGCGTGCTCGAGTACCGCGGCGAACCCGCCATGCAGGTGGTGTACCGCGACATCAGCGCGCGCAAGGCTGCCGAGACGGAGATCCGCCAGCTCAACGCCGACCTCGAGGACCGGGTGCGGGCGCGCACCGCCGAGCTCGAAGCCGCCGTGCGCGATCTCGAGTCGTTCAGCTATTCGATTGCGCACGACCTGCGATCGCCGCTGCGAGCCATCGACGGATACAGCGCGACATTGCTCGAGGAGCACGCCGCCGGCCTCGATGCGCAGGGCGAGACTTACCTGCGTCGCGTGCGCGCCGGCGCCCAACGCATGGGCCGCCTCATCGACGACCTGCTCGAGCTGTCGCGCGTCATGCGCCACGAGTTCCACGCCCAGACACTCGACCTGAGCGCCCTGGTCCACACAATCGTTGGCGAGCTGCGGCAGCGCCATCCCGAACGCGCGGTCGAGGTCGTGATCGCCGAGCGCGCCGACGCCGTCGGTGATCGCGCGTTGCTGCGCGTCGCGCTCGCCAACCTGCTCGACAACGCCTGGAAGTTCACCGGCCACCAATCCGCCCCGCGCATCGAGTTCGGTGTCGCCGAGGTCGACGGCGCCCGCGCCTATTTTGTGCGCGACAACGGCGCCGGCTTCCAGATGGCGTTCGCCGACCGGCTGTTCCAGGCCTTCAACCGGCTGCACCTGCCCTCCGAGTTCGAAGGCGCCGGCATCGGCCTGGCCGCCGTACGGCGCATCGTCGAGCGCCACGGCGGTCGCATCTGGGCCAACGCCGCGGTGGATGAGGGCGCGACCTTCTACTTCACCCTGCCGGAGCGCGCCGGCGGCTGAGCGCCTCAGGTGCGCGGGCCGCGCGCGGGCTGCGACTCACACACGCCCGACTGCACGGCGACCCGGATCAGGTCGGCGAGCGTCGCGGCCTGGGTCTTCTTCATGACCTGCGCGCGATGCACTTCGACCGTCTTGGGGCTCAGCGTCAGTTGCTCCGCGATCTCGCGGTTCGACTTGCCGGCCACCACCAGGTCCATCACCTGACGCTCACGCGGCGTCAGCTTGCGCAGGTTCTCGCCGAACGCCGCCCGCTCCGCCCGTTCACGGCGCGCGGCGTGGTCGCTCTTGATCGCCTGCCAGACACGATCGAGCAGCACCTGCTCGCTGAACGGCTTCTCGAGGAAATCGACCGCCCCAGCCTTGAGCGCGTCGACGGCCGTGCGCACCTCGCCGTATCCGGAAATGATGATGACCGGCAAGCTGATCGCGCGGCGGTTGAGCTCGGATTGCAGCTCCAAACCGCTCAAGTCCGGCATCCGCAGGTCGAGCACCAGGCAACCGGCCTGGCCGTTTTCGTAGCGTTCAAGGAAGTCGCGACCGGACGCGAAGGTTTCCACCCGCAACCCGACCGATTCGAGAAGCCAGCGCAGCGAGGCGCGCATGGCGGCATCGTCGTCGACGACGAAGACAGTTGGATACGGTGTCATACCCGAGCTCGGCTACACGCTACCCTCGCCCTAGCCTACCAATGCCTTATTGCACACGGCGATGTCAGCTGAAAAGCGCTCAGCGCACGGCCGGCTGGCGAACAGCACCGGGAATGGCGATCAACACGGCGGCCGCCGCAGCCATCTGGACTGCGCTCACCCGTTCGCCCACCAGGAGGTACGCCCACAGGCTGGCAAAGAGCGGCACCGCGAGCAGCACCATCGAGGCCTGGTGGGCGGCGACATGGCGCAGGGCAAAGTTGACCAACAAGTGGCCGGTGGTGGCCGGGATCAGGCCAATCAGGGCCATCAGCCAGAGGTCGTGAGCACCGCCGGGCGCGAACGGCACGCCCGCCAGCACGCCGACGGCGCCGATGGCGACCAGCGACGTGGTGGTCGCGGCGGTGAGATACTCCAACGTGCCCACCGCCTGGCGCGCCTGGCGGCTGACCAGGGAGTAGGCGCAGTAGCCGAGCGTCGCCAGCACGGCAAAGAAGTTGCCGAGCGCCTGACCGCCGCCCGGAGCGTCGCGCGTCGCGACAACGACCACGGCGGCGGCAATCGCCACGACGGTCCAGACCACCTGCCGCGCGCTCAGGCGCTCGCCGAACAGCAGCGCCCCCGCAACAGCAACCACGGCCGGATTGAGTGCCCCGAGCAGAAAGACGACCGTGACACTGGTGAGCTTGAGGGCGAGGAAGAAAAAGACCAGGTGCACGGCGAACAGCAACCCGCCGATGCTACCGCTGCGCGCCGCGGTGCGCAGGCGCCGCGTGCCGTCGCGGCCCGCCGTGAGCAACAGGGCGCTGGTGAGGTAGGCGACGCTGAACACGCGCACCCAGAACGCGATGGTGATCGCGGGGGCGCCGCACAGCTTGGTCAGCGCACCGCTGGTGCTGAAGGCCACCACCCCACCCGCCAACGCGAGGTAGGCCACCGCCTGCCCGCGCGCGCGCTCGTCATCGGTCGCTGGCACGGTGCTCTCGGTGGGGGATGACCGGTGTGCCGCGCTTACTTGATCAACCGGTGGATGGCCTTGAACTCGGCGGCTTCGGCGGTGCGCACCCACTCGAGGCAGACCGTCTCGACGGAGGTGGGCACGGCGCCGGAGCCGATCATCTTGTCCCACCCGACGCGATAGTCGCACTCCGAGCGCGCCGAGAGCGCGTCGAGCGGCACGTGCACCTGGTAGCCCTGCGCGAGCAGGTCGTGCACGGTCTGGTTCACGCAGGCATGCGCCTCGATGCCGCAGACGACCACTTGCGGGCGCTGCAGCGCCACGAGTTGCGCCGCGAAGGCGGGCTGCCGCCAGCAACTCATCGACAGCTTCTCGATCACCGCTTGCCCGGGCAGCAGGCGTTCCGCCACCTCCGACTGCGTGTGCCCGATGCCCTTCGGATACTGCTCGGTGATCAGCACCGGGACGCCCATGATCTTGGCCGCCTCGAGCAGCCGACAGACGCTGGCGACCATACGCTCGTGCTCGACGGTGTGGTTGCGGTAGCCTTCCTGAACGTCGATGACGACCAGGGCGCTGTCGCGCCGGTCGAGCAGGCGCGCGTGGCGCACGGTCGGACTGACCTGGCCCGCCACTAGCGAAACAGGACGCGGGAGCCCTGCGGCACCCGACCGGTCAGGCCGCGCGACAGGATGGGATGCAGATTGGGCCCGAGCCCGATCGGATTGAGGCGCTCGTAGACAAACGGGCCGTCGCGGTCGAGCTGAAACTGGTCCTGCAGCAACATGCGCAGGGTCTGGTGCCGCGAACGGCCGCGATCGAACGACGTGGTGACGAACGGATAGTACGGCGCGTAGTCATAGCCGTGCTCGACCGTCTGCGCGCTGGCAACCGCCAGCGGGCCGTTGATCTGTATCGACGGTTCGCCGCCGGACCCTTGTCCGCCGGCCGCCAGGGCCAGACCGTCCGAAATCCCTGCGGTGTACGCGTCGCGCTCCTGCGACCGATCGTAGATCACCTGTGCCTCGCGCCGCGGCTCGGGTGCCGCGGGTGCGGCTGCCGTCGCG
>CAYVUV010000377.1:0-15582 GCA_964455095.1 uncultured Binatia bacterium (SeqCode)
CATGTGCTGTATCGGATCGCGCGAGGGTTCCTTCTCCCGGATGGGAGAAGGACAGGATGAGGGGGATACAATTGATCGGCGAAGCCGCCCCAGGCTTTTGGCGGCCCATCGAAGGCAGAACATCAGACTGGCCTTCGGCGCAATTGAATCCTCCTCACCTTAATCCTCTCCCATCCGGGAGAGGAAACCAGCGATGATCAGTCGCCCCACAGCAGCTCGCGCAGGCCCGAGGCGCGCTCGACCGGACGCGCCACTGCGGCAGCGAGGATCTCGGGGGAAGCGTAGACGGTGACCGCGCGGCGGGCGCGCGTCACGGCGGTGTAGAGGAGCTCGCGCGAGACGACCGGCGAGACGCGATCGGGCAGCACCACCGCCACTTCATCGAACTCCGACCCCTGGCTCTTGTGCACGCTCATCGCGAAGACGGTCTCGTGCGGCGGCAGGCGCGAGGGCGACAGCATTCGCACGGTGCCGTCGGGCGCCGCGAATACGGCAACGCGGCGCTCCGCGTCGTCGGGATCGACGGCGATGACGCCGACGTCGCCGTTGAACAGGCCGATCTGGTAGTCGTTGCGCGTCACCATCACCGGTCGGCCGGCGTACGAGGCAGCGTCGATCCGCAGAATGCCCGCCTCGGCCAGCGTCGCCTCGACCAGCGCGTTGACCGTCTCGACGCCGTGTCCGCCGCGGCGATGCGCGCAAAGGATGCGGAAGCGCTCCAGGGCCCGGAGGCGATCCTGCGGCAATGCGGCGGCGCGCAATCCGTCGAGCTGCTGCACGACATCGGCGCGCAGCGCGTCGCTGAGCTCCCACTCGCGCCCCGGCGCGCGCAGCTGCGTGTCGCCGCCGGCCGAAAGCGCCGCCAGCGCCGCGGCGGCATCGCCGCCATTGACCGCGCGCGCCAGAGCGCCGATGCCGCTGTCGGCGCGGTAGCGGTAGCTGCGCGTGAGTTGCACGATGCAGTCCCAGACACCGGTCTGCTCTGGCGCGTCGCGGTCGAGCGGCAAGCGCTCGCCTGAGATCGCCGCCACCGACTCGACGAACGGCCGCGAGTACCGTCGCGCTGCGCCGGTGTTGCAGATGTCGCCCAGCACGGCACCGGCTTCGACCGAGGCGAGCTGGTCCTTGTCGCCGAGCAGGATCAACCGCGCCTGCGCCGGCAAGGCGTCGACCAGCCGCGCCATCAGCGCCAGGTCGACCATCGAGGCTTCGTCGACCAGCACGAGGTCGGTAATCAACGGGTTTCCCGCATCGTGCCGGAACGAAGCCGGGCGCCCGCGGATGGCACCGAGGCAGCGGTGGATGGTCGTCGCCTCGGTCGGGATCGCCGCGCGCACCTCCGCCGCGCAACGCAGATCGCCTTTGGCGTTGCGAATCGCCTCGCCGAGGCGAGCCGCCGCTTTGCCGGTCGGCGCGACCAGGTGCAGCCGCGGCACGCGGCGCCCGGCGCGCTGCGCCTGCTCGATGAGCAGGGCGAGGATCTTCACGACGGTGAACGTCTTCCCGGTGCCCGGTCCGCCGGAGATCACGCAGAAGCCCCGCTGCACCGCCGTCAGCGCGGCAATGCGCTGCCAATCCGGCGCGGCTCCGGCAGACGCGTCAGCTGGAAACAATCGGTCGAGCCCATCGCGCAACAGCGCGATGTCGAGCGACGCATCCACCGCGGCCGCGCGGTGGCGAATCGCGGCCGCCAGTCGGCGCTGGTGATCCCAGTAGCGCTTGAGATACAGGCGCCCGCGCGCGTCGAGCACCAGCGGGCGCGCCTCGCGTTCCGCCGTTGCCGCATCGGCGACCAGGCCGCTCGATCGCAGCGCTTCGATCCACCCTGCCAGCGCCGGCCAGCGCAGGTCGTCGACCGGCGGGTCCTCGACCAGGCGCGCCAATTCCAGACACACGTGGCCGCGCGATACCTGCCGGCTGGCGAGCGCCGCGGCCAACAAGACGTCGGCGCGCTCCTCGCCCGCCAGGCGGCCGACGGCGCGCGCGAAGTGCTCGTCGAGCGGCGACAGCACACGCCCGCGCAGGGCGTCCCACGCCGCCGTCATGCCGCCCCCGCCAACGCATCGGACAGCGCGTCGATCAGGGCGCGAGCCGGGCGGTCGAAGAACACGCCGCATCCGGGCGCGTGGTTCGGCGCCATGCCGCGCACGAAGAGGTAGAACACGCCGGCGAAGTCGCGCTCGTAGTCGTACCCGGCCACCCGCAGCGCCAGGTACTGATGCAGGGCGACGACGTACAAATGGTACTGCAGGAAGTAGTGGTGCTGCGCCATCGCCTCGCCGAGCCGCTCGGGCCGGTAGTCGGCGGCCGTTGGGCCGAGGAAGTTCGACTTGTAGTCGACCAGATACCAGCGCCCGCCGTGCTCGAAGACGAGGTCGACGAAGCCGCGCAGGTAGCCCGCCAGCGGGGCGAAGCCCAGCCGCCGCACGCTGTCGGGGTAGCCGGCCGGCAGCGCCGCCGCGTGTCCTTCGAATGCGTTCGCCAACGCCGCGCTGGTGAAGCGGGCCTCGGGTCGCGCGGCGGCGACCGGAAAGATGAACTCCATCTCGTTCAGGCGCCGCGCCGTCTCGATCTCGCGCAAGCGCAACGAGCGCTCGGCGTCGCGCAACGGCGTGTCGAGCACGTCGCCGAGGGCGCGCTGCAGCGGCTCGGCCCAGACCGGGTCGAGCCCGTAGCGGATCAGCGCCGCCGCCGCGCTGTCGCGCAGCGCGGCCGGCGCGACGGTGGGGAAGTCGAGCGTTTCGAACAGCTCGTGGATCAGATTGCCGGCCCGTGCGCCGCGCGGAAAGTCGCTCAGCACGATCGCGCTGCTGGCCGTTTCTGGCGGACGCGCCAGGCCCTCCCCGATCCCCTCGTCGTGGTCGAGCCCCTCGTCGGCAGGTGCAACGCCGACGTCGTGCCCTGATACGAGGCGCGAGAAGCTCGACAGTCGCCAATCCATGCGCAGCACCCGCGACGCGGTGCGGCTGCACAGCGCATCCGCAGCGCCGGCGGCGGCGCGATACGGCGCGGGTAACTCAAACGACAGGTCGGCCGTGGCGATCGACCCGCCCGACTCCGCCGCCAGTGCGGCGAGCTGCGCGCGCGTCTCGTCGTCCGAAACTGCGGGTCCGGGCCAGTCCAGCAGGCGGGCAAGAGGCGAGTCCTCGGCATCGCGCACCGCGCCCCACACGACCACGCAGCGGTACTTGGCACGCGTCAGCGCGACGTACAGCAGCCGCTGGTTCTCCGCCCGCGCCTCGCGCTCCGCCAATTCGCAGTGCCGTGAATCCTTGTCCGCCGCGAGATCCATCATCGGCCGATGGGGTTCGGCAGACTCGTGAAAGCGCAGGTACTCCTTGTCGTCCTTCCTGAACAGCGTCCCGTCCCACAGATAGGGACAGAATACGACCGGGTACTCGAGGCCTTTGCTCTTGTGGATCGTCACCAGCTTGAGGGCGCGCGCGTCGCTTTCGAGGCGAATCTGCGCCGTCTCCCCGACCGCCTCGACACGCGCCGCGGCGTCGCGGCGCATCGTGCCCAACCATTCCACCAGCGCCCGCGGCCCACGCCGCCATTCGACCGCCGCGCGCTGCAACAACTCGCCGAGGTGCAGCAGGTTGGTCAGATGGCGCTCGCCACCGGGCAGGGCCAACAGTCTCGCCGGCACGTCCTGTTCATCGAGCAAGCGGCGAAAGGCCGGCGTGAAGCCGCGCCCGACCCATAGCTGGTGCCACTCCTGCAGACGACGCAGCCACCGGTCCCAACCGCGCTCGTCGTCCTGCAGCGCGAACAGCTCGAGACCGCTCACGCCGAGCAGATCGGTCGCCAGGGCCGCTTTGAGCGCACCGGCATCGCCGGGGTCGGCCACCGCGCGCAGGACCAGTTCCAGTTGCGCCGCCTCCGACGCGTCGAACACGCTCGCGTCGCCCTGCAACACGCTCGGCACGCCCAGGTTGCGCAGCGCGGCCTGGACGTCCATGGCCTGCAGGTTCGTTCGGCACAGCACCGCCACGTCAGCCGGCGACACCGGCTGCCCCTCGATGCGCGCGTCCGACTGAAGAAAGCGCACGATCTCGCCGGCGATTGCCGACGGCAGCTCCTTGTCGGCGACGCCCTTGTTGATGAACGCGCCCTTCTTCGGGATCTTGCCTCGGATTCTCGCCTCGCGGCCGGCGCGCGGCATCAGCAGGATGTGCAGCGCTGCTCCGTCGATCTCGTTCCTGACCCGAGTACCCGGCTGCATCTGGACGAAGGGAATGTCCGGCAACACGAACGGATCGTCCACGCGCCCGAAGAGGGTGTTGACCGCCTGCACCATGCGCGGCGAGGAGCGCCGATTGACGTCCATCGTGTACGTCTGCTCGCGGGCGGCGCGTTTGGCGTTCAGGTAGATGAACACGTCGGCGCCGCGGAAGGCGTAGATCGCCTGTTTCGGATCGCCGATCAGAAACAGCGCCGCGTCGGCACGGTCGCGGTAGATGCGCTCGAAGATTCGGTACTGCACCGGATCGGTGTCCTGGAACTCGTCGATCAGCGCGACCGGAAAGCGACGCCGGATCTGCGCCGCCAATGGCTCGCCACCCAGCCCAGCGAGGGCGGTGTCGACCTGCAGCAACAAGTCGTCGAAGGACTGCACCCCCGCCGCCGCCTTGCGACGCGGCAGCTCGCGCAGCGCAAAGGCGATCGCGGCGAGCTGCGTGCGCAACTTGACCGGGTCGTCCGCGCCGGGAAGCGGCAGGACGGTCAGGTCCGGCTGCGCGACGACGCGCTGGATCAGACTGGCAAGCTTCATCGGGTCCAGCTTCGACTCGGCGACCTCGCGCACGACCTCCTCCGAAGCCGCGCACAGCGCCTGCACCCAGAAGTCGCTGACGACTTCGTCGCGCAGCGCCGTCTGATCGCCGATCAGCTCGAGGTCGAACGCCGTACCGCTCTCGAAGGCGTGCTGTTGCAGCACCCGCTGGCAGAAGCCGTGGATGGTAAAGATCGCCGCCTCGTCGAATCCATACAGCGCCGCGGTCAGCCGCGGCCGGTCCGCAGCGCGCGAGGCGACGCGGGCGCGGATCATGGCGTCGAGCTCGGCGTCGTCAGACGCGCCGGCCTCGAGCGCGGCCAGGGCCTGGACGAGGCGGCGCCGCACGCGCGCGCGCAGCTCCGCCGTGGCCGCGTTGGTATAGGTCACAACGAGGATCTCGCCCGGCTGCACCGCCGTCTCGAGCAGCAGCCGCACGTACAGCGTCGTGATCGTGTGCGTCTTGCCGCTGCCCGCACTGGCTTCGAGGAGCGTCGCGCCCGACAGCGGCAGGGCGAGCGGATCGAGGCGCTTCACGGCGCCTCCTGCCGGTGTGCCAGCAGTGGGCCGAACACCGCCATCGCGAGCTGGGCAAACCACGACGGCTCGGCCGCCGCCTCGGGACCGAGAGCGGGCCCGTCGACAACGGTAGGATCCGTGAGGGGATCGATGTGGCGGTAGACACACTGGACGTAGGGATCCACGCCGTCGGGCGGCACCGGCGCATACGGGTCGGGATCGAACTTCTTGCGCGCCGCCGCCAGCGCATCGGGCTTCTGCTCGCGCCGCGCCTCGGCGTAGGCGCGCGAGGTCGATTGGAACAGCGGCAGCGGCACGCAGCGCCCCAAGACGTAGAGGCGCAGCAGCAGTTGCAGCATCGCCCGCGGATCGCCGACCGGAGTGAAACGCACCACCGTCGGCGGTTTCTGCGAACGCCGGCCGATCAGGGCGCTGCCAACCGGCGCCGCGCAGCCGAGAGCCAGGTGGCGGATCCACAGGCCGAGCTCCTGCCGCCGGCCGATCTGCGAGTACTGGGCGCGCGCGTGCCCGTTCGGGTAGAGGTCGCGCACGACCCCGGTGAGACGCACACCGTCGAGATCGAGGTCGATCTCCGCCGGATCGCGGCGCCGCCCCCCCATGGCGGTGCGGGCCAGCTCGGCCAGGACGTCGATGTCGGGCCGGATGTCGTCGTACAGGCAACGTCCGAGCGTGCCTGGCGGCAGCCTGCCGCCGGCGCGCACCGACTCGTACGCCGCCTCCACGTCGCCGCCCTCGAGGGCGCGCGCCAGCAACGCGTCGCCGATCTTCCAGCGGTCGAGCGCATTGAGGACGATCGGCTCGCGGTCCTCCATCGGCTCGAGGTCGCGCCCGAGATAGAGACCGAGACGGCGCTGCAGGAACGCCCGCGGCGGGTGATCGAAGAAGCTGACGAGCTCGTCCAGCTCGACGACGTCACCCGGCCCGACATCGACAGGCAGTGGCGCGGACAAGAAAGCGGCCGGCGGCTGCCGCGGGCAGAGGGCGGCGCGCGCGCCGAGGCAGTCGGCGGCCGAGTAGCTGAAGAGTCGCGCGTCGCTGCCGTCGAAATAGCGCGGGCTAAACGCCTGTAGCGGATGGCGAACGATCGGGCTGATGGGCGGATCGACGGGCTGGAATGAGACATCCAACGCGTCGAGCAGCTCGCTGACGACGACCGACGGTGGCAGCGGCTCGTTGTCGGTGATGCTCTGACCGACGTAGGTGATGAGCAAATGATCGCGCGCCGACAGCACCGCCTCGAGGAACAGATAGCGGTCGTCGTCGCGCGACGAGCGATCACCCGGCAGGGGCCGCTGGGCGATGAGGTCGAACCCGAGCGGGCGGCGCGTGCGGGGGAAGGCGCCGTCGTTCATGCCGAGCAGACAGACGACGCGGAAGGGAATCGAGCGCATCGGCACCAGCTCGCAGAACGTCACCCCGCCGGCGAGAAAGCCCTGCGGCGCGGCGCCGCGCTGCAGCTCCGGCTCGAGCGCGGCGCGCACGGCGTCGAGATCGATCGGCTCGTCGAAGCCGGCGGCCGCGGCGCGCTCGGCGAGCACGGCCAGACTGCGCCGGATCAGCTGATGCTGATAGGCCGTCTGGTCGGTGCTGGCGATCATGGCGGTGAGGAGCGCGCCGAGGTCGTCGCGCCAGGCTTCGAGCGTGCGGCCGGTTTGCAGGGCGGTGCGGAAGGCGAACAGGGTGTCGCAGAAGCTCGCCAGGCGCCCGAGCAGGTCGGCGCTCGACCCCTCGACCTCGTCGTACGGCAAGGCGCCGCCGAACAGCTCGCGCCCGGCGCCGGGCATGGCGTAGCCGAGCAGAAGGCGGTCGAGCCCGAAGCGCCAGGTGTTCTCCGCCAGCGGCGGCTGTCCGACCGCCTCGCGATGGGTGCGGTCGACGCCCCAGCGAATGCCCGACTCCTCGACCCAGGTGCGGAGCAGATCGAGATCGCCGCCGCCGATGCGGAAGCGGGCGCGGACGGCGTCGATGCCGAGCAAATCCAACACCTGCGTCGCCGTCATGCGCGCGCGCATGACATCGACGAGCGCCGCGAAGGCGTCGACGACCTCGTGCGTCGCGCGCACGCTGCGATCGGCGATGCGGTACGGAATGCGCGTGCGCTCGTCGCTGGCGGCGCCGAACACGGCTTCGATGTAGGGCGCGTAGGCGTCGATGCTCGGCGTCATGACCACGATGTCGCGCGCCTCCAGGGTGGGGTCGGCGGCAAACAGCGCCAGCAGCTGATCACGCACCACCTCGACCTCGCGCATCGGACCGTGGCAGGCATGGATGCCGATCGAATCGTCGGGCGGCAGGGGCAAGGCCGTGGCGCGTGTGCGGTGCACGAGGTGCAGGATGTCGGACTGGATCGCCGCCAGGCGGTGCGTCCCCACCGGCTCGCGCGAGCGTTCGTCGTCCTCGTAGTCGACCGCCGCTTCGAGCAGTTGCTGGAAATCGCGCCCCAGGCGGCCGAGCGATGCCAGCAACGGATTGCCCTCGGCCAGATGCAGGGCTTCCTCGGTCTGCGCCGCGGCGGCCCCGCTGCGCGACAACGCGCGGATGATTTCGCGCCGCGAGCGGATGTCGCCCCAGAACTCGGGCGACGGCGCAAGCAGGAACACGTGCAGCTCGACCAGCGGTTCCAGGACCGCCAGCAGCTCGAGGTACAGCGGTGGCAGCGTCGAGACGCCGAAGAGGCTGACGCGTGTCGGGAAAGGTGCCGCCAAACCGGCGCCGGCGCGGCGGGCGCGCAGGAAGTGCGCCGCGCGCGCGGCGACATGGTGCGCGCCGTGGCGGTCGACGAGCGCGCGCCAGAGCACCGGCTGCCAGTCGGTTCCGTCGCCGGCCTCCCAGCCGAGCACCAGGCGCGGGCGGTACACGGTGTAGTGGTCGAAGGTGTCGGCGATGCGCTCGGCGAGTTGCATGCGCTTCAAGCCGCGCGGATCGTCGGCGAGGTAGGCGCGCAGCGGCGCGAACTCCGGCCGGTCGAGCAGGCCCGGCAGCAGCGCGGCAATCGCCCACATGAGCGTCTCCGGCTCGAAAGCGCTGCGCTCGTCGGCGTCGTCGCCGAGCACGGCGGAGAGCGCCCGTTCGACCAGCCGGCGCGGGAACGGGAAGTCGGGGTTCGCCCACACGCCGAGCCGCTGCGCCAGCTCGGCCGACAGCCAGCGCTCCATACCGCGCCCCTGCACCACGATGCACTCCGGCGCCATGGCATCGGCCAGCGGACGGCGCACGACGTCGGCCAGTACGGCGACCAGCTCTTCGGCGCGATTGCTGCGGTGGACGCGCATGGGCGCCTCTTCTATCCGATGCGCCGCGCCGGCTCTACTGGTCCACAGGCTTTGCCCAGCGATCAATGCCGTCCTTCTGGTTCCTCTCCCACCGGGAGAGGCTAGGTGAGGGGATCGAACAAACTCTTCAACGAATCAGGGGTCGAAGCCATCATTTCATCCCCTCACCTTACCTCTCCCGGAGGGAGAGGAACTGCTCTCGCGGATTGCTGGGCAAATCCCGGTCCACAGAAGAACCCCGCCCCGTGCTTCGACGGGCTCATGCTTCGACGGGCTCAGCGTGAGCGGACCCCCGCCTCCATCAGACTCACCGTGCTTGCGCCTGCGTTCCGCGTCTGATTTGCACGCACGATGTCACCGCCTGCCGTGTCGTTCCGCGAGGCGCTGCGCTTCTGGGTGAAGCTCGGCTTCATCTCGTTCGGCGGGCCGGCCGGGCAGATCGCGATCATGCACCGCGAGTTGGTCGAGCGCCGGCGCTGGATCTCGGAAGAGCGCTTTCTGCACGCGCTCAACTACTGCATGCTGCTGCCGGGTCCGGAAGCGCAGCAGCTGGCGACGTACATCGGTTGGCTGTTGCACCGCACGCCCGGCGGGTTGGCCGCCGGCATATTCTTCGTGCTCCCCTCGATCTTCATCCTGCTCGGCCTGTCCTACGTCTACGCGGCGTACGGCCACGTGCCCGCCGTCGCCGGCGTCCTGCTGGGCTTCAAGCCGGCGGTGGTGGCCATCGTCATCGAGGCCGTAGTCAGGATCGGCGGACGGGCGCTCAAGCATCGACTGCACTACGCGATCGCCGCCGCGTCCTTCGCGGCGATCTATTTCCTGCACGTGCCGTTTCCGCTCATCGTGCTCTCGGCAGGCGTAATCGGGTTGATCGCCAGCACGGGCGCGAGCGCACCAGTCGCCGCACGCGTCGGAGCCGCGCCGCGCGCCGCCGTGCTGGACGACGACGCACCGCTGCCGGACCACGCGCGGCCGGCGCGCGGGCGCGCGAGGCGGACACTGCTCACCGGATTGATTCTGTGGGCCATGGTCCTGCTGCTGCTGATCGCCTGGCACGGCTGGGACGGCCTGCACACGCGGCTCTATCGCTTCTTCACCGTTGCCGCGCTGGTCACCTTCGGCGGCGCCTATTCGGTACTGGCCTACGTCACGCAGGCGGCGGTGCAGTCGTACGGATGGCTGACGCACGCGCAAGCGGTGGACGGACTGGCGCTGGCCGAGACCACGCCCGGTCCGCTGATCATGGTGCTGCAATTCGTCGGCTTCATCGCCGGCTGGAATCAGCCGGACGGCCTGGCGCCCGTTACCAGCGCGACCGTCGGCGCGCTGGTGACGACATACGCGACGTTTCTGCCCTGCTTCATTTTCATCTTCGTCGGGGCGCCGTACATCGAGGTCCTGCGCGGCAACGCGAATCTCACCGCCGCGCTGTCGGGCATCACCGCGGCCGTGGTCGGCGTGGTGCTCAACCTGGCATTGGTTTTCGGCGTCGCAGTGATCTGGCCGAACGGGTTCGCCGGAGGGCTGGACTGGATCGCGGTCGCCATGGCGCTGGCGGCCTTCGCGGCGCTGCAGCATTTCAAGCTCGATGTCCTCTGGGTCATCGCCGGGAGCGGCCTGATCGGCCTGATGCGCTCGTACATACAGGGGTAAATCGATCGCAAGATGGCCGACCGCCCGCTCATCTACGCCACCGCCTTCTTGCGCGCCCTCGCCGTCAGCATGGGCGCCGTGCTGCTCAGTCTTCACCTGACGCAGCTGCACATCTCGCCGGCGCAGATCGGCTTCATCGTCAGCGCCGGACTGGCGGGTTCCGCCGCCGTCACGTTGCTGGTGACGCTGGGCGCGCATCGCATCGGCCGGCGACGGCTGCTGATGGCGATCGCGCTGCTCTGTGCCGCCGGCGGCGCGGTCGTCGCGCTCGCCTCGCAGCCACTGGTCATCGCCGTGGCGGCGTTTCTCGGCATGCTCAACGGCATGGGCCGCGACCGCAGCGCCTCGGCCGTGGTCGAGCAGGCGATCCTGCCGGCGACGACGACCGACGCGGATCGCACGCGCGCCTTCGCCTGGTACAACGTCTTGCAAGATGCCGGGCACGCCCTCGGCGGCGCGCTGGCCGGGTTGCCGGTGCTGATCGAGCGCTACAGCGCGGCGGGCCCGATCGCCGCGACGCGCGGCGCGCTCGGACTCTATGCCGCATTGCTCGCCGCAACTTTGGTGCTCTATGCGCGCCTGTCGCCGGCGATCGAGGTGGCGCCAACGGCCCGCCAACGAGTGACGCCGGAGAGCCGTCGCGTGCTGTGGCGCATCTCGTCGCTGTTCGCGCTCGACGCCGTCGCGGGCGGCTTTTTGACCACGACGTTGCTGGCCTATTTTTTCTTCGAGCGTTTCGGGGCCGGGCCCGTCGCCGTCGGCCTTCTCTTCTTCGGCGCGCGTGTCGCCAATGCGCTGTCGCACCTCGGCGCCGCCTGGCTGGCGCGGCGGCTGGGGTTGGTCAACACGATGGTGCTGACGCATATCCCGTCCAGCCTGCTGTTGATGACCGTGCCCTTCGCCCCCAGCTTCGCCGTCGCGGCCGTCCTGTTTCTCATCCGCGAGGGGTTGGTCGAAATGGACGTGCCGACGCGGCAGTCCTACGTCATGGCGGTCGTCAGGCCGGAGGAGCGCACGGTCGCCTCCGGCGTGACGCAGCTCGTGCGCCTGGTCGGCTGGGCCGTGGCGCCGGCTTTCGCCGGCCTGCTGATGCAGGACGGCTCATTCGCCTTGCCGCTGCTGGTCGGAGCGACAATGAAGATTGCCTACGACATCATGCTGTACTTCGCATTCCGCGGCATTGTCCCGCCGGAAGAGCGCTTGGTGGATTGACCGAGCCACACTCCGCCAGTACCGTCCCGGTCGATGTCGACTCTCACCGCGGCGATCGAACAGCGCCTGCGCGCCCGCCGGACGGCGCCCGTGCTGCTCTGGGAAGAGCTCACGTACTCCGGCGCCGACCTGAACGCCTGGAGTGCCGAGCTGGCGACCGGCATCGTCGAGCGCGGCGTGCGGCCGGGCGAGCGCGTCGCCGTCGGCCTGCCCAATTCACCCGACCTGGTCGCGGCGGTGTTGGCCGTGCTGCGCTCCGGCGCGGTGCTGGTGCCGCTCAATCCCGCCTACACCAGCGCCGAAGCAGGGTACATCGTCGCCGATGCCGGCGCCTCGCTGGTGCTCACGCATCCAGCGCAGGCGAAGGCGCTGCGCGACGCGGGGTGTCAGGTGCCGATCATCACCGATGCGGACGACCTGCACTCCGCCTCGCCGCGCCCCGGGGCGGCCCTCTCGGCGGAGGACCCGGCGCTGATCGTCTACACCTCCGGCACCACCGGCCAACCGAAGGGCGCCGTGCTCTCGCACCGGGCGTTGCACTCCAACCTGTCCACCGTCGCCCAGGCCTGGGCGTGGACGGAAAAAGACCGGCTGCTGTTGACCCTGCCGTGCTTCCATCTGCACGGGCTGGCGCTCGGCCTGCTCGGCTCACTGCTCGCCGGATCGAGCATCGCGCTGCGACCCCGCTTCGTCGCCGAGGACGTGCCGACGCTGCTCGCCCAGCACGGATGCACCATGTTCTTCGGCGTGCCCACCATGTACAACCGCCTCGTCGCGCTGCCCGACGCCGTGTTGAGCGCCGCCGATCTCAGCCGTATGCGGCTGTGGGTGTCCGGCTCCGCACCGCTCACAGTGGCGACGTTCGAGCGCTTCCAGGAACGTTTTGGCCACGCCATCCTCGAGCGCTTCGGGATGAGCGAAGGCGGCTTCATGATCGCGGCGCCGTACACGGCGGCGCGGCGCGCGGGCGTCGTCGGGCAGGCGCTGCCGGGCATCGACGTGCGCATCGTCGAACCGGAGGCCGCCGACCGGGGCGAACTCGTAGCCGTGGCGGACGGTGAGCCAGGCGAATTGGTCGTCCGCGGACCCAATCTGTTCAGCGGCTACTGGCAGCGGCCACAGGAGACGGCAGCATCCTTTGCGGAGGGGTATTTCCGCACCGGCGACCTCGCCGTGCGCGAGCCCGACGGCATGATCCGCATCGTCGGGCGGCGCTCGGTGGACATCATCAAGAGCGGCGGGTTCAAGATCAGCGCGGTCGAGATCGAGAACTGTCTCCAAGCCCACCCGAGTGTCGCGGAGGTCGCCGTGATTGGCGTTCCCGACCCCGATCGCGGTGAGGCAGTGATCGCGGTCGTCACGCGGTTGGCCAACATGTCCGTCTCAGCCGAGGCGCTGCGCGAGCACGCCCGCGCGCACCTCGCCCCGCACAAGGTGCCGGCGCGGATCGTCTTCCGCGACACCATTCCCAGTACCGGGCCGGGCAAGTTCAAGAAGCGCGAGCTGATCGCCGAGCTCTGTGCCGCGGCAACGGACGATTGAACGCTCAGCGTTTGGGCTTCTTCACCGCACGGCGGCGTGGGGCGGAAGCCGTGCGGCCGGAGATCATGCGCCCGGCGGCGCTCATCCAGCCGATCAGCGCGTCGGTGGCGCCCGGAGCCAGGGCGCCGATCATCTCCAGCGTCCCCGCGCCGGGCGGCACCGAGATCTCGTGTAAGCGAAAGCGCAGGGCCAGCATGATCGCGGCGACGACCCATTCCGCCGGCATGTTGAACCGCTGTGGCCACTCGGGGATCAGCCCCTGCTCGCCGGCGCCTTGTGCCATCGGCGTGTCGACGACGCCGGGCATGACCAGGCCGACGTGCAAGCGGCTGCTGTCGACCTCGGTGCGCAGCGCTTCGGTCAGCCCGACCAGCGCGAACTTGGTCGCGCAGTAGCCGCCGAGCGGCGTCACGCCGCGGCGGCCGGCCAGCGACGCGACGTTGATGATCGCCCCGCGTTCCTGGCGCTGCATGCCGGGCAACACCGCCTGCATCATGGACAGCGCGCCGAACACGTTGACGCGCAGCATGGCCTCGAGATCCGCCGCCTTGAGGGCCAGGACGGTGGACGGAAGGAGGACACCGGCGTTGTTGATCAGCACATCGACGCGGTGCCAGGTGCGGCGCACGCGGCTCACGGCGGCGCGCGCCGCGCGCGCGTCACTCACATCGGCCGGCACCACCAGAGCGCGCCCGCCCTCGGCGCGAATGGCGGCGGCGACCTCCTCGAGCAGCGGGCGCCGACGCGCCACCAATGCCACGCGGGCGCCGCGGCGGGCAAAGGCAATCGCCGTCTCGCGGCCGATACCGCTCGATGCCCCGGTCACCAGGACCACCTGGTCCACGAACGAACCGATCCACGGAATCATGCGTTCGAGCAACATCGCGCTCCCCTGTCCCCATCGAGGTTGGAAGCCTATACCACCAACCGCGCGCCGCGCCGCAACGCCCGGAAGCTCCCCGCATGGCGGGGCGAATGGCACCTGAAATCTGTGCGCAGCCGTGAAGATTCCACCGGCGTCGATTCCTCGACACCCCTGTTACAAGGCTGTCCATCGCTGTCCGCGCGACCCCTTCGATACTCCCCGTCGTCAGCCGGACGTAGTCGGCACACGGGTTGCAGTCGCCCCATGCGCCCGTGTTGGACGGCAGGCGTGGCCAGGTGCGGGGCGGAGAGGTCGAGGGTCGCGCAGTGCCAGTGGTGGTGAGGTGGTTGGGCCGGCGAGCGGGAGGCCGGTGGTCATCGACCGCCTGCTTCCCGCGCCGGGCCGGCTCCCGGCGGATGGGCAGTGACTAGCGGAACAGGACTTTGCCCAACTCCGAGCGATAGCGCTGGGTGGTCTCGTGCGCGGCGCCTAGCAGCTCGAAGATGTCGAGCATGGCCTTGCGCGCTCCGTCGTCGCGAAACGAGCGGTCGCGACTGACGATCTCCAGGTAGTGCTGCAGCGCCGTTTCGTAGTCGGTGCGCGCCGCCAGCGCTTGCGCCAGCTCGAAGCGCGCCGCCACATCGGTCGGATTTGCGTCGACCATGGCTTGCAGCGCGCCGACGTCGACGGCTCCGGCCTGGCGAACGCGAATGGCTGCCGCCAGTCGATCGGCCTCTTGCCGCCACGGCGTGCCCGGGGCGACGCGTTCGATGAGCGCCACGGCCTCCGCGTCGTCGCCGCGCTCGGCCAGCAGCGCCGCCAATCCGACCAGGGCGCGGTCGCAGCGCGGTTCGGTCTCCAGCGCTTGCCGGTACGCCGCCTCGGCTTCCGCCAGCTTGCCCGCGGCGCGCAGCGCGTCGGCATCGGTGGCGATCAACTCGCCTTCGCTGGGCAGCAGACGGGCGAGGAACTCGCGCACTTGCGCCTCCGGCTGGGCGCCGACGAATTCGGCTACGACCTCGCCGTCGCGCAGGCCGAGGACCATGGGAATGCTCTGCGCGCCGGCGGCCGAGGCCAGGTTCGGGTTCTCGTCGACGTTCACCTTGGCAACGACGAAGGCGCCCTCGTGCTCGGTCGCCAAGCGCTCCAGGAGCGGTCCCAGCGTGCGACACGGACCACACCATGGCGCCCAGAAGTCGACCACCACGGGCACGGTCTTGGATCGCTCGACGACTTCGCGTTCGAAGTCGCGCTCGTTGATGTCGACAATCCACTCACTCATGGCGTGCGCCGGGCTGCTGATCGAACGTCAGCAGACCTATCGCAACCGAGCGGGGTTGGAAAGCTGGGTCGCGGGGTGCGGCCCGGGAGCAAGTGAGGGCGGGCGGGGAGGACATGCCTCCCCGCCCGCGGTTGTGACGGGCTCAGGCCGCGACCTGGTGCAGCGGCTTGCCACCGCCGATCGGGGCCAGAATCGGCCGCGGACGCTTGGCGACCTGGTACCGCGCCCGCAGCGCCAGGACCGCCAACACCGTGCAGATCACTGCCGCCGCCAGCACCATGCTGTTCGCTCCGATTCCACTGGGCCACGTCATCTCCAGTGGGATCGGCGCGCCGTACGGAATGATTGAAACCATGTGTCACCTCCATCATGGCCCGCGCGTCCCACTCTCTCGAGAGCAGCTCGCGCGGGCTTACAGGGCGACCGCGATGCGGTCGCC
>CAYVUV010000378.1:0-4600 GCA_964455095.1 uncultured Binatia bacterium (SeqCode)
CGTGACGGTCCCCGAGGGGGTGAATTTGATCGCGTTGTCGACGACCTTCTTGATGATGACCTTGAGCTTGGCGCGGTCGACGCGCAGCTCCCGCGCGGCCGGCGCCACTCCCATGTGCACGCGCAGGTCCGGCTTGTCGGCGCGGGCGGCCGCGGTGTCGCTGTGGATCTGCGCCAACAGGTCCTCCAGATTCAAGGTCTCGAGGTCGACCCGCAACGCGCCCGCTTCGAGCAACCCGACATCGAGCATGGTGTTGAGCAGATCGAACAGCTGGCGCGTCGCCAGACCCGAGCGTTGCAGCGCCTCCAATTGCTCGGCGTTCAGCGGGCCGAGGGAGCCGTCGCTCAGCAGGTCGCTGTAGCCCATGATGATGGTGATCGGCGTGCGCAGCTCGTGCGACATGACGTTGACGAAATCGGTCTTCAGGCGGTTCAACGCCTCGAGCTCGTACACGACCCCCGCATTCGCTAGCGCGAGCGAGGCGAGCTGGGCGATGCCATGCGCGATGCGGCGGTGCGTATTCGAGAAGGGCTCGGCCCGCGCCCGACTCGCGGCGAGCACGCCGACGATGCCGGCGGCGCGGCGCAACGGGACGTAGACCGTCACGCCTGACTTCGTGCATGCCAATTGCGGTGGCAGAAGCCCCGCCGGTGAGGCGTGCGCGGGCAACTCGACGAGGGCCTCGGTCTCCAGCCGTCGGATCAGCTCGGCGAGCGCCGGCGCAGTGGCGCGTTCGGTATCCGGCGCCTCCGCCGTCGTGCTCTGGCCGTGCCCGGCCATCACGGCGTCGACGCCGCCGTCCGGCAGCAGCAGGAAGGCATGGCTACAGTCGCAGTGCAGCACCTCGGCGGCGAGGAGGCAGAGGTGGCGGATGAGGACGGGCGTATCGAGCGATGCGATCACCTCGGTCGCGACGCGCACCAGCGCCGCGGAGATCGCCGCCTCCTCGCCCCGCGCGGATTCCGTCTCGCGGCACCGCTGCGATTCCGCGCTCTCGGCCAGCGCGCGGCGGACGGCGGGCACCAGGCGTTGGAAGCGCGTCTTGAGGACATAGTCGGTCGCGCCGGCCTTCAAGCTGTCGATGGCTTCCTCCTCGCCGAGCGCGCCGGAGACGAGAATGAACGGCACCAGCAGCCCTCTGTCCCGCACGATGTGCAGCGCCGCCAGGCCGTCGAAGTCGGGCAGGCGAAAATCCGACAGGATGCAGTCGTAGGATTCCGTATCCAATTGCGCGAGGAACGCCGCGCGAGTTTGGACGCGATCCCAGCGGCACGCGTAGCCGGCGTCCTCGAGCAGGGCGATCGCCAGCTCGGCGTCGTTGGGGCTGTCCTCGAGGAGCAGCAGGCGCAAGGCGATGGCCTCAGGGCGCGATCCGCCCTCGTCGGGACAGAGGGGGGTGAGCTCCATATCCCCTCAGTGGCCCCGGTGCTCGTCGGTGCACGGAGGTGAGCAGGAGACCTGAATTGTCGTCATGGGAACGCCTTGGGAGTCAGGGCAGTCAGACCAGCGTCGGCGGGGGCTGATTGACCAGCACCCAGAACAGGCTGAGCGTCCGCACCGCGTCCATGAACGACTCGAATTCCACCGGCTTCACGACGTAGGCGTTGACGCCGAGGCGGTAGCCTTCGACGATGTCGTGTTCCTCACGGGAGGACGACAGCACGACGACGGGAATGATGCGCAGCTCCGGGTCGGCCTTGATCTGGCGCAGGACGTCGAGCCCGTTCACCTTTGGCATCTTGACGTCGAGCAGCACCAGGCGGGGATGGCCGTGCGGCCGATTCTTGTACGCCCCGCGGCGGTAGAGGTAGTCGAGCGCGTTGGCGCCGTCGCGGACGACGACGACTTCGTTCAGCAGATGGGGCTCGTCGAGCGCGGCGAGCGTCAGCTCGACGTCATTGGCACTGTCGTCGGCGAGCAGAATCTTCTTGGCTTCCATGTCCCTCGACCGGTCCTGTCTTCAAGCCGCCCGCGGCAACGAGAACGAGATGGTGGCGCCGCGATCGACCACCCCTTCCGCCCACACGCGCCCGCCGTGGCGGGAGACGATGCGGCGCACCGTCGCCAGGCCGATGCCCGTACCCTCGAACTCCTCGTCCGAATGCAGGCGTTGAAAGACGCCGAAGAGTTTGTCGATGTATTGCATGTCGAAGCCGACGCCGTTGTCGCGCACGTGCACGACCACCTCGCCGTTCTCCGCCGCGGCGCCGATCTCGATCTGCGCGTCGGCGCGCGGGGTGGTGTACTTGATGGCGTTGGACAGCAAATTGACCAGCACGATGCGCAGCAGCCCGCGGTCGGCCTGGACGGCCGGCAACGCGCCGATGCTCCAGGTGACCTGCCGGTCCTGCAGCGCGGGCGCCATGTCCTGCCGCACCTCCCGCACCAGCTCGCCGAGCTCGACGCGCACCGGCTCCAGAGCGGTGCGGCCGGTGCGCGACAAGGCGAGGAGGTCGTCGATCAAGCGGCTCATTTTGGTCGCCGACTCCTGGATGGTGTGCACGTAGCGGGTGGCCGTCGCATCGAGTTCGCCCGCCGCCCGGGTGAGCAAGAGGTTGGCAAACCCGTCCATGTGCCGGATCGGGGCGCGCAGATCGTGCGCCACCGAGTAGGCGAAGGCCTCCAACTCCTGGTTCGAGGCTTCCAACTGCTGTTGCAGTCGCGCGCGGCGCAGGCTGGCGCCGACGTGGTTCGAGAGCGCGTCGAGGACGATGAGGTGTTCCGCGGGCAAGGGGGTGCTGACGACCACATTGACGATGCCGATCGTTTCGTTGCCGATGCGCAGCGGAACGCTCGCATGCTGCAGTCCGGCATCGGCCTGACCGTCAATGCGTCCGGCGCGTTCGCAGCAGCTGATGTGTACGCCGCGGCCGAGCGTGCCCTGGAGCAGCCGGCGCTGGCAGTCGCATTCCCCCTCCATCGCCTCGGGCGTTTGCAACGCCGCGGGCATGTCGCGCGCGGCCACACAGCGAAAGCGCCCGTCGCTCTCCTGCAGCCAGACCCACCCGGTCTTTGCCCCCACCAGGGCGACGGCGTGGGCGAGCGCCACGTCGAACACCTGTGCGGGCGTCTCGGCCGCGCTCAAGTCGTTGGTCAACCGGTACAAGGCCTCGATCGCGTCGTGCGAGCGCCGCACCTCGTGCTCTTTGGCGAGCAAGTCCTCGTTGACCCGCACGGCCTGCTCGTAGGTGGAGATCAACAGGTCGAGAATCTGCTGGCGGTCGGATGTGATGACGTGGCGGCGCCCGGCGAACTGAATCTCGATCCCGGCCTCCGCGGCGGGCTGACCGGCCGCCCGCAGGGCGCGGTTGGTCAGCAGGTAGGCGATGGTCGAGAGCAGATACTTCAGGTCGTACGGCTTGCGGAGGAAGTTGTCGGCGCCGCATTCCAGGCCGCTGATGACGTCGTCGGGGCTCGAGAGCATGGTCATCAGGATGACGGGCGTGTGCGCCAGTGTGGGGTCCGCCTTGACGGCCTGGCAGAGGGCGTAGCCATCCAATTGGGGCATGATGATATCGCAGATGATCAATGCCGGGCGCTGTGCGCGGGCGGCCTCCAGACCTTCCGCGCCATCGCGAGCCACGGTGACCGCGTAGCCGCCTTCCTCCAGCCCGAAGCGCAGCAGCGCGGCTTGCGTGGCGCTGTCTTCGACGACCAGGATGTGTGCGTGCGAATCAGCCCCCGCGGCGGCCACGGTCATCGCGCCGTTCTCGGCGCCTCTGTCGGGCCGGGGCGTGCCTGGTGCCTGGTCGGCCTGCCTGTCGATCGATGTTGCGAGGTCGGGCATGTGATTGGTGGCGTGCCTCCGGTCACGATTGGCGCTGTTGCGCGATGCCATTGATCTGGTTCAGGGCGTCGGCAATGCGCTCGGGAGACAGCACCAGGCTCGCCCCGCCCAGGCGAATGGCTTCGCCCGCCATGCCGTGCACCACCGCGCTGTCCTTGTCTTGCGCGATGGTCAAGCCGCCGCAGTCTCTCAGTTCCTTCAACTCGGCCGCACCGTCCGTGCCCATACCGGTGAGCAAGACACCCACGGCGGTTTTCTTGAACACGCGCGTCACCGACCGAAGGAGATACGAGACGGACGGTCTGGAGTTGTGCTCGGGCGGGGCGCTCACGAGCGCGATGCGCAAGTCGGAGGTGACGCCCATGTGTTGGCCGTCCGGCGCCAGATAGGCATGCCGGGGCAGTGGCTGCTGGCCGTGCGTCGCCACATGGACGGGAACCGAGGTCTCTCTGTTCAGCCAGTCCGCCATGCCGCCGACGAACTTCTCCGCGATGTGCTGCACGATGAGCAGCGGCACGGCGAAGTCCTTCGACAGCCGCGAGAGAATCGTCAACAGCACGACGGGCCCGCCGATGGATGCGCCAATGGCGACGACATTGACGGGATGGGTGGAGTGCTCGGCGCGCAGCGGCTGGTCGGCCGCGCCTTGGTCTGCTCGGACGCGTCCGACGACTTTCACCTCCGCCATCAGCTTTACGGTCTCCGTCAGCTTCTTCGCCATCGCGGCATGGTCTGGATGGCCGAACCCGACGGGCTTCTGGACCACGGCGACGGCCCCTGCCTGTATGGCGCGGAAAGTCTTTTCCAATTCTT
>CAYVUV010000379.1:0-2760 GCA_964455095.1 uncultured Binatia bacterium (SeqCode)
GCCAGGCGCCACACGAGAGCGAACGCCACCACCAGCGACGACGTCGCGATCGCGTCGTGGTGCGCGACACCGGCGTACGGCAGCGCGCTGCTGCCGAGCGCGAACGCCGCGGCGGCCAGCCACGACCAGAACGGCGCCACCCGTGGACCCGCCCACGCGCGCGCCAGCCGCAGCACACAGGCGGCCGCGAGCGCCGTCGCCAGCGCCGCGGTGAAGAAGGTGACCAGCGCGGCAGTGAGCAAGTAGTTCTTGTAGTAGGACAACCCCAGCGCGTGCAGCACGGCGTACACCAGCGCGCCGGCCATGAACTGCCCCGGCTGCTTGGCGGCGTAGAGATGTCCGTTGTGCTCGAAGACGTCGCCGCCCGGTTGCAACTGCGGCGTCGCCGAACCGTCGACCGAGAGCTGCCGCCGCTCGACCATCGCCTCGACACCCATCTGCTGCAGGTTGAAGGCCTCGAGGTCGCCGGAGTTGATGAAGACGCCGTACACGAGCCAGAGCCCGAGCGCGGCGCGCGCGGTCCCTGGCCTCATCTGCCCACCGCGCGGCGCACGGCCGCTGTCTCTTGCTCGTTCAGCGACCGGCGCAAATCGGCGGCGCGAACGCGCAGGACCCGACCGCCGCTGCTGCCCTCGAGCGCAAAGCGGACAATCACCTCCGCACCGGGGTACAGCGCGGTGACCGCGTCGCCCAGGGCCGGCGTGTCGGCGACGTAGATGCGGTCGCGCGCGGCGGCCGCGACAACGAACGCGCGCTCGTCCTCGAGCGGATGCCAGGGCATGGGCCGCTGCAAGCGCAGAAAGCGCGCCTGCGGCGCATCGCGTACGGCGGCCGACGCGTAGAGGTCGTTGTCTTCTGCAAGATCGGCGCACAGGGCAAAGAAGCGCACGGCGTCGACGTTGAACGCCGCCGCCACCGCCGGGCTGGCACTCCAATGAACGAAGACGGTGCGATAGCCAACCCCGGCGATCGCCAGCAGCGCCACGCAGGGAGACGCGGTGGCCAGCCACTGACCGGCAATCCGCGCCGCGTGCCGAGCGAGAAGGTCGAGCCCGCGCGCCGCGATCAGACACACCGCCGGCGCGCTGCCCAGGGCGCGCAGCGCGTGCGGGGCCGAGTCGGACACGGCCGACGGCAGCAACGGCAGTAGCCAGAACACCAACAGCCCAACCTCGCGCGCCCGCGCGCCCCCCGCGCGCGGCGGAGCCCACACCCAGGCGCGCGCCGAGGCGAGCAGGCCGACCAGAAACAGCGCACCGCTGATCGGATCGAGCAGCGGCGCGCCGGGGAGGTCCTGACGCGCGTTCGTATCGCCGCGCAGATGGAGCATGAACAACACGCGCTGTAAGTTGTCGCGCAGCGAGTCGTCGCGCTCGGCGACCACGGCCGAGCGCGCGGCGCGGGCGAAGTAGTAGTCCGGCCGCGTCGCCGCATAGTGGATCAGCGGTGCCGCCACAATCAGCGCGGCGATCCCGACGCCGGCGAGGAGCCGAACGCTCGGGCGCGGGGCACCGTCGGAGCGCCACGCCAGTGCGGCGCTCACCACGATCAGCGCCGGCGGCACGATCCAGTAGGAGGGATACGTGTAGAACCCCGCCCCGATCGTCGCGCCGAGGGCGAGCGCGGCAGCGAGAGATTGGCGACGGACGAAGCGCTCGAAGACGAGCAGCGTCAGGACCAGCCATAACGGCCCCAGCACGCCGCGAATGCCGACGCGGCTGGCGATGACGTGCCAGTGCCCGACAGCGAGCATGGCGGACGCCGCCAGCGCCACGCGTCCGCCGAACAGCCGCGATGCCAGCACATAGTAGAGTGACACGGTCGCCGTGCCGATCAGAGCCGAGGTCAGACGGAGGGCGAACACCGACGGGCCGGCCGCGGCGAACACTGCGGCCATGAGGTAGTGGTACATCGGCTCGCGGCTGCCCCACTTGGTCGCCTCGGGCTCCTCGATGTAGACCGGCCAGCGCTCACCGGCGCCGATCGCCGCGGCCTCGACGCCGTCAGCCGCCTCGTCGCCGAACAGCCCGGGCGGAATGTGGTCGAGCTGGTAGATGCGGAACACCGCCGCGAGCAGCGTCACCGCCAGCAGCGGCCCGAGCCGGCGCAAGGCGCTCATGGCGCGCGCTCCGCAGCCTGCGCCGCGCGCACACGCGCCAGGAGCTCTTGCGCTTCGGTGAACTGGGGGTTGTAGGCGACGATGTCCGACAGCTGCGCGATTGCATCCGCATACCACTGCGGGCGCGACACGAAGAACACGTCGCGGGCCGCCGGATCGGTGGAGATTCGATAGACGGAAATGGACCAACCGATGGTATCGACCGGCTGGTAGCGCTTCAGCCAGCGAAAGCGCAGGGCCGGATCGCCGCTGTACGAAGGCCGCTGCAGATAGTACGGCCCGACGAAGTACGTCACCCCCTCTTCCGGCCACACCATGTCGCGCAGCCCGATCGGCCCGGCGCGCACCCCCTGCGCTTCCAGCGGCAGCGGCGAGAACACCGCGGCGCGCGCGATCGCCGGCCGCGTCGCATCGATGTACGCCGCCATGCGGCCCACGTCTTGCCCCCACTCCAGGTTCGAATCGACCAGGTAATGAATGCCCCCCGCCGGACCACCGGCGAGCTCGTTGAAATAGGCGAGAAAGTGAGGATACGTGCGCAGCGTGCCGGCGACGTACCACACGCCGAGGCACGCCAACACCACTCGTCCGCGCGGGCTCGACAACGCCCGCTGCACGGCCGCGCCGGCGGCGAGAAAGAT
>CAYVUV010000380.1:0-2437 GCA_964455095.1 uncultured Binatia bacterium (SeqCode)
GCTCGCCCTCGGCGAGCGGACCGCCCTGGTGCTCGCAGACGTTGTCGATGGCGTGGAACGCACCGCCGGCGTTGAACACCGCCACCTGTCGGCCGTTGATCTCGAACATCCGCCCCTGTCCTGCCGGGACCTCACTTGCGCTCGCCACCCGAACGAATTCCGCCATGGGGGTGGGTTCTATTTCGAACCCACCCTGCGCCGCAAGTGTCGTGAGTGAACAGCAATGGTGTGCGTCGCAGCTATCTCAACACCCCCCATCCAAACCTTCCCCCGCAAGGGGGGGAAGGCTTCGGAGATCCGATCCTCCCCTGCGGGAAGGATTTCCGGCTCCGGCCTCCTCCCCCTCGACGGGGGAGGATTGAGGTGGGGGTGATTTGATAGCGCTTCGACCTTCGCCCTCCCGGCAGTTGCGAAGCTCATGGCGATATCGAGTTGAACTTCTCCTCTCATCGAGCTTAGCTCTGCACCGTGGCGAAGAAGCTCGGCAATGCGGACATCGCGCGCATTCTGCGCGAGATGGCGCTGTTTCTCGACATGACCAGCGTGCCGTTCAAGCCGCGCGCCTACGACAAGGCGGCGGACGCGGTCGAGGCGCTCGACCGGCCGCTGGCGGAGATCTACGCCGCCGGCGGGATCAAGGCGCTCGAAGCGATCCCCGGGGTCGGCCGCGGCATTGCCGAGCGCATCGAGGAGATGCTGAAGACGGGCAAGTGCAAGGACCACGCGGCGCTGCGGCGCGCGACGCCGGTGGACGTCACGGCGCTCACGGCCATCGAGGGGATCGGCCCGAAGATGGTGAAGGCGCTCTACGACGACCTCGGCATCCGCACCGTCGCCGGCCTCGAGCGCGCGGCGCGCGCCGGCAAGATCCGCGCGTTGCCCCACTTCGGCGAGAAGACCGAAGCGAAGATCCTGCGCGGCATCGGCTTCCTGCAACAGACCGAAGGCCGGCGTCCATTGCAGGAGGTGCTGCCGCTGGCGCAGCGGATCGAGGCGCGGCTGCGCGCGCTGCCGGCGGTGGAACAAGTCGCGATCGCCGGCTCGATCCGGCGCCGCAAGGCGACCATCGGCGACGCCGATTTTCTCGTCGTCTCGCGTGATCCCGCGGCGGTGATGGACTTCTTCGTCGCCATGCCCGAGGTGGCGCACGTGCACGGCAAGGGCAGCACCAAGAGCTCGGTGCGCTTGCAGAACGGCATGGACGCCGACCTGCGCGTCGTGCCGGCGGAGAGCTTCGGCGCAGCGCTGGTGTACTTCACGGGCAGCAAGGACCACAACGTCGAGCTCCGCCGCATCGCGCAGGACAAGGATCTGAAGCTCAACGAGTACGGCGTCTTCAAGGGCCGGCGCGCCATCGCCGGGCGCACCGAGGAGGACGTCTACGCCGCCCTCGGGCTCGGCTACATCCCGCCCGAGCAGCGCGAGAACCGCGGCGAGATCCAAGCGGCCGCGAGGGCGCCGCTCAGCTGACCGGCCCCACCTCGAACAGCAGCTCGTCGCCGTCGCGGGCGATGAGGCGCAGGTCGCCGCGTCCGCCCGCGGCGGCGAGGTCGAGCCAGGGCCCGCGCGCCGGGCCAGCCAGGTCGCCGAGGTGGACCAAGATCAACGCCAGTCCGGTCTGACGTCGCAGCTCGTCCAGCGCCGGGCGAGCCGGCAGGCTGGCGGCCAACTGCATGCGCTCGGCAAAACCGGCCGGCCAGTAGCTCGAGTAGCCGTTGAGCAGCGGTCGCTGGTGGAAGATGGCGCGGTACATGGCCCGCGCCTGCCAATGCGGCGTATGGACCTTGTCCTCCAGCGCGGCGGGAAGCTCGAGCAGCGCGCCGCCGGACTGGCGCAGGATCGGGAGAAAGGGCGACTCGGCGCCGATCGCGGGATGAACGAGATACAGCGGCAGCAGACGACCGTTCGTGTAGTGGCGATACATGCCCGCCAGGACAGCCGCGACCACGACGACACGCAGCAACCGAAGCCGCGGCATGCGCCGCAGAATCTCGGCCATGGCGATGCCGACCAACAGCGACAACCCCATCAAGCCGGCGACGCCGAGGCGCTGCGGCACGCGCAGGTGTCCGATCACCGGCAACCAGTCGGCCAGGACGTACTGCGGCAGCTCGATCGGCCGCCCCTGCCAGCGCACGATCGGCGTCAGCGACATCAGCAGACCGATGACGGCCCAGAAACCGGCGGCTCTCCACGGCTCGGCATCGCGCCGCTGACCCGACAGCCAACTGCCCAGGCCGAGACCGATAACGACCCACGCCGCCGGCGCCAGCGCTGTCGGCGCCAGGTCGCGAAACAGACCCCAGGGGATCTCCGTACCGTTGCGCCGCAACCAGGCCGCGTCGATGCTCCAGAACGCCTGGCGATCGAGCAACGGGTTCTCGGCCCGCACCATCAGGTGGCCCCAGGCGGGAGCCAGCAGTGCGAGCCCGGCCAG
>CAYVUV010000381.1:0-2420 GCA_964455095.1 uncultured Binatia bacterium (SeqCode)
TCCGAGCTGACCCTGGCGAGCGGTCGCGGCTGCACCCTGACCGATGTCGACGGCAACACGTATCTCGACTTCTTCGCCGGCGTCGCCGTGGCCAGTATCGGCCACAGCCATCCGCGCTTCGTCGCCGCCATGCAGGCCCAGTTGGCGCGACTGGTCGTCGGCAGCTTCACCAGTGCTCCGCGTCTGGCGCTGCTCAAGCTATTGGCGGAGCTGGCGCCCGGCGCGTTGCAGCGCACGCAGTTGTACAGCGGCGGCGCCGAGGCGGTCGAGGCGGCGCTGCGCCTGGCCAAGTCGTACACCAAGAAGCACGAAGTGGTGGGCTTCTGGGGCGGCTTTCACGGCAAGACCGCCGGCGTGATGGGCCTGATCGGCGACGGCTGGAAGCAGCAGTGGGGGCCGCTGGCGGGTGGCACGCACCTGGTGCCCTACGCCGACTGCTACCGCTGCCCGTTCAAGCTCGAGTACCCGAGCTGCGGCATGGCATGCCTCGACTTCGCGCGCCAGCAGCTCAAGACCACCACCGCTGGCCTGATCGCCGCCGTGCTGGTCGAGCCGATGCAGGGCACCGCCGGCAACATCATCCCGCCACCCGAGTTTCTGCCCGGCGTGGCGGCGATCGCGCGCGAGAACGACGCGCTGCTGATCGCCGACGAGATGATCACCGGCTTCGGCCGCACCGGTGCCATGTTCGGCTGCGACCACACCGCCACCGAGCCCGACGTGATGACCATCGGCAAGGGTTTTGGCGGCGGCTTTCCGGTCACGGGTCTGATCTCCACCGACGAGATCACCAGCTCGCTGCCGTTCGCCAAACCCAGCTCGTCCTCGTCCAGCTACGGCGGCAACCCGCTCGCCGCCACCGCCGCGCTGACGACGGTCGAGACGATTATCGACGAGCGTCTGGTCGAGAACTCCGCGACCGTCGGCGGCGTGTTGCTGCGCGCGTTGCAGAACCTGCAGGAGAAATACGAGTTCATCGGCGACGTGCGCGGCAAGGGGTTGATGATCGGGCTCGACCTGGTCAAAGACCGCACCACCAAGGAGCCGCTCGCCGCGCCCGTCACCGAGGCGATCTTCCGCGGCGCGCTGGAGCGCGGGCTGCTCCTGATGGGGTACTTCTCGCGCGTGCGCATCAATCCGCCGCTCGTCATCACGGAGCGCGAGGCGCTCGACGGCGCGGCGATTCTCGACGAGGTGTTCGGCGAGATCGAACGCAGCGGTCAGTATCGCGCATGATGGTGCGGCGCACCGCTCTGCTGGGGTTCGGCAACGTCGCCGCCAACGGCCACGTGCCGGCCTGGCTTGCCCGGCGCGATTTTCAACTCGTCGCCGTCGCCGATCCCGACCCCGAGCGCCGCGCGCACGCCCGCACGCTGCTTCCCGCTGTAGCCGTCTACGAGCGCGCCGAGGCGCTGCTGGCACGCGAGTCGATCGACGTCGTCGACATCGCCGCGCCCCCGGCGCTGCATGGCGCACTGGTCGAAGCCGGGGCCGCGGCGGGCTGCCACGTCTTGTGCGAGAAGCCGTTGGCCACCTCGCTCGACGACTACGGCGCGATGCTCGACGCCGTGCGCCGCGCCGGCGTGACGCTGATGACGGTGCACAATTGGAAGTACTCGGCGCAGTTCCTCCGCGTCGCCGGGTTGCTGGCAGAGGGCGCCATCGGGGCGCTGCAGCGGGTGCGCATCGACACGGTCCGCAACGGACGCGCCGCCGCCGTCGGCGCCGACTGGCGCGGCAAGGCAGAGCTGGCCGGCGGCGGGATTCTCGTCGATCACGGCTGGCACGCGCTGTATCTGCTCCTGGGACTGGTGCGCGCCCGGCCGCAGCGGATCGGTGCGACACTGGAGCGCCGCCGGTACACTACGGCCAATGTGGAAGATACCGCGGCCTGCCATATCGAGTTTCCGTCGGCGCAAGCCGAGATTCACCTCACCTGGGCGGGGACGGAGCGCCACACGCGCTGGCAGTTGGACGGCACCGACGGCACGCTCGTGGTCGACGAGGCCGAGCTGACCCTGCAGCGGCGCGGCCAGATGCATCGCGTCGCGTTTGCCCGTTCGCTGTCCGACGGCTCACACCATCCCGATTGGTTCGGCGCCGTCATCGACGGCTTCGCGCGCGAGATCGAAGACCCGACGGCGCGCGGTGAGAACCTCGCCGAGGCCGAGACCTGCATGCTGCTGACGGCCCTGGCCTACGCCTCCAGCGCCCAGGGCGGCAAGCCGCTGCCGGTGCCGGCCGCGGCACTTGCGGTTGGCACGTGAGCGCAGGCGTGGATTCGACGTTCGAAGCGACAAAGGCGGTCACGGCGGTGATTCGGCCGCCGATGGCGATGAGCTGGCACCCGATCGCCGGCGTGCCGCTCATCCAGCGCATTGCGATCAGCGCGCGGCGCGGCGGGTGTGCGCGCGTGATCG
>CAYVUV010000382.1:0-1565 GCA_964455095.1 uncultured Binatia bacterium (SeqCode)
CAGGGCGAAGAGCAGGGAGCTACCGGTGCGCCGCTTCGGCCGCCGGTTTACCGAAAATAGTCGGCGTTCAACGCCGTGGGTCCGGGACGGTTTCGATGCCCATAAAACCGATCGTCGTCGTCACGCGCAAACTGCCCGATCCGATCGAGACGCGGATGATGGAGCTGTTCTCCTGCCGCCTCAATCACGACGACCATCCGCTGGGCCAGGCCGAGCTGGTCGAGGCGGTGAAGACCGCCGATGTGCTGGTGCCGACGGTGACCGACCGCATCGACGCCGCCGTGCTGAGCCAGGCGGGGCCGAAGCTGAAGCTGATCGCCTCCTTCGGCACCGGCGTCGACCATATCGATCTCGCGACCGCGCGCCAGCGCGCCATCACCGTCACCAACACGCCGGGCGTGCTGACCGAGGATACCGCCGACATGACCATGGCGCTGATCCTCGCCGTGCCGCGGCGCCTCGCGGAGGGCGAGCGGCTGGTGCGGGCCGGCGCCTGGAAGGGCTGGGGCCCGACCACCATGCTCGGCCATCGCATCTGGGGCAAGCGGCTCGGCATCATCGGCATGGGCCGGATCGGGACGGCCGTCGCGCGGCGCGTCCGCGGCTTCGGCGTCGCGGTCCACTACCACAACCGGCGGCGCGTCCATTCCGAGCTCGAGGCCGAGCTCGAGGCGACCTATTGGGAAAGCCTCGACCAGATGCTGGCGCGGATGGACATCATCTCGATCAACTGCCCGCACACGCCCGCGACCTACCACCTGCTTTCGGCGCGCCGCCTCGCGCTGCTGCCGAAGCACGCCTATATCGTCAACACCTCGCGCGGCGAAGTGGTGGACGAAAGCGCGCTCACCCGGATGCTCGGGCGCGGCGAGATCGCCGGCGCCGGGCTCGACGTGTTCGAGCACGAGCCCGCGGTCAATCCGAAACTGCTGAAGCTCGACAACGTCGTGCTGCTGCCGCATATGGGCTCGGCCACCATCGAGGGCCGCATCGACATGGGCGAGAAGGTCATCATCAACATCAAGACCTTCGCCGACGGTCACAAGCCGCCGGACCGCGTGCTCGAGACGATGTTCTGAACGGACGGTTTGGCGGGCTCGGCTCAGGCGGCCTTGCCGGATTGCGGCCGCCACCGGCTGCAAAGCGGGCAGGCCTCCGAGCGCCGGAAACGGATGCGGCGGAAGCTCGCCCCCAGCGCGTCATAGAGCAGCAGCGAGCCGGAGAGGCTCTCGCCGATCCCGAGCAGCTCCTTCAGCACCTCGACCCCCTGCATCGCGCCGAGCGTGCCGGCGAGCGCCCCGAGGATGCCGGCCTGCTCGCAGCGCGGAATGGCGTCGTCGTCGGGCGGCTCCGGATGGAGGCAGCGCAGGCAGGGATGCGGCGGCCCGAGATAGGGCTTGAAGGTGGTGAGCTGCCCGTCGAAGCGCAGGATCGCGGCGTAGACGAGCGTCTTGCCGGCGCGGTAGCAGGCGTCGGCGAGCGCGAAACGGGTGCCGAAATTGTCGCTGCCGTCGGCGACGAGGTCGTAGGGCGCGATCAGCGCATCGACATTGGCGGGATCGAGC
>CAYVUV010000383.1:0-40435 GCA_964455095.1 uncultured Binatia bacterium (SeqCode)
GTCCGATCAGGGCAGCGAAGGCATACGGCACCCCGGCGCCGCCGCTCCTGATCTGACCGATCACCTTCTGGGCGGACGGCGGCTGCGCAATCGCGAAGGCCGCGGTCACCGGCGAGAAACTCCCAGTGGCCGGCGACACCCTGTAGACCTGCTTCGCCACCGCCTGGTTCAGCTCGGGCAGGGCGCCAAAGTCGAATGCGGCCCTGATCCTCCCGTCGGCGTTGCCGTCCTCGTCGCCAGGGACGTTGATGTCCCGCACGCCGCCGATCGTGAGGACTTCACCGTCGGTTACCTCGAAGCTCTGGATCAGCGTCTCACCCGTGTCGATCCGGCCGTCGCCGTCGAGATCCAGGAACGACTCGAACCGAACCGTCTGGCCGTTGGCAAGTCCACTGACGTTCAGGGTGATCGCGCCGGTGTAGTCAGCTGCCACGCTGGGCGGGTTGATCGCCAGCTCGGCGGCATTGGCGACAGCTGTCAACAAGAGGGTCGCAGCCAGAATCAGGTATGCGCGTCCACAGTGAGTCATGGCTCGCCGCCTCCCTCGCGATTGCGTCGACCGCATGGATCGTGCCACGCGCGCAGCGCGCCCCCGCCGGCGCAGCCCGGGGGAAACATTCCCGCCCCTGGCGCGAACACTTCCCAGGGTCGCGAAGCCGGTAAACAGCGTCGGGGATTCAACTCGTTGCGTGCAGGCGCTGCGTGTTCTCTCAGTTTAGAGAACTGTGTTGCTCAAGTTGACCTACCCGGTGAGAGCACGGGCGGCGCCGCGTCGGTGGCATTCGCGTTGCAGAACAGAGCGGCGCAGCGCGCGAATGCACCGTGGCGCTTCAGGGCCAAGCCCTGAGCCGAGAGACGATCTGACGAGGAGGGAACAGCCATGACGAGAAGCACTGTGGCAATCGCGGCATGCGCGGCGCTGCTGTGGGCTGGTGCGGCCCTGGCGGTGACGCCGGAGCAGAAATGCCAGGGGAGCAAAAACAAGGCGGCGGGCAAGTACGCGTTCTGCCGGCAGGGCGCGGAGAAAGGCCTGGCGCTCAACGGCGACGCTTTGAAGTACGGCGCTGCGATCGGGAAGTGCGAGCAGAAGTTCAGCACGGCATGGCAGAAGGCGGACAGCAAGGCCGCTGCGGCGGGCGCGACGTGTCCGGATGCCCCGCTGCTCGAGAGCGGGTTCAAGACCGTCATCGACGGACACACCACCAGCATCGCGACCGCGCTCGACGGCGGAGGCTGGGTAGATTGCGCTCCGAATCTCGCCATCTGCACCGCCGACCTGGGCACGTGCAACGGCGATCTCGGCACCTGTACGACGAACTACACGAGCTGCAGCGCGAGCCTGGGCACGTGCAACACGAACTACTCGAACTGCGCGAGCAGCCTGGCGACATGCAACGCCGGCACGGCAACGGCAGCCGACGTGTTGATCGGCAAGACGTTCTCAAGCAGTGCCGGGCTGGGACTGCCGGGCACCATGCCGGACAACGGGGCAGTGTCGATCACGCCGGGGGTGGCGCCGCAAACCATTGCGGCCGGCTACCACAACGGATCGGGCACCGTCGCCGGCGATGCCGACCTGCTCGCGGGCAACATCAAGATCGGCGTGAGCCTGTTCGGTGTGGCGGGAACGCTCGGGTGCGGCAACGGTGCGATCGATGCCGGCGAGCAGTGCGACCAGGACAACCTGAATGGCGAGAGCTGTGTGACGCAGGGGTATGGCGGCGGCACCCTGCGCTGCGCCGCAGACTGCGCATTCGGCACCAGCGACTGTTACGCGGTGCGATTTGTCGACAACGGCGACGGCACGATCACGGATGCGCAGACCGGCCTGATGTGGGAGAAGAAGGGCCATTTCACCAACGTCGGCGTCGTGTGTGCGAACGCGGCTGCATGTCCCGACCCGCACGACGCGGACAATCTGTACACGTACAGTTTCGACAATCCCCTGGGCCCCCCGGGGACGGCGTACACCGTTTTCCTGGTGCAGTTGAATGCGGGTGGCGGTTTCGCCGGCCACACGGACTGGCGGCTGCCGACTCGGGCGGAGTTGCAGGGCATCGTGGACTACGCCGATGCGAGTAGCCCGGTGGTGAACGCGGTATTCGACGCCAGCTGCAGTGCCGCTTGTTCGGAGACGACGTGCAGCTGCACCGCGCCGGGCATCCATTGGTCGTCCGAGTTGGTCACGAGCATCTCGGGCAATGCGTGGGAAGTCGACTTCAGCGACGGCGCCGCGGGCCACGATTCGCGGGACACTGGCTACCACGCACGCGGCGTCCGCGGCTTGTGATCCGTTCCGCCCCAGGCCGCTGCGCATTCCCAGCGGCGGCCTGGCGACAGTCCTCCAGGGGGGGCTCGAAGTCGCAGCGCTCATCGCGTATGAATGGCGACTTTAGTTTGAGCGGACGTTCGTCAGCGCGATGGATCGTGTGGCCGGTCGTCTGAATAAAGCAGGTCAGGAGCAGGTGATGAGGACGATCGGCAGACGGTGGTTGGCTGGGTTGTTGGGTAGCGCGTTGGTGCTCGGCGCGGGCAGTGCGCGCGCGGCGTGCACGGGCGATTGCAGCGGCGACGGCGTGGTGACGGTCGACGAGGTCATCCTGGGTGTGAACATCGCACTCGGCCTGTCCGTTCCGACGAGCTGTGGGGCGATTGACGGCGATAGCGACGGGCAGGTGACCATCGACGAGCTGGTGTCAGCGGTGAACGGTGTGCTGAACAGCTGCGCACCGCTCCTGACGACCCCGACGCCCACGCCGACCGCCACCCCGACGCAGGGGCTCGCCACCCCGACGCCGTGCGCGTCCAACGACGGTACGGCGGCGGTCACCGCGACCAGTGCCTCACCGGCCAGCGGGCAAGGCCCACTGCAAGCCAGCTGCGTCACGGCCGAGAACGCCGGCGGGACGCGTACCGAGCTGACGCGCGTCAGCGCCCGCGGCACGGTCAACGGGCGGGAGTTTCTGCTCCAGGTCTACTTCGTCACCGCGACCGGCGAGATCGATACGGTGTCGTACGGGTGGGATCTGTCTCCCGAATTCCCCGACTTCTTCGAGAACCTGGCGTTCTGCAACACGCCGCGGTGCGCCGGCGCCTCGATGAACCTCGCGGCGAAGACGATCACGCTGAGCAACGCCGCGCTGTCCGATGCCGGCAGCCCCAGCGCGGTCTTGAATGGCACGATCACGCTCGACCGCATCCCGGACCCGGTGGCGACGCCCACGCCGCCGCCGCCCTGTCCCGGCGGCAGCGCCACGCTCAATCTTTCGGACGTGCAGGGCACCAACAGCTCGCAGCCGTTGCCGGCCACGCTGCTGCTCGGCACGGCGATGAACTTCAGCCGGCCCGCCGACCCGCCCGTGTTCGCCTACCTTTCCGCCCTCTACGACGGCTGCCCGATGCCGTTCCCGCGCCTCACGCTCGGCTTTCAGTTCAGCGGCGCCGAGCTGCAAGCGGGCACCACCTACCAGGTGGGCAGCATCAACGGGAATCTCAACCAGATCGAGTTCCGCGAGGAGGGCTTCAGCAACTTCAAATCGTGGGAGGCGCAGAGCGGGTCATTGGTCGTCGACAGCATCGACAACGGCACGGTCGCCTTCCGCATCGTCGATGCGCACATGCGGCCAAAGGACGCCGGGACGAGCGGCACGTTCGTGCTCAACGTCACCGGCACTCTCGCGCCGGTGCAGTAGCCGGCTTCAGGCGGCCCGCGCCGGATGCTGCTGGCCACTCCGAATCTGAATCGTGGCTTCGACCGGGAGCACGGCGATCGCGCCGCGCCCCGCAGCGTCCGCGTTCGCGCAGCGGCTGATCGCCGCGACGCACTGAGCCAGCCGGTCTTCGGCCATCACCACTTCGATCTTGATCTGTGGAGTGAACGGCACCGTGTACTGGGTGCCGCGGTACGATTCACTGTGCGGAGGTAGATCATAGGTTCGGACCTCGCACGCGGTCATTCCACTGATACCGAGCTCGACGAGCGCGTCCCGCAGTTCTTCGAGCTCATGCGGCTTGATGGTGACTTCGACCTTCTTCATTGCGCTCCTCCCGAGGTGGGTCTGACGACGAATGCCCGCGTGTTGCGACCTGGTGCTCCCGAGATACCGGCGGGCACGCGCGCCTGGTATCGTCCCACTGCGTAAGCGGCGTGGCGCGCGGCGGTTCGGCGGACGGACCGTTGAAGTGCATTTGCCGCCACAGCAACCACAGGGTCCAGGCGTAACCGAGCCCCAGCCCGATGATCATCATGATGGCCATGCCAGTCCGGTACTGCGAACGCCATGCCGGGTTTGCGGTCGCGAATGGGGTCCGTAACGTCCGATCCTTCGCCCGCCGCCGATCCTGCAACATGCACGGAGGCTGGACTCGGGAGGGCGCAGAATGCGAGCCGACCGCCGTTCCCGTCGAGGAGACTTTCGATTTTCTCCATCGCATCTACTGCGCACTTCTTGTGCCTTTGGCAGGGCGACGCTCCCGCGGAGGCGTCTGCCACAATAAGGCACGGCTCGGCAGGAGCCTCGCCTTCCCGTTCGGAGAGAATCGACAGTCTCCGAGGAGGGGAACCGAGCTGCCAAAGGGCTTGGACGCGGCTCACCGCGCCGCGCGGCCGGGGGCGCGATAGGCGCCGGGCGAGACGCCGAACCAGCGGCGGCAGGCGCGGCCGAAGTTGGTGGCGTCCTCGTAGCCCAGGCGCGCGGCGATCTCGGCGACGGTGAGCTCGGGCTGCGCCAGCAGCTCGACCGCGCGGCGGCGGCGGTGGTCGTCGAGCAGGCGGCGGTAGTTGGTCTGGCGCAGCGCCAGGCGGCGCACCAGGGTGCGCGGCGAGAGGCGCAGCCGTGCCGCCATCTCGACCAGCGAGAGGCCGGCGTCGCCGCCCGACTCGAGCACGCTCTCGACGCGCGCGTCGACGAATTCCCCTGCCAGGCGCTGCCGCATCGCCTCGAGCCGGGCGCAGGCGCTGCGGTGCACGACCGCGTCGGCCAGCGGGCACGGCAGATCGAGCCACGCCAGCGGCAGCGAGACGGCGGCGACATCGCCGGCGAAGCCGATCGGCGCGTGGAAGAATTCGCCGCAACGCCGCCAGTGGGCCGGGCGCGGGGCGGGCATAGCGAAGGCGGCCTCGTCCATCCGGCGGCCGAGCGCCGACTCGACCACGCCCTGAATGCTGAGCAGGACCATCTCCAGCACTGGCGTGCGCACCGCGCCGAGCGGGCACGGCTCGAGCACGCGCAGCTCGAAGCGCCCCGCTCTGCGGCGGCCGCGCAGGTCGATGAACGGCGTGCGCACCGTGGCATAGCGCGCCAGCACTTCGAGCGCCGCGCCGATCGTCGGGGCCGTTACGGCCACCGCGCCGGCCGGTCCGTGCGTCGCGCCGTCGAGCGCACCGCCGAGCTCGAGGCCCCAATCGGGCGCGGCGAGGGCGTGCAGGTTGGCGAGCTGGCGCATCTGCGCGCGCACCGGGATGTCGTCCTCGTGCACACCGGCAGCGCGACTGAAGTCGTCGCCGATGCCGGTCCCCGCCAGCAATGCCGCCCGCCGCTCGGCACTGCGGCCGAAGCGGCGCAGGATGAGCCGGAAGTAGGCGGCCGTCATCGGCAGCGCCAGCAGCCGCAGTTCGTCGCTCATAGCGTGAAATGATCGGATTCTGGCCAGTCGTACACTTCCGCTGGCGCCGGCGGAAGCTCTACTAGTGCGGTTCGAAGTTGCGGCGATGTATCTCGAGGGTTTCCTCTCCCGGATGGGAGAGGATCAAGGTGAGGGGGATTCAATTGCGCCGAAGGCCACGGCTGAAATTCTCGCCTTGAGCGGGCCGCGAAAATCGGTGGTGGCTTCGCCGGTCAATTGTATCCCCCTCATCCTGTCCTTCTCCCAATCCGGGAGAAGGAACCCTCAGCATCCGTCGTTGTCATTGTGAAACGCAGTACGCGGGCGGCGTCGCGGGGCTCGAAGCCGACGGCGCCAAGGAGGTTGCAGCCATGCCCATCGACGAACGCGAGCGCGCCCGGCGCCGCGCCCTGCTCGACGCCCACTACAAGGCCGAGAACGAGCACGACCTCGCGCGCATCATGGCGACGTTCTCGCCGCACACCGAGATGCTCTACAACCGCACCGTGTTTCCCGACCACGAGACCATCAGTGCGGCGCACGGCTACATCGGCTTCTCGGCCGCCCCCGGCGCCTTCACCGGCATCCGCACCGAGCGCGACCACGAACATTTCACCGACGAGGAGATCGTCGTCGAAGGCCGCCTGGTCGCGCGGCACACCGGCGAGTTCCAAGGCTTCGCCGCGACCCATCGCGATGTCGAGTTGCCCTTCGTCGCCTTCTACCGCTTCGACGAGAAGGGCCGCCTGACGTCCGAGCGGGTGGTGATGAACCTCGGGCCGCTGCGGTCGGGGTGATGTCTGGTTTCCTCTCCCGGATGGGAGAGGATTAAGGTGAGGGGGATTCAATTGCGCCGAAGGCCACGGCTAGAGCTCCAGTCTGGAGCGGGCCGTTAAAGCCGGCGGTGGCTTCGCCGATCAATTTATCCCCCTCATCCTGTCCTTCTCCCATCCGGGAGAAGGAACCTTCGTGCGATAGGTCGCTGGAATTGCGAAACGCGGGACTACGGCGCGCAGTCCATCCCCAGGTTCTCCTCGATCACCGACCGGTCGGCAGTGTTGGTGAACCCGTCGAGTGTGAAGTCGTAGACACTCGAGAGTCCGCCGCTGGTGCTGAACGAGCTCCAGTCGTCGAGATCCTTCTGATCGACGACGAGATCGATGTTGCCGTCGCCTGGGCACGGTGGCGATGAGGCCAGGATCGCCGCCAGTTGCGACGCCAGGGCGTCGTAGTTGCTCTGCTGCTCGGACGTCAGCGCGTCGAGCGGCAGCGCCAGGTCGGCGTTGTCGAGCAGCGGCGTCGGGACCGCCTCGTCGATCTGGTAGAACTCGGTCTCCACCGTTTGCACGCACGGCTCGGCCTGGGACTGGTACTCCATCGTCGTGTTCTGCACGATCTTGTAGTGGTCGTTGCGAATGGCGGTGGCGTAGTCGGGTGAGAGGGTGGGCAGCTCCTGGCCGTTGGCGGTGAGAAAGGCGATGACGTTGCAGCAGCGGGCGAGGCCCTCGGATGGGACGCCGGCGACGTCGGATTCGGTCCCGTACCAGATGCCGTTGTTGTCCTCGCAGACGCTTTTCGACACCGGGATCTGCGTGCAACTGCTGCCGATGACACAGGGGCCGTTGTTGGCGCCGTCGGCCTGGAGGTTTGGTCCGATCTGGGTGAAGTTGGTGGTGCGGATGCTCGCCTGGTTTGGATTGACGAGGTACGGCAACAGGGCTGCGGAATCGATCGGCCGCGGCACCGCCTGGTGCGCGTCGATGCCGGCGATCTCGCCGAAGAGCTCGAAGAGGTCGGCGATGTTCACCATGTGGGAGACGATGCGGCCGGGGCTCTCCACCAGCGGGCCGGCGACGATCAACGGCACCCAGACGCCGGTCTGATAGGCCGTGCCCTTGGCGCGCTGGGCGTTGAACGGCGACTTCACGGCGTTGCCCAACGTTCCGTTGTCTCCCAGGAGGACCACCATCGTGTTCGTGTTCTGCGGTTCGTAAACCAGTTGTCCGTCCCTGCCGCGCCGTGCGAGACCGGTCTCGATCAGCAGGCGGGCGACCTCGGCGTCGATCGACTCGATCATCAGATTCGTCAGCACGCGCTGCGCGGCACCGTCGGTGCAGTCGAGCTCGCTGCTGTTCTGGCTTTCCGGCTGCAACTCGTCGGTCGGCGGTTGCATCGCCGGCGTATGCGCCGAAGCGAAGGTCACCGACGCCATCCACGGCTGACCTGCCGGGCGGTGTTTGATCCAGTCGACGGCTGCGTCGACGGCGACCGTGGCGCGGAAGTGTCGTGCGCGCGGATCGGTGGAGGGTACGCGCTCGACCGATCCGTCGGCGTTGTTGATCACCAGCGGCGAGACGTAATGGCCGCTAAGCGTCGCGAAGTTGATGTACTCGGGCGGCGGCTGCTGGCAGCGCGTGCTCGGATCGAAGATCCCGCCGCGGTCCCTGCACGTGCGCCCGGGGGGGATCGGGCCGCTGCTCGCGAGCTCACGGCAATTGCCGCCGGCCATGTAGCAGGCGCCAACATCGGCGCCGCCGAGGGATGCGCCCGGCACAAAGCCACAGCCCCACGTGCCGGGCGCCGCCACGCCGCCGGCCGTCGTGTCGATCGAAGACGGGTCCCCGGTTTCGTCGAGCCAGCCGGAGAAGTAGTTCCAGCCGAGCGCGTGTGGCATCGCGTAGCCGGCGGGATTGTGCCCCTGCAGGCCGAGGTGGAACTTGCCGAACAGACCGCTCTCGTAGGCGCGCTGCGCCAGCAGCTTCGGCGCCGTCATCTCGAACGGCGAGACCTGCGAGTTGGCCAGATCGTTCGGCCCGAGTGCGGCATACACGTTGGTGCGCAGCGGGAACCGGCCCTCGAAGAACACGGCACGGCTGGTCGTGCAGGCCGGCATCGACCAGGTGTTGTGGAAGCGGATGCCGGCGTCGGCGAGCACCGCGATGTTCGGCGTGCTCGGCGGCGTGTTGCCGCCGTAGCCGAAGACCTGCATCTGGTCGATACCGACATCGTCCATGACGATGAACAAGATGTTGGGCGGGGTGCTGGTCGCCGGACCGTCGGAGTCGTCGCCGCACCCCGAGAGAACGAGAACCAGCAGCGCGAGCAACGGGACGACACCACGGCCGGCTACCACAGATCGAACTCGCATGAAGTTCCTCCAGGGCCGGTGCGGCCGCGCGACAGCGAGCCGCGACGGGCTGGCGAATGCCCACCCGCCGCTGGCTACATTCTGCGCGCATTCTAGTCGCCCGGCGCAAGAGCGGTAAGGCGGAACTTCTACGCGCGTGGTTCTACGTGGATCTACGGCTCCTGGTATTGCGCCAGGATACGGCGGGCGACGACCATTTTGTGGACTTCGTCCGGGCCGTCGTAGATGCGGGCCAGGCGTGCCTGCCGATAGAAGTACGAGAGCGGGTGATCCTCGGTGACGCCGGCGGCGCCGTAGACCTGGATGGCCTTGTCGACGACGCTGTGCAGCATGCGCGCGCCGGTGAACTTGATCAGCGAGATTTCCTCGCGCGCGCCGCTCGATCCCGCCGTGTCGATCTTCCAGGCGGCGTGCAGGGTCAGCAGGCGCGCCGATTGAATGTCCGCTCGCGCCTCGGCGATCCAATCCTGCACATTGCTCTTGCGCGCCAGCGTGCTGCCGAACATCTCGCGCTGCGTCGCGTAGCGGCACATCATCTCGAAAGCGCGCTGCGCCATGCCGAGCCAGCGCATGCAGTGGTGAATGCGCCCGGGGCCGAGGCGGTCCTGCGCGATGGCGAAGCCCATGCCTTCGCCGCCGAGGCGGTTGGTGATCGGGACGCGGCAGTCTTCGTACCAGATCTCGGCGTGGTGGTTGTCGTCGTCGCCCATCACCGGGATGCCGCGCGCGATGCGAAAGCCCGGCGTGTCGGTCGGCACGATGATCTGGGAGAAGCGCAGGTACGGGTTCTCCTGCTCCGGATTGGTCAGCGCCATGACGATGGCGAAGGCGGCGCCGTGCGCGCCGCTGCTGAACCACTTGTGCCCGTTGACGACGTAGTGATCGCCGTCGCGCACGGCGCTGGCGCGCAGCAGGCGCGGGTCCGACCCGGCCACCTCGGGCTCGGTCATCGAAAAGCAGCTGCGAATATCGCCGGCCACCAGCGGAGCCAGCCAGCGGGCCTTCTGCTCCGCGCTGCCGTGCCGCCAGAGAATCTCGGCATTGCCGGAATCCGGCGCCTGCGAGCCGACGCAGAGCGGCGCGATCGGACTGCGCCCGAGTATTTCGTTGACGAAGACGTAGTGCATGAACGGCAACCCGGCGCCGCCGGCTTCGACGGGGAGATGGAAGGCCCAGTACCCCAGCGCTTTGGCCTTGGCCTGCACCGCCGCCACCGCCGGCGGATAGGCGGGGCCGGCCTCGTCGAGGCGGGCGGCGCCGCGCAGGCGCTCGAGCCCGTAGACGTGCTCGTGCATGAAGGCGTCGATACTCGCGCACAGACGCTCGATCTCTTCAGGTACGGCGAAGTCCATTTGCTCTCCTCTTTTTCCGCGGCACCCGTGCCGCGGCGGTCGGGCGCGGCTTGGGGGCTCGGCGGACCTTCTTCGCGGCCGCCGCTTGCAGCTCCTTGAACGCGGCGCGGATCATGCGCTCGAAGCGATCGGTGTCAGGCATGGTCGCCTGGTCGGTGTTGAGGCCGATGAACAGATGCTCGCGGTATCCGTAGAGCGCCACGCTGGCCGGGCTGCCGAGCGCGACGGGCGCGAAGGGATACGCGGCGGTGATCTCGGCCCCGGCCAGGTAGCGCGGCACCATGATGCCGGGGACGTTGGTGACGATGAAGTCGATGCCGCCGAACGTCGCTTCGCTGAGCCAGGTGACGAAGCGGCGCGGCAGCACGCTCAACGCCTCGGCGAGCACCGGCGCGGCGTCCGACGACGGGTCCGCCTTCTTCGCCTCCATGCGGGCGCGCACTTTGCGATACGTGGCGAGCGGGTCGGCGATGTTGATGGGCAGCGGAACCAGGATGCCGGTGGCGACGTTGCCGACATGCGCGTGCTCGACCCAGTCTTCCGGCTTGCGCAGGTTCACCGGCACCAGCGTCATCAGCTCCGCGACGCGCAGCTTGTGCGCCCGATGCCAGGCGCGCATGGCGCGCGTCATGACGGTGAGGATGACGTCGATCATGCTGCCGCCGAGCGCGCGCTTGACGGCGCGCACTTCGGCAAACGGCAGCGCCACCAGAGTCAACCGCCGGGCGCGCCCGGTCGCCGCTTTCAAAGGCGAGTGGCTGTCGAAGCGCGCCGTTTCGACGAAGCTGCGCAGCGCCGCAAAGGCGCGGCGAATGCGCTCCGGATGCTGCAGCGTATCCACGACCGCGCGCGCCGCCGTTCCGGCACGGCCGATGTCGAGCTCGACGCGATCGCGCAGCGCCTCGAGCAAGCGGGTCCCGGTCGCCTCGGGCGGCCAGCGCCCGGCGCCGGCCGCCCGGTGATGCGGCGGCACGTCGGCTTCGCGCCCGGCATCAGTCATCGCGGCGAAGATGGCATTGCCGCCCACTCCGTCGGCGACGGCATGGTGCAGCTTGAAGAACAGCGCGGCGCGATTGCCGGGCGCCAGGCCGTGATAGATGCGCGCCTCCCACAGCGGCCGCGAGCGGTCGAACGGGGTCTCGTAGGCGGGGGCGATCTCGTGGCACAAGGCGTCGAGGTCGCCCAATCCGGAGAGCGTGTGGACGCGGACATGGTAGTCGAGATCGAAGGTCGGATCGTCTTCCCAATGCGGCAGGGTGAGATCGAGCGGCGCGTCGCGCACCCGCTGGGCCAGACGCGGCACCGCCTCGACGGCGCGCTCGAAGGCGCTGCGCAGCAGGGCTGCGTCCGGCGCGCGGTCGAGCACCATCAGCATCGCCATGGTGGTCGGCTGCGCCGGCGAATCGAGCCACCAGAAGGTGAGGTCTTCTCCCGACAGGCGGGCGTGTGGATCGGTCATGCCCTGCTCACTGTGGAGGGAGCGTGTGTGCAAAAGGGTCGGGTCATGGGCTGTGGCTCGAATGTCCAAGATCGAGGCCATGCCGAGGGCCGATGCAGTGGCGCAGGGCGTACCCGGAAGGTGCGGCTGAGGTTCCCAACCGCGCCGCCGGGCTGCCGACTACTTTCCCAGGCGTGCGATAGTGCCCCCCGGAGTGGGGTACGGAGCGAGTCTACGCGCTGGCGCTGGTGCGAGGCCGATCACCGCCGGACAGCATGACCAACGCGCGGGCGACGAGAAGCAGGGTCAAGAGCACCAGTCCAAGCGTGCCGAGGGCCGGGACTCCGACGGCTCCGGGTCCGAATACGTAGACCGCTCCCGCGAAGACGGCATCGTTGTTGGCCTGGTTGCCGTTGACGCCGGTCGCGTTGCTGGCTTCATGAGGCGCTCCGACGACCACCGTTCCCGGACTCAACGCCGCGCTGAAGCCGAAGTTGTCGTCGATGTCGGTGTTGGATGCTTTGAGGTACGCCGCTTGGGTCCAGGTCGTGCCGGTGCGCGAGAACAGATACGCCGCCCCGGAACCGGGCGCGGAGTTGTCGCCCTGATCGCCGTTGACTCCCCGTGCGGCGCTGCCCTCGTTGTAGGCGCCGACGAGGATGGTGTTCTGGCTGATGGCCGCGCTGGCGCCGAAGAAATCCTCCAACTCGGTGTTCGACGCCTTGAGGTACGCTTGCTGGCTCCACGTCGTGCCGTCGCGGACGAAGACGTAGGCCGCCCCGGCGCGGTCCGCCGAGTTGTCGCTTTGATCACCGTTGACGCCGGTGGCGTTGCTGCTCTCGCCGAGTGACCCGACGACCAGGGTCTCCCCGTCCAACGCCACCGCTTCGCCAAACGCGTCCGAGTCATCGGTGTTGGAGGCTTTGATATACGCCTGCTGGGTCCACATCGTGCCGCTGCGCACGAACACGTACACCGCACCCGACGCAAAGCCGGTGTTGTCGGCCTGGTTGCCGTTGACGCCCGTCGCCGTACTGTCTTCTCCGGCCGCGCCGACCGCAATCGTGTCCGCGCTCACGGTGACGCCCTCACCGAAGATGTCGCCGGCCTCGGCGTTGGAGGCGGTCAGCAGCGCTTGCTGGCTCCACGTGGTGCCGGTGCGGACGAACACGTAGGCGGCTCCACCGGGATCCGCGCCGGTTGCTCCGACGACGATGGTGTCTCCGCTCACCGCCACCGTGCTGCCGAAGAAATCGTTCTCTTCGGTATCGGACGCCTTGAGGTATGCCTGTTGGGTCCACGTCGTTCCGGTGCGCACGAACACGTACGCCGCTCCGGCAAACGGCGCTCCGCTGTCGTTCTGATTGCCGTTCACCCCGGTCGCAGCGCTCGATTCAGATGGTGCCCCGACGACGATTGTGTCTCCGCTGATCGAGACACTCCTGCCGAAGAAATCCACCGCATTGGTATTGGAGGCTTTGAGATACGCTTGCTGAGTCCACGTCGCGCCGTCTCGGACGAACACATAGGCGGCGCCCGCCTGAATGGACGAGTTGCTGGTCTGATCTCCATTCACCCCCGTCGCCCCACTGGCTTCTCCCTCCGCGCCGACCACCAGCGTGTTGCCGCTGACCACGATGCTGGCGCCGAAGACATCCTCCGGGTCGGTGTTCGACGCCTTGAGATAGGCCTGCTGGGTGAGGAAGTCAGGACTCTGCGCCCGGGCCGGTGCGGCGTCCCACTCCACGGCTGTGAGCAACACCATGACGTGCGTGAACACGTTCCAGGATTGACGCCTCATCAGCCTTTCCCTCCAGCGACCTGTTGCGTTCCGCAATTGTTCCCTATCGCCTCGGTTGAATACGCCGGCCTCCGTTGAGACGGCGGCGGAAACTACACCATGTTCCTAAGAAATAGGAAGCGAAAGGCACGGCGCGCGCCGGGCGGCGAGGCTTCGCCGAAGCCAACCAGCTAGAACTGCCGCAGGTTGCGAAAGATCCATCTGTTGGCACCGGGATCGCACACGACATCATCGGTCGCACAGCCCGAGGTGGCACAGCAGTTGGCCGGGATCAGACACGAGTGCGAAGTCGGCGAGTCGGGACAGGTCTGTGTGCTGCACTGTTCCACGGCCGCCTGGTTGTCGCGATAGACCAGGATGCGTCCCTCGCGAATAGTGTTCTGATTCGGGCACGAGAAGCGCGAGTTGCAATCGCCGCTGGTCGTCCATCCAAGGGAGAGGGTTGCGGGTGGGTTGAGCGTAAGGCCCTCGGGCATGAGCTTGGTGCAGCTGGCGACTCGCGCCAGTGGGTCCTGCAGGGACCACACCCCAGGCCCGCTACAGGGCGCGCATCCCTGAAGCGTCAGGGGAGCGACGGTGATCGCAGTCGGTGTGGTCAGGGTGTTCGGCGGGATACTCAGGCTGACGTTACCCGCGGTGACGACGCAAACGTTGTTCGCATCGCCGCTGCCGCCGAGACATAAGTTCGCCGCGCCGCCGACGATCACTTCCCGGGCCTGCGATGGATCGCAACCGGGAATGCTGACGGCAGGCACCTGACAACCCAGCCGCGGGTCGCACCGGTTGTAGGTGCAGGCGTCGTTATCGACCGAGCGGCAATCGAGCGCCATCCCTTGGACGCAGGTTCCGTTCTGACACGTGGCGTCTCCGTTGCATCGGTCGCCGTCGTCGTCGCAGAGAGTCATGTCCGGCGCATGCGCGTCGGGGCAGGCGGTGTTCTGACCGGAGCAGGTGTCGGCCACGTCGCAGACGGTCGCGAGGCCGCGGCACACGTGGCCCTGTGGCTGGATACGGTCCGGGCAGGCGCTGCTTTGGCCCGAGCAGACGTCTTCGATGTCGCACGCACCGGCACTGGCACGGCACACTTCACCGGCGGTTCTGAACCTGCACATCTGCGTGCAGCACGAGCTCGGTGTGCCGTTGACGGCACGCCCTTCGTCGCATTGCTCGCGTCTCTGCACGATGCCGTCGCCGCAAATGTTCTCGAGGACAAGATAGGGCGACGAAATTACGAACGGTGCCGACGTCACCTCGGCCCAACACGCCTGACCGTGGTTCTCCAGGTGGACGGTTGCGATGACCTGGTCGCCAAAGTCTTCAGCTCGAATCTCCCTCGTTATCGAGTCTCCGGAGGCGACGACATACCGGCGCCGTCTGGTGTCGTCTTCGTCGTCGGTATTGCACGAGTCGCCCTCGAGGAGAACCAGGATCTCGTCGAAGACGACGCTGTCGGCCGTGACCTCCGAGATTTTCGTCAGCAGCTGCCCGACGACTTCACCGTCTACACACCGTTCGAACTTGATGCCTGCAATGTCTCCGGGCTCGACGAACAGCGAGACCTGCTCCGATTCGAAATCGCCGAACTCGCTCTTGCTGATGACGTCCTCGTCTTCGATGAACATATGCGCTTGAAAGCGCACGTGTCGGCCAGTGCAACTCGGCCGCTCGTTCCGCAACACCAGCACACCCGTGGCACGGTCGTCGCCGGGTGCCGCGATGTCGATCGGGAAGTTCACCTGCCCGTCCGGCTCCACTCTGACGTCCACCATCTGCCGCGCCCGTTCCGTATCGCGACACCGCCGTCCCTCGTAGAAGACGATGGCGCCCGAGACCTGAATCGCGTCTCCCGGAACCTTGGTGTAGGTGAGATCGGCGCCGAGCTTGGCGCGGGCGACGCACGTGGTCTTGCGCTTCCACGTTTCGGTCGTGAGCTCGTCGCTCAAGAGATCCCTGGCCAGGAGACCGACCGCTCCCATCTGCGGCTCGGTGATCGTGGCGTCGAGCGCGATGTGCAGCACCCGGTTGTTGGCGTACGCCGATGCAGGAGATAGGACGCAGCCCGCCAACAGCATAAGCGTGAGACCCGCACAGATTCTCTTCATGGCCCCCCCCACAAAGGGTCTAGTGGTCCCGTTCCGTTATCACGAACGGGCTCGGCGCGGCTAGCAAGCAGTCAGAGGCCGGGGGCCATTTCGACCGTGACAACTACAGCTACCTTCCGATCGGCAGGCGACGCGGAGGGAAGTCTCAACGGTTGGCGCGCGGGTGGCGGCTCACCATGCCGCACAATCTCACCCGGCTACGAGAGCGCGGGAGGCTACTGCGCGCTCGGCTGGTCGAGCAGGCGCGGGTCGAGCTTCTGCAGCGTCGGCAACCAGTAGGGGACGAGGGATCGATAGCGCGCGAAGCGCGGGCCGTAGAAGGCGAGATAGCGATGTTCCTTGAGCAACGCGCCGAGGACGCAATACAGCGTCCACCCGGTGGCGATGAGCAGATGGTCCGGGGTCCAGACCGGGCCGGTCCACAGCGTCAGCGAGAAGGCGAGGTAGATCGGTTGGGCGCATGTAGCGGAAGGTGCCGCGAGCCGGGAAGTCGCGGTACTGCGGCGCGCGCCCGCGCACCACCGCCGACCAGCCGAGGAAGCCGGTCTGCAGTGGCAGGCCGGCATCGGCCATCGCTTTGAGCAGGAAGAGCCAGGAGGCACCATAGGTGATCGACACGATGGCGCGCAGGGCGCCGTGCGGCTCCCACCACACCGTGCCCGATGGCGACCACGCGGCAAAGGTCAGCAGCAGCTGCAGCGAGGCGATCAACGCAAACGTCGTCGTGCGCAGCTCGCCACCGATCCCCGCCGGGGCGAGGTGTGCCAGCAGCGCCCGCCCGCGGGCGCTGAGCAGAAAGGAGTGCACGAGTGCGAACTGGGCGAGCAGGGCGAGATCGAACGCCCAGCCCGTCGCGCCGGTGAAGGGGCCGCGCCCGAGCGTCATTCCCGTGTAGAGGCTCGCCACCATCGCCGCGATGCCGAGGGCAAAGCCGAGGTGGCAGGCCACTCCGTAGGCCAGCGCGATCGAGCGCTGTCGTGTGTCGTACATGGTCCCTACTTTCCCTCCGGCGCGGCGTGGGGCCGCGCGCCTGTCTTGAGTCGATCGAGCGGGCCGAGCAGGGCGTCGAGCTCGGCGCCATCGCGCCCGAAGGAGTCGGCGGCGATCAGGTGCATGTTGCGCTGCACGTAGTCGCGCGCGGGTTCGAGGATGACGCGCGGCCGGCGCGCCGTCAGCCGCGGCATCTCGCCCGACTCGTCCATGTCGAACGTGCCGAGCGCCACGAGCGCGTGCCGGTCGTCGAGCACGAACTCGATCAGCATCTTCTGCCGGCGGTCCGCTCGCTTCTCGTCCTTCGGCTGCTCGCTCCAGATGCGCTGCCGCTCGGCGTCCAGCGCGTCAGCATAGCGCACCGCGTCGGCGTTGCCGGCGTTTCCGGGCGGCCAGTTGGCGAGCTCCTTCTTGCGGATCTCGCCGACCACCTGGGACAGGACCTTGGTGTAGAGCAGCGTCTGCACGACGTCGGCATCGCCGCGCCGCAGCAGGCGCACCTCGCCGACTTTGCGCGCCGCCGACGGCACCTCGACGCGCGCGATCAACCGATCGGCGCCGCCGTCGAGCAGCGGCGCCAGCGCCGGCGCCAGTGTGGGGCTCTGTCCGAGCACGGGCGCGGCACAGAGCCAAATGAGCGGGAGCAATCGGATCAGGGGGCGCATGGGAGGGAGTCGGAGCGCCGCCGCTACGCGCGCCGGAGGCTGACGTGCACGGTGAGCTGCACGGCGTCACCGACGCGGATGAAGAGGAGACCCGGCGCCGCGAGGGCGAAGTCGGCGAGCGAGAGCGGGAACTGGACGTCGAAGTGCAGCTCGTTGTCGTCGACCTGGGTCCAATCGGTCACCGTGGCGCGGATCGGCCGCGACACGGAGCGGATGCTGAGGGCGAATGGCAGCTCGCCGCTGGCGCGCACGGCGTCGGGATCGATGTCGCGAAACGATGCGCGAATTACCGGAAAGGTCTCGGCGTCGAGCATCGCGCGCATGTTGTCGTCGCGCCGCGCGTTGCCGGTCTGCAGGGCGGCGACCGGCACTTCCACATCGGCTGCCCAATGGCCGCGGTCGTCCGGCGCCAGCGCGAAGGCGACCGGTGCGGCGGAGCCCTCGAAGTCGTGCAGCGTCGAGCTGGCGCTGAAGCGCACCGTGGCCGCGCCCTGAACCGAGACGGCCTGCGCCGCGGCCGCGAAGGCAGGCAGAGCGAGCAGTAAGGCTGGGAAGAGGCGTATCGATCGGCCGCCAGGGCGGCGAAAGGCCGGGAGGCCGAAAGGCACGGACGGCCGGGGAAGATCCGACATGCTGCGCTCTAGGACGTTCGGGCCCGGCCCTTCATTCAAACGACGCGGTGGCCAGGTCACGTGATGTGTCCTCGTTGCGGCTGCAGGTCCTCCGGCCACGCGGCGGGGGAGTCGGCCGGATAGATGCGCAGCGACTGCCCGGTCGCGGTCAGCAGGTCGTCGCGCGGGCAGCCGAGCGCAGCGGCAGCGGCGTTGAGGCCGGAGTTGGTGACCCCGTTGATCCCCGGCGCGATGGTGCTGGCGCCGCACTGGAAGAGGCCGTGGATGTGGGTCTCGACCGGAAAGCTGAACGGACCGAGGTTGCCCAACGTCTTCTCGGTGCCGTAGATGCCGCCGCGCGTCGCATGCAGAAAGTGCGCGTTGGTGAGCGGCGTGCCGAGGGCGCGGAACACCGTGTGCTGTCGCAGCTCGGGGACGAAGCATTCGACGGCGTCGAGGATGCGCTCGCTGAGGTCGGCTTTGAGCTGCGCGTAATCCGCACCGCGCTCCGCCGGCCGGCTCCCCTGCCAGCGCGCAAACGGCTCGATCGAGGCGATGGCCATCGCTTCGACCGTATGCAGCCCGTCGCTGCGCATCGAGGGGTCCTTCAGCGTCGTCGCGTTGAAGAACAGGCCGCAAATCTCTTCCCGGCCGGTGAGCTCGCGGCGCTCGGCGAGCTCGTAGGCGGCGTCGATGTCGGGCGTGCGGCTGAACCAGATATTGCCGGAGTCGACGCCGGCGGCGCGCAGATCCATGTCGACCGCCATGAACAAGCTGAGCGTCGACACCGAATAGTGCAGGCGCTCGATGCGATGGCGCAAACGCCAGCCGGCGTGTTCCGGTCCCACGAGCCGGCCCCAGGTCACCCCCGGGTCGGCATTCGACACGACGAGGTCGGCGCGCAGCTCGCGCCCGTCGGCGAGTCGGACGCCCAGGGCGGTGGCGTTCTCGATCAGGATGCGATCCACCTCGGTGCCCAGTTTGATCTCTCCGCCATGGCGTTGGAGGTGCCGGATGAGGGTTTCGGGAATGGTGTGCCCGCCACCGCGCGGGTAGCAGCCGCCGTCGAAGTAGTAGCCCTGCAGGCCCGCGTGCAGCGCGGTCGGCGCCCGCGATGGCGCCATGCCGTGGTCGCCGGCTTGGATCGAGAGGATCGCCCGCAGTAGCGGATCGGCCGTGCAGCGGTCGAGGAAGTGGCTGAGCGGGCGCAGGCCGTGCAACAGGACGGTCGGCATGTGCACCGCCAACTTCGCCGCGTCGCCGAGCGTGTGGATGGGCGCGGCGTAGCCGAGCTCGTCGACCATTCGGCCGACGACGTCGAAGTAGTGATCGATGCCGTCGCTTTCGGCGGGAAAACGCTGCTTCAACTTGGCGGCGAAGCGCTCCTTGCCCTTGGGGATATCGAAGCGGTCGTTGCCGACGACGACGCGATCGTAGCCATCCGGATTGAGCTCGAAGAACACCAGATCGTTGGCGACCCCGAGCCCCTCGTAGATGCGGCGCAGCCCGCCGCCGGGGCCGAGCGCGCCGACATAGTGCACACCCGGGCTGAAGCGGAACCCCTTCAGCGTGAACGACTGACTGTAGCCGCCAGGGAGATAGTGCTGCTCGAGCACCGCCACGCGGCGCCCGGCGCGAGCCAGCGCCAGCGCCGCGGTGAGCCCGCCGCATCCCGAGCCGATGACGATCGCATCATAGTCGCGCATGGCGCACACCACTTTCCGCCGAGAGCCCTGGTCCGCAGCGCGGACGCTCCACCTGGTGGAGCATCCGGGCTGCCAAGCAATCGCCCACGGCGGTCACTGGCAAACGGGCGCCCGGATTCTCAGAACTGAGAACGGTGAGATGAGGATCGGGGTGACAAGCGTGCTTCGGTGGCTTTGCCCGGCAATTCGCGAAACGAGTTCCTCTCCCGGACTCCGGTTCCCCTCCTTTCCAAGGAGGGGCCAGGGGAGGTAGCTTTTAGAAGCGCTATCCAAGAGCGACCGAGCGACCTCCCCCTAACCCCTTCCTTGGAAAGGAGGGGGAGATGTCCGACGGAGGGAACCAGAAGGACCGCTCCAATTGCCGGCCAAAGCCTGGGTGCGGTTGACTCGGTGGCCTGCAGACCAGAAGTATATCGCCCATGCTCCCGGCGCCGTACCGGATCCGTCAGGCCCGTCGCGAGGACTTTGGCGCCCTGCAGACCGTCGAGCGCGAGGCGGCGAAGTTGTTCGCCGAAGTCGGTCTGGGCGCGGCGACCCTGGGTGACGCCACCACGCTGGCGGACTTTGCCGAGTGTCACGCGGCGGGTTTGCTGTGGGTCGCCGTGGACGGGAACGATGTGCCGGTCGGTTTCGCCTACGTCGAGATCATCGAAGGACAACCGCACCTCGACGAGCTCGACGTCCACCCCGACCACGGGCGCCGCGGCATCGGCACGGCGCTGGTGCGCACGCTGATCGAGTGGGCCGGCGCGCGCGGGTACGCGTCAGTGACCCTGACGACCTTTCGCGACGTCCCGTGGAACATGCCCTTCTATGCCCGTCTGGGCTTTCGGGCGCAGGACGACAGGCCGTTGACGCCGGCACTGCGCCAGGTCGTCGATAGCGAGGCCCGGCGCGGGCTACCGCCGGATCTGCGGGTGGTGATGCGGCGCGACCTGGGCTGAAAGCAGCGCAATCCAACGAGCGCATCCGCCTCGACTGGAGCATCGCGGTGTATTCCGCGAGCTCCAGCCCAGGCGATCGCGTCTGGTTCAGGGCGTCATGCAGATCGCGGTGCCGAGTGCCTGGATCGCACCGCTCGCCGCGTTCTGGTTCTTCACCGTGCAGGACCACTGCGTGTTCGTACCCGGGTCGGCAATGAATGACTGCACGAACTGCGGCGTGCTGGTCTGATTGGCGCAGGTGCCGCCGACGATGGTGCCCGAGCTGCAGATCGCGGTGCACGACGAGGACGCGCCGGCGCCGCTGTTCGACGGACCGGTACACGTGTCGTAGCTGAGCGATGCCGACGACCCGGGTCCGCTCGGACCCTGCGGTCCGCTGGGGCCACCGGGACCACTCGGTCCCGCCGGTCCGGAGGGGCCGGCCGGTCCGGATGGGCCGACGCTGCCTTCGCGCAACCCGGGCGTGCAGCCCTTGATGTAGGCGGAGCAGGTGTTGGCGCCGTCATCGGCGAGGAAGACCTCGCAGAGCTCGGGCGGTGTGATCTCCTCGGCGCTTCCGGGTGCGCCGAGGTGACAATTGCTCGCCTCACCGGCGGCGACGCAGGTGCCCGCGTCGGCGAAGGCGTTGGTTTCCTGTCCGGCGGCGCCGCCCCAGAGGACAGTACCGGTGATGCCGTCGGCGCTGACGCGGATCTCGCCTGTCTTCTTGAACAGCTTCGCCTTGCAGTTGCTGACCGCGTGCGCGGGGCTGGCGGCGAAGGCCGCGGCCAACACGGCCGCTATCGCAACGGACTCTCCAACTCTGCTGAGCATCGAACCTCTCCTCCTCAATTGCTGATTCTCTCTCACTGTGGCGCCTGACAGGTGTTGAAGCATTCCGCCTGACCCTCGTTGTTCGGCCCGCAGCCGCGGCAGCTGCCGTCCCAGAAGCAGGAGGCCACGCCGCACTGGCCGACGTGGAAGGCCGCGAGGCAGGATGCCTCGGTCAGGAAGTTCTGACAGGCGCCCGTCTCCGGACCGCCGCCGAACAGGACACGCGAAGAATCCCCGTCACAACTCGCCGGCCCGGAAGCGCAGGTGTTGAGGCAGTCGCCATTCTGCTGGTGGTTCGGACCGCAGCCGTTACAGTCGCCGGTATCGCTGTCGTAGTAGCACGAGGCCGCGTTGTAAGCCTGGTCGAGGTGGTACGCCATCTGGCAGCCGGCCTGGTTGTTGTCGAACACGTGGCACGCGGAGCTGTTCGGGTAGCCGGCGAACAGCGTCCGAGTCGGATCTTGCGTACAGGCTGGCACCCCGTGTTGGCAAGTGTTGAGGCAGTCGCCTCCCGACTGACCGGGACCGCAGCCGGTGCAATTGTCGCCGAAGGACTCGTAGAAGCACGACGCGATCCCGCCGTATTGGCCACGGTGGAAGGCTTTCAGGCACGAGACCGGGTCGCCGTCGAACTGCTGGCAGGCACCAGTTTGCGGGCCGCCGGCGAAGATGGTGCGCGTTGCGTCCTTCTGGCAGGTCGGCGGCCCGACCACGCAGGTGTTCTGGCATTCGCCGTTGCCGAAATTGTTCAGATCACACGGTTCGCAGTCGCCGGAAACGAAGTAGCACGACGTCGCGTGCCCGTAATCGTCGTACTGGAAGGCGGTCTCGCACGCCGCCTGGTTGCCGCTGAACAACTCGCAGGCAGTCGTCGGGCCTGGCCCACCGGTGAACACCGTGCGCGACGGATCGTTCTGACAGACCGGGCAGGTGTTGACGCACTCCCCAGCGTCCTGGTTGCTGGCGCCGCAGCCCCTGCACTCGTCGTCGTCGGTGTCGTAGTAGCAGGAGGAAACGAAGATGCCGGTGCCGTCGCTGCCGAGATGGTAGGCCTTCTCGCAGTTGACCTGATTGCCATCGAAGAAGTGGCAGGCGCTGTTCTGCGGACCACCGGCGAAGATCGTGCGGGTGACGTCACCCGGGCACGACGCGGGGTTGCAGGTATTCGTACATTCGCCACCGCTCTGGTTGCTCGGTCCGCAGCCGAGGCAGTCGCCGAAGGAGTAATAACACGAGGCAATGCCCGACTGACCGCGGTGGAACGCCTGCTCGCACGACGTCTGATCGCCGTCGAACTGGTGGCAGGCCTGCGTGTTCGGCCCGCCGGCGTAGATCGTGCGGGTCGGATCCGCGCTGCAGCTCGGCGGTCCCTGTGTGCACGTGTTCTGACATTCGCCGCTGCTTTCGTTGCCCGGTCCGCAGCCGCGGCAGTCGACGCCGTCCATGTAACAAGACGCGACGCCGCCCTGGCCGATGTGGAAGGCGGTCTCGCAGGCCGCCGTGCCGGCGCTGAGGCCGAATTCCTGACATGCCTGGGAGTTGGGCATGCCGGCGAACATCGTGCGCGACGGGTCCTGCGCGCAGGTGACCGGTCCCGCGACGCAGGTGTTGATGCATTCGTTGTTGAACTCGTTGTTCGGGCCGCAGCCCCTACACTCGTCGTTGGAGAAATCGTAGTAACACGAGGTCGTCTGATTGCCCGCCGAGCGGTGGAAAGCCTGTTGACAGGTGGCGGCATCGCCGTCGAACTGATGGCAGGCGGCGGTCTCTGGCCCGCCGGCATCGATGGTCCGCGACGGATCGTTGGTGCACGTGACCGGCCCGGTGGCGCATGTGTTGCGACACAGGCCGTCGCTCAGATTGCTCGGCCCGCAGCCGAGGCATTCGTCGCTGCCGACATCGTAGTAACACGAGGTCGGGTGGCCGCATTGGTCCTTGTGGAAGGCCTGTTCGCACGCGGCTTGATTGCCGTCGAGCTCGTGACAGGCACTGGTCTGCGGGCCGCCGAGGAACACCGTGCGCGATGGGTCTTCGGCGCAGGCGGCGCAGGTGTTGACGCAGTTGCCGTCCGCCTGATTTTGCGGGCCGCAGCCGCGGCATTCGTCGGCGTCGCTGTCGTAGTAACACGTGGCGACGCCGTATTGGCCGACGTGGAACGCCAGCTCGCAGTTCGCCGTCCCGGCGATGAGGCCGTAGTTCTGACAGGCGCCGCTCTGCGGCCCGCCGGCGAACATCGTACGCGTCGGATCGCCGATGCAGTCGACCGGGCGACAGCTGTTCATGCACAGCCCTTCCGCCTGGTTCGAAGGCCCGCAGCCGCGGCATTCGCCAGTGTCGGTGTCGTAGAAGCACGAGGCGACGCCGCCGCCGCCGAGGTGGAACGCCTGCTCGCACAGGACCTGATTGTCGTCGTACGCGTGGCACGCGCCGCTGCCGGGATCGCCCGCGTACAGCACGCGGCTCGGATCGGCGTCACAGGTCGGCAGTGGCAGACACGTGCAGTCGGCCTGACAGCGATCCGGGCACGCGCCGTCGGCCGTGCCGTCGCACTGCTCGCCGCAACCGGCTTCGAGAACGTCGTTGCCGCACACCGGTCCGCCGCCGCACGCTCCGGCCCCATTGCAGACGTCGTTGCCGGTGCAGGCGTTGCCGTCGGTGCAGGGGCTGCCGTTGGTCTCGAACGTGCACGCGGCCGAGCAGCAGTCGCCGTCGAGGTTGTTGCCGTCGTCACACTGCTCGCCGGCATCGACGGTGCCGTCGCCGCAGCTCAGGCAGGCGACTGGCGCTGGCACGTCCGTCTTCTTGAACGACCCTTTGCCGTTCGGCTTCACTTCGTTTTTGGAAGGGGTGCCGGTGAACGTCGCGCAGTAGCGCACGGACGCCGTGCCGACCGTCAGGCCGAGCGCCGGCGCGCCCGAGAACGGCGGCGACAGGTTTACGCTCGCGCCTTTGCAGACGATCTTGATCAGCTTGTCGTCCTTGATCTTGATCGTCTTGCAGGGATCGCCCGGCTGCCCCTTGTACTTGAATCCACCGCCGATGGTGGACCACCGCGAGGCCGGCAGCGACAGCGTGATCGACCCGGCGGTCCCGCCGAGATCCTTGACCCGCAGTACCGCGCCGTTGACGGTCGGGTCGTTCGACAGGTTGGGAAGGTCGAAGCTGGTGTCCTTGGAGACGAAGACGAGCTTGTTCTTCGACGTATCGTTGGCATCGGTCTTGATCAGCAGTTTCTTCCCGGTGACCAACTGATCGGGTTGATCCAATGCCAGAGCGACGCTGGCGCCGATGGCCAGCGTCAGGAGCAGCAGCGTTCTCGGGCTGATGAGTGCAAAGCGAGTGCGTCCGAGGCCGGCCATGTCATCCCTCCTTTAGGAGCAGCTTCCTCCCGTGGGGACGGCGCCACAGCAATTCCCTGTGCGTGCGTGCGGAGCGCAGTCGATCGGATCCCGAACGATGGCCACCGTGTTCCCCCCCTCCCGCTGCAACCACGCAGCGAGAGCTTTACGGCTAACATACCGCGAGTTTTACAAGCAAGAAATTTCTCGTTCCCGCCGCCCGCGGCAGGCCGAGAAGCGCTACCAGTCTATTGCCGCGTCACGGTGACCGAGCCGCTCACCTGGCAGACGTTCTCGACGGTGCCGGAATAGCTGAGAAAGAGGGAGTCGCCCTGGATGCTGCCAGAGAATCCGCCCTGGGCGCGGCCGCCGCTGAACTGGCCCTCGACCTGCCCGGTGCTGAGACCGACGGTGCCGTTGATGTTGAAGGAGCCGCGCTGGCCTTCGTCGTCGATCGTGTCGACCTTGCCACTGAAACTCGCCCCCGTCTGGCGCGTTACGTTGACGACGACGCTCTGGAAGAAGAACGTCCCGTTGCCCAAACAACCGGAGTATGATTCGGACCCGCTGCCGGCATATCGTCCGATCAACATGATCGGCGTCGGGCTGGCCATGGGCGTCAGCGTGTGCGTGGCCGTCGGCATGCGGGTGATCGTGGCCGTGGGTGGAGTCGTCCTGGTCCGGGTGGCCGACGGGGTCCGCGTGCGCGTCGGGACCGCGGTGGGACAGAGCTGATTGCAGCCGCACAGCGCGCTGCTCACCGCACCGACGAGCTCGTCGACAGTGACGCTGCGGTCGCGATTGAGATCGAAGGCGAAGCAGGCGTCCAGCGCCGCGCGGCCGAGCGCGATATTCACCCCGACAATCAACTCGTCGACGGTCACCACCCCCTCGCCGCTGCAATCCCCGCCGCAGCCGATGGGCGTGAGCGTCGGAGTGACGGTGGCGGTTGGCGTGCTGCTGGGAGGGGGCAGGGTGTGCGTCGCGGTCGGGAGGAAGGTCGGCGTTGCAGTTGGTGGCGGCGTGCTCGTGGGGCTCGGCGACGCCAGCTCGGTGCTGGTCGGCGTAGCGGTTGGGGCAGGGACCGCGATCAACCAGTCGGTACGCTGATGTCCAGCGGTTGAGTTGACGCGGACGAAAATCTTGTTGGCAGCATCGGGCACCAGGTCGTGCACCACCTGCTGGACGTCGCCGTCGCTCGGAACATCGCGCATATCAACGGTCGGCCATGCCGTGCCCGGAACATACGTACCGTCTGCGACTGCGAGGAGGATCTGTCCATTGCCGTCGGGCGCCGCCCTTCCCTCCCACGTCAGCGCGTACTCGTGGCCCGGCGGGCAGGTGAGCTCGAAGAAGAGGTAGGCCTCCGTTCCATCGGTCAGGATGTCGTCGCTGCACGCGACCTGTGCCGCGACTTGAGGATCAGGTCCATTGGCAAGAGCAAGGACGTCCTGGGGGCTCATGGTGACAATACCATTCACCGGTTCCGGGATGGTGTACGCCGTGAGGGTGCACGCTTCGGGGCCGCGCGCGCACGCTGGCGTGGCAGTCGCCTGAGTCGCCGTGACGGTGAACGGGGGAGTCGGTGTGTCGCTGGGGGCCGTGGTCGGAGTTTCGGTTGGCGTGGGCGTGGGCGTTTCGCTGGCGGTCGGCGTGGTGGTCGCGGTGTCCGTGGGAGTCGACGTTGGACTGAAACGGCAGTCCGACTCACAACCGTCCCCGTCGATGGAGTTGCCATCGTCACACTGCTCGCCGCTGGTCACGACGCCGTTGCGACAACCCGTTTCGGTGCAGTTCGAATCGCAGCCGTCGTCGTCAAGGAGATCGCCGTCATCGCACGCTTCACCTGGCTCCTGGTTGGCGTTGCCGCAGACCCCCGCGAAGTAGCGTGCAACGGCGAAGCTGGGACCCACGTCGCCGTATCCGGCCACCACGAGCTTGCCGTCTGCCTGTGCAGTGGCCGCAAACGCTCCCGAATCGCGTCCTCCGACTGGTGTGGAAACAAGCCCGCCGATTCCGAACCCCGGGTCGAGCCCGCCGCCCGAGGTGAGGCGGGCCAGCGCGATGGCGCTCCCCGGCCCGTAGCCCGCAACGATCAGCTGCCCGTGAGGTTGGACAAGCAGCGCGTTGCCGAACCACTGCCCCGGGGGCGTCCCGATCAGCGCGATACCGCCGTTACCGAAACTGTCGTCGAGACTCCCGTCGTCGTTGTAACGCGCCAGGAACGCCCCGTCGTTGGACGCTCCGGTGACCACGAGCCGTCCGTCGGGTTGCTGCTGCACTGCGGACCCGGCCGACGAAGAGTTCTCGAGCTTGGTGGTGACAGTTCCGCCGGAGCCGAACGTCTCATCGGGTGTTCCATCACTGTTGTACCGCACCAGGGCGAGATCGCCACCAAACTGACCCTGGATCGAGCCGACGAGAACCGGCTTCCCGTCGCCTTGAAGCACCAACCCCGCAACCGAAACGAAACCCGGGCCGAAGTAGGTGGTGACAATGCCTCCCGCACCGAAGGTGCTGTCGGGACTTCCGTCGGAATCGTATCGCGCGAGGGCAAAGTAGGTTGAGAAGTTGAATGGGTTTCCGCTGTAGCTGGAACCGGCAGCCACCAGCTTCCCATCCGGTTGGCGAGCAAGGGCTTGGATACAAGCGGAATCGTTCACCGCAGTGGTCACCTTGCCCGCGTTCCCGAAGGTTGCCACGGGACTGCCATCACTATCGTAGCGGGCCAGGGCAAAGGCGCCACCTGTCTCGCCGAGGACGCAGCCACCGCCCACCAGTCCCCCGTTCGGCTCTATCACCAATGCGTTCATCATGGCTCCGCCACCGTCGATCGGCGTCTCCACCCGCCCTGCGTTGCCGAACGTTTCATCGAGACGTCCGTCAAGCGTGTAACGAGCCAGCGCAAACTGAGTACCAAACGCACCACGGCCGAACTCGGTTGCGGAACCCCCCGCCGCGACGAGCCTGCCATCACCCTGCTGGACGACGGCGCGCGCGATCGCGGGGCCCGGCGCGATGCCAGTCGTGACCGTACCTTCCGTACCGAAGCTACTGTCCAGGCCGCCGTCGTCGTTGTAGCGCACGAGCGCGAAGTCGGTGTTGCTGCTGCCCTTCGAAGCGTACCCGATCGCCACCAGCTTGCCGTCCGGTTGCCGGATGAGCGCTTGTGCAATGTCGGTGGTCGGGCCGAAGCGCGTGATGACCAAGCCGCCGTCACCGAAATCGGCGTCCGGGAGTCCGTTGGAGTCGTACCGGGCCAGGAGGAAGTCGAAGTCCGGGTCCCGATCGGGTGTTCCGTTGTAGATCTGTCCGGCGATGACGAGTTGGCCGTTCGGCTGAATCAACAGCGACGCGGCGCCGCTCGATCCGCCTTCACTGCCCAGCGGCGTGAGCACGCGGCCGTTGATACCGAAGCTGGGGTCGAGATGTCCGTTCGCGTCGTAGCCGAGCAGCAGGATCCCCCCCGCCCCGTATCCCGCAGCTACGAGCCTTCCATCGGGCTGCCCCGCCAGCGCGGTGATGAACCCCGTCAGCGGGGTAGTGACCATCCCACCCTCGCCGAAGGTGGGGTCGAGGGTCCCAACGCTCGAATAGCGGACGAGCCCGAAGGTCGAGAAATCGACCGGTCCGCCTACGACCACCTTGCCGTCGATCTGCTCCGCAACGACAATAAAACTGCCGACCTGAAACTCCGTCGAGGTGGCCTGCCCACCCACACCAAACGCCGGGTCGGGATTGCCGTCGGGATCGTACCGAGCCAATACCGTGGTGACGGCCCCGTTGGCAAAAGTACTGCTTGCGACGAGTATCCTATCACCCTGCAACAGTCTGATGACGGGTACGTCGATCGCGCTCGCGAGCCTCACTCTGCCGCTCGTTCCAAACGTGTCGTCGAGGTTCCCGTTCGGGAGGAAGCGAACCAGTGCCGCGCCCTCAGAAAACACGGCTACCGCGACGAGCTTTCCATCCGATCTTAGGACTGCAGAGCGAATGCTCGTCGCAGCGGTGATTGCGACTCCGGCCTCACCGAACTGCGTGTCGAGACCACCGTCCGACAGATACCGCACGAGGACGCCGGCGCTCGCAGCAGAACCCGCCACGACTAGCTTGCCATCCGCCAGCAGCGCGCCCGAGTTGGCGATATCGGCTCCGTACCCCGCCCCGAACGTCGTGATCACCACTCCTGTGCCCCCGAACCCCGCGTCCAGGTCGCCCGCGCCTGCCAAGAGCGGTGGCGGTGCTGAACAGAGGAACAGAAAGCCGCCGATCAGTCCAAGACATCTACCAGAGAGCCCTGCGCGCATGTCACCCCCTCCGACCTGCGCGGGGATCTTAGGCGAGCAAAGCCGCTCTTCACAAGCTGATGCTGCAAGTCACCAGTGAGGGGGCCGCCTCGCCGATCGCTCGTCAGTCCCCCTCGGCGCCGTCTTCCACCTCGATCTCGGCGTCGACCAGGGTGCCGCCGTCGGCCAGCAGGGCAACGACGTGCACTCGGTCGCCGATCTGCAAGTCGCCGCAGGCGAGCCGCTGGTCGCCGCGGCGAATGGTAGCGCTGGCCACCTCGACCGTGAACACGGTCGCCGCCTGGCTCTCCTGTGGCGTGACCAGAATCGCACCGCCGGCGCAGTCGAGCGCGGTGACCAGTCCCTCCACCTCCACGTTCTGCTCGTCGGGCCCGTCGTCGTTGTCTTCGAGGTCGATGTCGGCGTTGATCAGCGTCGAGCCCCCGGTCGCCTGGGCCAGGACTTCGACGAAGTCGCCGACGCGCAGATCGCTGCAGGTGAGCGGCATGGTGCCGCGGTGAATGGTCGCGCTGGCCACCTCGACGGTGAATACGGTCCCCTCCTGATCTTCCTTGGCGGTGATGACAATCGTTCCCCCCGCGCAGTCGAGGGTCTTCACCGCGCCTTCGAACTCGACCTCCTGGCGCCCGGGGCGCACTTCACCATTGTCGGAGTCGAGCACGATCTGATTCAACTGGAGGACACCGCCGGCCGGAATCACCACTTCGGTACTGGCGAGAAGCCCATCGCGCTCGCGTTCGAAGCGCAGCTCGGTCGTCCCACTGGTCTTGCTTTGCAGCTCGAATTGCCCGTTGGCGTCGGTGCGGGTCGTCAGCCCCGCTGCGGGCAGACTGACGCGGATGTCCGCCACGCCGAGCGTCGTCCCCGTGACAGCGATCACATCCCCGCGCAGCGCCGAGATCCCGGTTCCACTCTGCCCGCCATCGCTGGCGGCGCAACCGTAGGCGATCACCGCTGCGGCCCAGAGCGCGCATACGAGATTGGTCTTCCTCTGCCTCATCTGGTGACTCTCCTCTTGCGAATGCGCTTGCGAGGCGCCGGTCCCGGTGTTGGTCGCTGTTTCTCGGATTCGTGCGGCTGCTCGAAGTAGTAGACCCCGACCACCGCGGCGGTCCGCTGGCCACCCGGGGCGCGCGGCGTGCGATCGCGGTCGTGGCGCAGCAGGCGTGCGTTCGCCTGGGCCAAAAACTTGTCGGCGGCCTTCCGCAAGGCGGCGCGCAGCTGGACGAGCCCATCGCTGCCGATGTTGTCGTAGGCGAGCTTCTGCTGCAGCCACGCCTCCTCGGCATCGTCCAGCACGTTGTGCAGCATGGTCTCGATCAGCTCCGGCGGATCGTCGGCCAACATCGCGAGTCCCTCCGGACGCCCGTGTGGCGGGACGTAGGACGAACGCGTCAAGGCGACCATGTCTCCCTCGCGCAGCTCCGCGGCTCCCGCGGCGATCAGCACGTCGAGCAGCGCGCGCGGATGGAGGTCGACGGTGGTCTTGCGCGCCAGCCCGACGAAGCTCGGGCCGCGCTTGGCGTCGTACGGCAACGGCAGCGGGTTGCCGCCGGCGTCGGTCGTGCGCGGATCGTTCACCCAGCGGCTGATCAGGCTGGCGATCAGACTGCGGCTGAACACGCGCGGCGCGGTGCTCCGGTCGAGGGCACGTATCCGCCGCACCTCCTTGCGGTTGATCCCGGTGAGAATGGAGATCCGGCTGTCGGTCGGCAGGGCGCCAGACTCGGCAATTTCGGCCTCGGCGATCTCGACGAACACCTCGCGCAGACGCGCCTCGAGCTCGCCGAAGGTGACGCCGGCGCCCACCATGCGGCGCCCATAGACGCGCACCGCCGCCACCGCGGCCCTGAGCAATGCCTCCTGGATTTCCTGCCGCGCCATTCCCAGACCATTAGCGCGCGTGTCCGTCGGTGTAAACCAATTGTATGGGAAAATTTCCCAGCTTACGTTGACACAACTCGTGGAGGCTCTTACCGTCAGACCACACACGCCGGCGTCGAGACAGCGACACGAACTTTCGCGCTTGGCCAACGCCAAGCAGACAGGAGAAACGAGAATGGATGCTTCATCGTGGGCCAGGCGCTTCATCCCCCTGGTGTCGTGCGTCGCCGCGCTGGCGGTATTTGCCGCCAACCCCGCCAGGGCCAGCACGGCGTATGGCGATCTGAACAACTTCGATGTCGTCAACGACACCGGCACCGAGTGCCACGGATTCGAGATCGAGCTGGAGGACATCCACAGTACCGACATCACCTACACCTACGACTGGAACCATTACGGCGCCCCGACGATCACCGAGGACAATTCAGATCCGGCGCATCCCAGGGTCTTCGTTCGCTATGCGGCCAAGTACAACGCCGCCGCGAATAGCTACTCGTCCTTCACGGCGGTTCCGTCCGCACCGCCGTTGCCGACCGACGGGCACCAGTGCACGGACCCGTCCGTCAACTTCGGTTGCGAGCACTTCGGCGTCGGCTACTACGGCGCCCCGACCGTGGTTCGTTACCATTGGCTGATCGACCCAACCCTGTCCGGCACCTTGAGCCAGGGGCCGGCGGTGAATGTGGCGACGCCCACCTGGGTGTACTTCCCCCCCGCCGGTCCGGCTCAGCCGGTCGCGCAGGTCCAGGCGGTCATTCTGGCCCCGCCTGCGCCGCCCGCGCCGGTGTACGAGTTCGGCGATGCCGTGTGGGTCAAGTCCATCGTCACCACGTCGCACAACAATCAATTGGTCGAGCTCAAGGATCTGGTGTCCGATGACCCGGCGGATGCCAACGAAAAGAACTGGAAGAACGGCGAGCCGGACGAGGTCGAGATCGAGTGGCAGATCATGCAGACGGAGTTCAACAACCCCAATGGCGCCAACAACGATCTGGCCGGCGCCAATGAAGACCTGCCCAATGGCGACGAAGTCGTCACCCGCCGCTACGAGTTCTACAAGTACGTCGGCCCGTTCGACCCGGAAACGAACGAAGCTAAGTGCGACAAGTATCCGCAGGTCGCCGATCCCACCAAGCCCGAATGCGACCCGGCCACGGTCACGATTCTGGGCGACTACATCGGCGCCCAGATGGCCGGGTTCAACGTCGAGGCCGTGCTCGGTTTGATCGACCACATTCAGGACGGAGACCTCAACCAACCCTACACGGCGCGGACCGTCGTGGTCGGCGGCAACACCCCGTACGTCACCGCGGTCACGTTGGGCGTCTTACCGGATGGCCTCAGCCTCGATTCGGCTACCGGCGTGCTGTCGGGAACGCCGACGGTGGCGGGGGAGTTCTCCTTCACGATCGCGGCCAGTGATGCCGACGCGGTGCAGGTCACCAAGGCCTATACGATGCAGGTCACCGATCAGGCCGACGGGTGCCCGGCCGACCCGGCGAAGACCGATCCGGGCGCGTGTGGTTGCGGGGTACCGGAAACGGATACCGACGGCGATGGCACACCGGACTGCATCGACGCCTGCCCGGTGGACCCGCCCGGCTACGGGGTCGCCTGCGATTCCGCACCGAATGCCTGCGGCAGCGTCGGACAGGGGACCATCCAGTGTGACGGCTCGTGTGACGCGGTGACGCCCGGCACTCCGGCGGCGTACGGCACGGTGTGCGAGTCGAACCCGAACGCCTGCGGCGGCGTCGGACAGGGCACAATTCAGTGCGACGACTCGTGCAACGCCGTGACCCCGGCGAATCCTCTTGGCTACGGCGCGGCGTGCGACTCGGCGCCGAATGCGTGTGGCAACGTCGCGCAGGGGACGACCCAATGCGACGGCTCGTGCAACGCGGTCACCCCGGGCAATCCCCCCGGCTACGGCGCGGCGTGCGACTCGGCGCCGAACGCCTGTGGCAGCGTCGCGCAGGGGACGACCCAGTGCGACGGCTCGTGCAACGCGGTGACCCCGGGCAATCCGCCCGGGTACGGTGCGGCGTGCGACTCGACACCGAACGCGTGTGGCAGCGTCGCCCAGGGCACGACTCAGTGCGACGGCTCGTGCAACGCCGTGACGCCGACAGCGGTCGACACCGACGGCGACGGCACGCCCGATTGCCAGGACCTGTGCCCGACCGACCCGGCGAAGACGACTCCCGCCGTTTGTGGGTGCGGAGCCGCCGATACCGACACTGACAACAACGGCGTCGTTGATTGTCTCGAGACGCTGAGTGCCGATCTCGCGCTCAAGCTCGATCGAGAGCCCGATCGGGTGAAGAGCGGGAAAGAGGTCATGCACCGGGTTCGGGTGAAGAACCTCGGTCCGGCGGCTTCGCTGTCAGCGACGGTCACCATGTCCTGCAGTGGAGTGCCGTATCGCTTCGGCGAGATGCCCCGCCGTTGCACGGTCGCCGGGGGCACGGTCACCTGCCCCATCGGGCGGCAGCGCGTTGGCCGGACGGCGGAACGAGAGATCAAGGTCGTGCCTGCGACGACTGGAGTCCTGAGCTGCACCGCAACGGTCACGGGAGCCGCTCCCGATCCGGTGCCGACGAACCAGACGCAGACCGTCGAGACCACCGTGCGACGCTAGTCCGCGTCAGTCCCACCTGGGAGCAAGGCACGCCCCGTCGCCGCGGGCGTGCCTTGCCTCCCGAACATTGACGCGCCCCGCGGCCTTCAACCGGCTGCCCGACGCGAATGAGGAGAGAATCTGATGGACAACGGATCGAGGCAGCGGAAGATCGGACGGTACGCGGGCTGCGCGGTCGCGTTGTTGGTGCTGGCGGCCGCGGCGCCGGCGCCGGCGCAGGAGTGGACCCTGGTTGGATGGAACAACCTCGGCATGCACTGCATGGACGCCGACTTCTCGCTGTGGGCGATCCTGCCGCCCTACAATACTTTCCACGCGCAGCTGATCGACCCGCAGGGCCGCCTGGTTCGCGACCCGAGCGCGCTCGGCATCACCGTCACCTACCAGGGCGCCGCCGATCCGGACGGTTCGATCAACACCACCTCGATCGGCAAGACCAACTTCTGGCAGTACCTGCCCGGGATGTTCGGCGTGACCCTGCCCGCCAACGTCGGGCTGGCCGGTTCCAACATGCCGGGCGCCGGCAACGGGCCCCAACTGATGCGCTTCGACCCCACCCTCGACTGGTTCATCGCCGAGGGCGTGCCGATCACGCCCTACGACGACCGCGGCGCCAAGAACTACTATCCGCTCATGCGCCTGGTGGCGCGCGACGCGGGCGGCGTCGAGTTGGCGCGCACGGAGATCGTGCTGCCGGTGTCCGACGAGCTGAGCTGCAAGGGCTGTCACGGCTCCGAGACGCTGGGCGCGACACGCCCGCCGTCGGGCTGGGCCTTCGATCCCGATCCCGAGATCGACTACCGGCGCAACGTGCTCCAGCTGCACGACGACCTCCACCTGGGCCAGTCGCTCTATGACGACGCGCTCGCTGCCGCCGGCTACGATCCGCTCGGCCTGGTCGCCAGCGCCAGCCGCGGCAAGGCGACCCTCTGCGCCACCTGCCACGCTTCCGAGGCGTTGCCGGGCAGCGGCCTGCCGGGCATCGCGCCGCTCACCCAGTCGGTGCACGGCACCCATGCCCTGCTCGACGACCTCGATCAGGGCCGCACCGCCTGCTACCGCTGCCACCCCGGCTCGGTCACTCGGTGCTTGCGCGGCGCCATGGGCTCGGCCGTGGCTGCCGACGGCGCCCTGGCGATGCAGTGCCAGAGCTGCCACGGCAGTATGCGCGACGTCGCCAAGCCGACCCGCACCGGTTGGCTCAACGAGCCCGCCTGCCAGAACTGCCACACCGGCACGGCGGTGCGCAACAACGGCGCCATGCGCTACACCTCGGTATTCGAGGCCAGCGGTGCGGTGCGCCAGGCGGTCGACACCACGTTTGCCACCAACCCCGACACGCCGGCGCCGGGGCTGTCGCTCTACCGCTTCTCGACCGGCCACGGCGGGTTGACGTGCGAGGCCTGCCACGGCTCGACACACGCCGAGTACCCGGCCGCACACCGCAACGACAACCTGCAGAACATCGCCTTGCAGGGGCACACCGGCATGTTGGTCGAGTGCGCGACCTGTCATCCCGCCTCGCTCACCACCGTCAACGGCGGCCCGCACGGCATGCACTCGATCGGCAACAGCTGGGTGGAACACCACGGCGATGCCGCCGAGGACGGCGGCGCGGCGCAGTGCCGCTCCTGCCACGGCACCGATTACCGCGGCACCGAGCTGTCGCGCGCCCAGGCCGATCGCATCCTGCAGACCGACTTCGGCAGCAAGGTGCTGTGGCGCGGGGCTCAGGTTGGTTGCTTCATGTGCCACAACGGCCCCAACAGCGAGAGCCGCAACCCCAACCGCGCCCCGGTGGTCGCCAATCTGACCGTCGCGACCGCGCTCGACACGCCGCGCCCGGTGGCGCTCAGCGGCAGCGATGCCGACGGCAATCCGCTCTCCTTCCGCATCGTCTCGCAACCCGGTCACGGCACCGTCGGGCTCACCGGCAACGCCGCGACCTTCCACCCCGACAAAGGGTACAGCGGCACCGACGCGTTCACCTATGCCGCCTGGGACGGTGCCATCAACTCCAACCTCGGGACCGTGTCGGTCACGGTCGGCGGTGGCGCCGCGGCGACAGCCTCTCCCAGCCCGACGCCGACTCCACCGCCGGGCCCGACGACGACGCGTACCCGCGCGCGCACAGCGACGCCGACCGTGCGGCCCAGCCCGACGCGCTCCCCGATGCCGACGCGGACGGCGACGCGCGCGCCGACGGCGACACGCACCGGCATGCGCACGAGAACGCCCACCGTGCGGCCCAGCCCGACGCGCTCTCCGATGCCGACGCGGACCGCCACCCGCGTGCGCACCGGAACGCCGACCATGCGCCAGCCGACGCGCACCCCGACGCGCGCCGAAATCGACGACGACTGAGCCTCGGATCAGCGTGACTTCGTGGGGTAGTTCCAGAGACGTATCGGACGAGAGTTCCTTCTCCCGGATGGGAGAAGGTCAGGATGAGGGGGATTCAATTCATCGGCGAAGCCACCCCGGGCTTTGACGGCCGGCTCACGGTAGAACTTCTAGCCGTGGCCTTCGGCGCAATTGAATTCCCCTCACCTGGCTTTGCGGCTTTGCACAAGAACCTCCTTTCATCGCCGAGCGTGCCTCTCCCGGCGGGGTCGGAATCGCTATCGGCATCGGAATCGATTCCTGTCCCCGGGATTCCACGGTTCCTAGCGGATCGCATCGATACAGGCCGCAATTGATTTCGTTGCCCTCGATCCCGATCCCGATTCCGACCCCGACTCCGATCAGAGCGCCGTTCCGGGCGCTTGTTCCGTCTCCGCGCTGGCGGGTCGCCAGGCTCTGCACTAGCATGACGGACGATGAAGCACGGATGCCGGGTCCTGCTGATCGCGACGCTGTGGGCGAGCATCGCCGGCGCTGCACCGGGTCCGGGTCCTGGCGAACCGTTCGGCGGTGACGACGCCGGCTGTGTGCCGCCGACGAACACGCAGCTCGGCTGCTCGATGGCCGCGGCGCGGGCGTACGAGCGGCTGGAGAAGTCGGTGGTCAAATGCCATCGGCGCCAGGCCAAGGCGCGCTACGACGCGGTCATCGGCGGACGGCCGGTGTCGTTCGACGACGAGGCGTGCGAGGCGCAAGCGGTGGCGCGCTTCGACGCGACGATGGCGCAACTCAGCTCCGGATCGTGTGCGAGCAGTCCGATTGTGGCGACGGCGGCCACCGATGGCGCGGCGCTGCTTGCCGGGCTCGACGCGCAGAACGGCGGGCCATATTGCGACGCGACGTCTGCCACGCCGATCGAGCCCGGCGGCGAGGCGGGCTTCGTGCCCGCCAGCGATGATGTCCGGCGCTGCGCGGACAAGGTGACCAAGAACCTGCGCAACCTGTCGACCAAAGTGTGGAAGTGTCATCGCAAGGCGGGTGACCGCGGCTTTGCGCTCGCCGATCCAGCCTTTGACGAAGAAGAGTGCGAGCTGGCTGCGCTGGCAAAGTTCAGCACCGCCGGCGCGCGCCTCGCCGGCAGCGGCAACTGCCCCGCCTGCCTCGACGGCGCGGGGCAAGACGCCCTCGGCGCCGCCCTGGTCGCGCGCCTCGACGCCAGCAACGCGAGCGCGTTCCCCTGCCCCGACCCGGCGCTGCACCTCGGCGCGGCGCTGCTCGACCGGCCGACGTTGATGGCGCTCGGTGTGCAGCTCCTGGTCAGCGGCGACGCCGATTACGATGCGTCGGTGACGGTTCGCTACCGCGCCGTCGGCGCTCCGAGCTGGACCGCGGCGCTGCCGCTCTTTCGCGTCCGGCCCGAGACCGTGCCGGGCCGCGCGGTGGCGGAGCAGTTTGCCGGCAGCATCTTCGACTTGCGACTGGCGACGTCCTACGAGATCGAGCTGCACGCCGTCGATCCCGACGGCCCCGTCGACCAGACCCTGACGCTCACTGCGACGACGCGCCCGGTGCCGACCGACCCGGTGAGTCCGCACATCGTGCCCGTCAGCACGGCGTCGCAGCTGCACGCGGCCCTCGCCGCCGCGCAGCCTGGCGACGTGATCGAGGTGGCCGACGGTGTGTACGGCGGCCCGTTCGTTCTGGACGCCAGCGGCACGGCGGCGAACCCGATCGTGCTGCGCGGCGCCAGCCGCGACGGCGCGATCCTCGACGGCGCCGCGTGCGAGTGCAACGTCCTCGAGGTCTACGGCAGCTTCGTGCATGTCGAGCGGCTGACGCTGCGCAACGCCAATCGCGCCTTGCGCTTTCAGACCGCCGGGGCCGAGGGCAACGTCGTGCGGCGCGTGCACACGCACGACACGCGGCTCGGCTTCGGCACGCGCGACGACCAGCTCGACTTCTACCTCTGCGACAACCTGCTCGAAGGGCCGCTGACCTGGCCGCACGTCTACTTCGACGACGACGGCGCCTACTCCGATGTCGACGGCATCCTTGTCCAGGGGCACGGTCACGTCGTCTGCCACAACCAGGTCGTCGGCTTCGGCGACGCGCTGAAGACGGCGCAGGAGGGCGCGCGCGCGCTCGACTTCTACGGCAACGAAGTGCTCTCGGCGTACGACAACGGCATCGAGCTGGACGAAGGCGAGGGCAACCTGCGCTGCGTGCGCAACCGTTTCACCAACAACTTCCTGCCCATCAGCTTCCAGCCGATCTACGGCGGTCCGGCGTACGCCCTGCGCAACGTGGCGGTCAACAACGCCCACGAGCAGCTCAAGTTCCACGGCCTCGGTGGCGCCAGCGGCCCGAGTGGCGTGCTCGTCTACCACAACACCTTCGTCAGCCCGGCGACGGCCTTGCTGCTCGTGACGTCGGCGGCCAGCCACCATTTCGAGATCGCCGACAACCTGTTCGTCGGACCGGCGCTGCCGCCCGGCCGAGTCGCCGACTGGATCGGCCCGATCGACCACGGCCGCTTCGACTTCAACGGCTATTTCCCGGACGGTGTCTTTCGCTTCAACCTGCCGCCGGCCGGGCTGGTGAGCTCGCCCAGCTTTGCCGCCCTCCAGGCGACTGGGATGGAGACGAGCGGCGTGCTGCTCGCGCAACCGATCTTCGCCAACGGTCTCGTGCCGCCGCCGGATTACACCTCGACGCTCACGCCCGCCGACGTCACGCTCGATCCGACCAGCGCCGCGGTCGACGCCGGGCTCGCACTGCCCAACGTCAACGACGCCTTCACCGGCGCCGCCCCCGACCTCGGCGCTCTCGAGCGCGGTTGCCCGCAACCCATCTTCGGCATCCGTCCGATCGGCATCGACGAATCGAACGAGCCGCTCGGTTGCGCGCCGTGAGAGCACCAAATGGGCGGAAGCATCGCATGGCACGGGTGATACGACGGCTGGTCGGCGCCGTTGTACTGAGCTTCCTCTGCTCCGCCTGCGATGCCGGTTCGATGTCCACACCGACGAGCGCTGCCTGTTCAGCGATCGCCGCGCAGTGCCAACTCCCCGATGGCCCGCTCGGTGTCTGCCTCGACGCCCCGTGCGCGGCCGGTCAGAAGCCGCCGTGCTTCAAGTGCGTCTCGCAACACTGACCAGAGGTCTTGCCCAGCAGTTGGTGCGCTCCATCTGGTTCCTCTCCCGGAGGGAGAGGAACTGCTACGCCCCGATCTCCCGGCCGTCGTTCAACGCCAACCAGCCGCGCAGGATTCGATAGAGCACCCAGACGCCGGTGAACACGACGATGAGCCAGGCAAACGGAATGCCGACGATGGTGACGAAGAGGAAGACCGCGATCGTCACCCAGAGGACCGCGAACCAGAAGGTGCGGATCTGCCAGCGGAAGTGCGACTCCAGGTAGGTGCCGCGCACGTCGGAGCGCTTGGCGTAGTTGAGGATCACCGCCAGGATCGACGGCCAGCCGGTGAGGAACGCCGTCACGATGGCCGCTGACGAGATCACGCCCATCACGGCGCTGAAGGCGTGCAGGGCGTAGATGATGTGCGTGAGGCGCGCGAGCCCTTCGCGTGGCATCGCATTCATGGCTGTCCCTCCGGGCTAGAGCCTGGCGGCCAGGGCGCGCAGCAGGGCCGCGCCGTCGCCGCGCCAGGCGCTGCCGTGCATGCACGCCAGGGTGGTCGGGGCCTCGCGCGCCAGACGCTCGAGCGTCGCGCCCGTCTGCGGCGCATGGGCGAAGTAGTCGAGCGGGGCGCGGAACGCCTCGCTCGGCCCGAGGATGTCGGCTTCGGTGAGCGGCGTGTCGCCCGCGCCGGGCTGCGTGAAGAGGTCGCCGCAGAGGAAGGTGTGCGTCGCGTTCTCCATCATGAGACCACACTCCCAGCTGTGCGGCACGTGCGGCGTGTCGAACCAGCGCACGGTGTGGCGGCCGAGATCGAGCGCTTCACCGTCGGCCAGCGCGCGCGGCGGGCGGTCGGCGAAGTCGTCGACCGAGGTCATGGCCGCGACGCGGCTGCACACGGCCACCGCCTGCGGTGCCGTGGCGAGCCAGTGGTTGAGCGCGCCGCACTCGTCCGCCTCGAAGTGCGACAAGCCGATCCAGCGCAGCCGCTCGACTGGCATGACGCGGCCGACCGCCTCGCGCACGAGCGGAAACAACTGCCGCGGGCCGGTGTGGAAGAGCAGCGCTTCGTCACTGGCGATCAGGTACTGGTTGAAGCTGAACTTGTCCGGCCCGCCGGGAATCTCGACCGGGGTGTTGATGCGGTAGATGCCGTCGGCGACTTCGTCGATGTTGGTGGCCATAGGGATCTCCTTGTGAGCGCACAGAATCGCGCGCCGGGCGCGAAGAATCCAGCGTTTCAAGTCTTCCCTTCGAACCTGACGCGGGATCCTGGTGTGTCGCTGCGTCGGCTTTGCCGAGCAATTCCCACTCAGGGGTTCCACGGACGACGTAGAGAATCACGAAACCACGAAAGAGCGACACCACGAAAGATAAGCCACATCTAAAGGCACCAGGTAGAGTTTCGTGTCTTCGTACTGTCGCGCTTTCGTGATCTTCTGACGACGGCGATTTTTGGGGCAAAACTGGCTGCGCTCCAAGTCATGGCCGCCAGTTGCCCGTGCAATCGCCGAATGCCAATGCGACGAAATCCTGGCCGGCAGCGGGCGCGGCGAGGGGCTGGTAGGCGATGGTGGCGGGGACGCAGAGGCTGGCACCGATCTGCGCCG
>CAYVUV010000384.1:0-8166 GCA_964455095.1 uncultured Binatia bacterium (SeqCode)
CTGCACCGGGTACAACCCGTACGCCCCGTTGTCGACGTCGGGCCCGTTGGTCCACTCGGTGCGCACGCGCCGGATGATGACGCCGTCGGAGTTGAGGATCTTGAGCAGATCGCCGTCGCTGTCGAGCAGCGACAGATCCTCGATGGTGAAGTCGTCAGAATCGGTGACCAACAGGCCCTCGGCGCCGCTGGTCTGGTTGGCAAACGACAGCCGGGTCTGGTTGATGCCGGCGCCGCGGATGGTGACGTGGTCGACGCCGGAGAGCGAGAGCTGCCCTTCGAGCTCGTAGGTACCGGCCGCGAGCACGATCACGTCGCCGGGCTGCGCGTCGATCAACGCCGCGAGCAGCTCTTCCTGATCGTTTTCCCCCGGCTGCAGCTCGATGCAACGCGTGGCGTCGGCGCAGCCCTGGGCCGGCGCATCGGTCGGTGTCGGCGAGGCCGTCGGTGTGTTGGTCGGCGGCACCGTCGTGGTAACCGTCGCGGTCGGGGTCGTCGTGGCCACCGGCGTGCCGGTGGCCGTCGCAGTTCCCGTCGCCGCGGGGGTCAGGGTCACCTCAGGGGTCAGGGTCACGCCAGGCGTCAGGGTTCCGTCGGGAGTCTTGGTCGCCTCGGGGGTCTCGACCGCCTCGAACTCCACCGCCGTGGCGGCGCGAATCTCCGTCTCATCGCGGGCGACGAGAATCTCGGCGTCGAGCCGGTGCTCGCCCGGCGCCACGCCGGCAATGGTGCCGCTCACGGTGCCCGTCTCCAGGCCCAGGCCGCCGCCGATCTGCGCCGCCGCCGTGCCGCCGTCGAGCCCGACCACCACGCCGTCGAGGCGCACCACCAACGAGTCGGCGACATAGTCGGGCGGCAGCCCGATCTCGACCGCCACGTCACCCGCCGGCACCATCGCTCCGTCCTGCGGTTCGACGAACACGAACAGCGGATCGGTGATCGGCGTGGCGGTGGCTTCAGTGGTCGGTGTCGCCGTCGCGGTCGGCGGGCGGGTCCCCGTGCGCGTCACGGTTGCGGCCACGGTGTGCGTCGGCGTGGCCGATGGCCTGGGCGTATCGGTCACCGCCTCCGTCGCGGTCGCCGTCGCCGGAGCTGTCGCCGTAGCAGTAGCCTCGGGAGGAGTCGTCGCCGTCGCCGTGGACGTGCGGGTGCGCGTGCGCGTGGCGGTGGCCGTGGCCGGCGGCGCTTCGGTATCCGTCGGCTCCGGCGTCGCCGTGGCGACCGTCGGCGTGCGGGTCGCCTTTGGCGGCCCCCCATCGTCATCGCCACCGCCGCAGCCGGCGACTCCCGCGCTAAGGAACACGACCAGTGCCAACCGACTCCACATTGCCCGCATGCTCAATCTCCCCGTGGGTACGGCACCCGGCCGCGGACAACTCCCGCGGCACATGGAACCGTGCGTTACGCCCGTGTCTAACAACCCGGGGCGCCAATTGCCAGTAGGGTGCGACGACTCTACAGGCCGATTTCGCGACGCCGCCGCGGCGTCTCAACCCGACGCTTGAGCCGCAGTGGGCGCGGCAGCCAGGTGCAGCAAACGCGGCGCTTCGTGGTCGGGCTTCAGCGTGGCGACATGGTTCTGGGTGTGCAGCTGGCGCGGGTCGATCGGCGGGATCGCTTCGACGCCGGCCGCGCGCCGCTGCCGGGTAACCTCGCGGTAGATGGCGTCCCATGGCGCAAACAGTCGCTCCTCTTCCGCGAGCGACATCCATCGTGCCCCGGAGAGCTTGACCTTCAGCGAGGCGATGCCGTTCTTGAACGAGACCCGCAGCGCGGTCTGCAGCTTCGAGCTGTGGCTCTGTTCGCTCACCGTCTGCCGCGTCGAGGCGAGCACGTTGCGCCAGCCGAGCACGCGCAGGCGACTCAGATAGAACGCGGCGACGAAGCGGATCTTCCAGTAGAACAACTCGGCGCGCCCCAGCTCCTCGCTGTAGGTCGCCGCCGGGAAGATCGACAGGGCGTTCAGGATGTGGCGGAAGTACTCGCGGTCGATGGTGATCTTGCCCTGTTCGTACAGGGTGCGAAAGAGCTCGGTCCCCGGCAACGCCATATAGTATCCGCTGCCGAGGTCGTTGACGCCGCGTCGCGCCACCTCGCGCAGGAAGGCGACCGTCTCGCGCATCTCCTGCCGCCCGTCGTGCGGGAAACCAATGACCATGTAGGCGGCGACGCTGAGCTCGGACTTGGCCGCGGCGGCGACGCTGGCGAAGAGCTTCTCGCTGTGCATCTTCTTCTTGATCAAGCGCCGCGTCTGATCGGAACCCGACTCGGGCGCGTACGCCATGTTGATCATGCCCGACTGGCGCAGCAGCTCGGCGACTTCCTCGTCGATCGCCTCCGAGCGCGTGCCGCTCGCCATCTGCCAACTGATCTTCAGGCCGCGGTCGATGATTTCGCGACAGAAGGCGACGATCCATTCCTTGCGGATGACCGCGGTCAGATCGTAGAAGGGGAAGTTGCCCGCCCCGTACTTCCTGACATAGCCCTCGAGCTCGTCGGCGACATCCTTGGGATCGCGCGGGATCCACTTGGTGGTCCACATATTCGGCGACGAGCAATAGGTGCACTGGTACGGGCAGCCGCGCGTCGCCAGCATCGGCACGGTGATCTTCGCCGAGTACACGCCGCCGATGAAGCGGTGCTCGTGGTAGGCTTTGAGATCGATATGGTGCCAGGCCGGGCGGGCGATTTCTTCGAGGGCCGCCCGGCGCGCACGGCGCCGGTTGACGACGATCTCGCCACCGCGGCGGAACGCGATGCCGTCGATGCCCTCGATCGGCGCGGACGCGGTCAAGGCGCCGAACAGCTCCGCCGCGGTCTCCTCGCCCTCGCCGAGCACCAGCACGTCGGCCTGCGACGTGGCGAGCGAGAATTCCGGCGTCGCCGTGACGTGCTCGCCGCCGACGACGACCGGCAGATCGGGCCGGCGCTGTTTGATCAGTCTGATGAGCTCCACCACCATCGGCCATTCGTGCGTGAACATGCACGTGATGCCCACGGCGCGCGCCCCAACCGGAATGCGCGCGGCGATCTCGTCGAGCGGCAGACCGAGCAGGTAACCCTGAAAATAGCGCGTGTGATGCGACGGCGCGGCCGTCAGCGCATCGATCAGATGGACATCACAGCCGGCCGACTCGACCGCCGCCGCGATATAGGCCAGACCAAGCGGCGGGACCAATGTGCTGGTGCCGATGCGGAAGGTCTCTGCCCCCGGCGGGCGGATGAGGCAGACCAGACGTGAATCCACCTCGCGGGAGTCGTCTCGTGACTGCATTCTCGGTCTCCCCGCAAGTACGGGGTCATTCCGCCGCGAGAATTATCCGCAGCCGATAGGGATCGTGCATGAAACGTCGATCTAACAACCCCCGACGTGAATTGCCAGTAGAATGGGAGAGCGACCTTGGAGGGGAGCACGAGGGCCGCAAGCCCTCGTGCTGCCCGGGCGGCGCGCTCAGTGCACGGCGAACGCGGGCGGACAGTCGCCCAGCGGTCGTTCCGAACGCGCCAAGGGTGCGCGGAATCGTTTCAGGCGTCGCCGCGTTCGGCGTCGCGGCGGGCGGCGATGAGGGCCAGGGCGCCCCCGATACCCCTGACCTGACGGCCGAGGAACGCGGTTTCGGTCGCCTCGTCCTCGGCGGACTCCGCCTTCGATTGCGGCGCCACCGCCGGCGCGCTGCGACGCCGCGCAACCAGCTCTTCCAGGGCGTCGGCGATGCGGCCCAGCTGTGCCGCCCATCCGACCTGCACACCGCGTGCACTGAGACTCTGCATGTTCATCCCCCTGGCGCCCTTCCGCTTCACCCCGCTACCAACCTCGGGCGCAGGGCATCGCGCAGGAGCACAAGCGGTACCAGCGGGCTCGACAAGGGCACGCCGATGCGAAGAAGCCCTCGCCATTGCCCGGACGGTGCATTTTCGGCGACCGTTTGCCGGAATTGTACCGACGCGGAGGCCGCCGTTCAGGGGGTCACGGCATCCGCAACGGCCTCGCGCTCGTCGACCGAGGCGGCCAGAATGCGCACCGGCTCCATGTCGCCGGGGGCGGCAGCGATCGACTCGAACTCGACCAACAGCACCGCGCCGGGCCGGCCAGCGAGTTGTTGGCCGTTGGCCAGAGCGATACCGACCACCCCGGGCGCTTCCGTATTGGAGCGCAGCAAGGCGCGCCGGGCGCGGCGCACCGCGCGCACTCCGGTGGCGCGCAACTGGTCGGTGTCGTATCCGAGCTGCAGGTCGAGAGCCAGGTACGGCTCATCGGCGGTGACGAACACGGGCAGGCGAACCTTGCCGCCACTGTGCCAGGCGCGGCCGAGGCTGATGCGGGCGGGCGCGCCGCGGCGCGCCCGCAGCGCAGCACCGCCCGGCGGCGTCCAGTTGCCCGTACAGTCGCCGAACAACCCGGCGAGAAAGTCCTCCGCAGGGGCAGGGCCGACCAGCGCGATACTGATCGCCCCGCGCTGGCAGCTGCCCGTCATCATGGTCGGCTGGATCAGCGTCTGATTGCCCGGCGGGCCCGGCATCGGCATGAAGACCCAGTCGGAGTTGCACGTCGTGGCGACGGGCAGACGGCTCAGGGTTCCCACCTTGTACTGCAGGATGCGGGACGCATCGAGCGAGCTGATGCCCCCGTTGCCGGTCACGTCGCAGGCCAGGCGCTGCCAGCTGTCGAAGGTGCGCTGCTGGGTGACGAACTGGAGAATGTACGAGGCGTCGAGCGAGCTGATGCCGACGCCGAAGTCACCGGTCTTCTCGGGCGTGATCGTCCACGTCCCCTGCACCAGGCCCGGGAACGCGTACATGCCCGTGCTCGCCGTGATCGCGCTGTTTTGCGCCGGACCGGTCAGCAACACGCCGGCGCCCGGAACGCTGCGGTCGGCACTGTAGTAGCGCACCCGACCGGCAATGCTGTTGGCGGACGGTGTCTGGGTCCGGGTCGCGGTCTGCGTGCGCGTACCGGTGCGGGTAGGCGTCGGCGTAGACGTGAAAGTGGGCGTGCGCGTCGGAGTCCTGGTCTTCGTCGGCGTGAGGGTGGGGGTAAACGTGGGCGTTCGGGTCGGCGTCCGGGTGCGCGTCGGCGTCCACGTCGCCGTTGGCGTCCGCGTCGGCGTCGCGGTCGGCGACACCGTGCGCGTGCGGGTGATGGTTCCCGTACGGGTCGGAGGCAGCGTCGGCGTGATCGTGCGGGTGCGGGTCGGCGTGCGGCTCAGCACCGGCGTCGGGCCGACCCGGATGACGATCTCCTTGCGTGGGCCGGGCGTGCCGTTGCCATTGCGCAGCTGCACGGACACGACCGTATCGCCGTCGCTGAAGGCCGCCAGCTGCGGCACGGCGAAACAGAATTGCCGCGACGTCGAAGTGCCCAGAAAAGCGAAGTCGCCGAAGCGATTGCGCGTGCAAGCCACCGCCGCCGTGACGGCGTCGAAGCGACACGCCATATCGACCATCGCATCGGTGACTGCCTGGTCCGCAGCGAAGCCGTTGGAGCTCGGCACCCCACCGGCGTTGGGTGGCACCGTGTCGCAGATCGCGAGGCTCCCGTCGCCGATGTCCTTGTCGAGAACCATCTGCAAACCGGGACGTCCGGAGCTGTGGGTGATGGGTACGAGATTGCGTGAGCCGCTTTGCGCGCTCACTTCCACCGACCCCTCCGTCGATACCCCAGAACCGCCTTCGACGACGATGATGAAGCCGCTCTCGGTGCGGTGAAAGACCGGGCGACCGAAGCTGTCGAGCAGGGGTGTCGGCGTCGGCGTGAGGCGGCAGCTGAACGAACAACAGAACGGACAGCCGTCGGCGTCCACCGCCCCGAGGTAGCGGATCGCCGGTCCGTTGGGTGTCGGGGTCGGGGTTTGGGCGCGCACTGCCGCAGGAGCACCCATCGCGAGGGCGACGGCGAGGGAAACTGCGGCCCAGCCGACTCTCATCGAATCACCCCCTGGCGGTTTTCCCGTCCCAGATCGCCACCGCGCACGCAGGCACCCCCCATGCTGAGTCAGGATGCCTAAACCCATCGTTTTGTTGCATGCGCTGGCAGGCCTGTCGAGAGAGGTCGACGCAACTCGGGCCTGGCAGGGCCTCAGATTCGGACCATCTCCAACAATTCTTCCGGCTGCGCGATCAGCCGAGCCGGCGTCGCCGCCGCGAGACGCGCCGGGGCGAAGCCCCAGGCGACGCCACAGAACGCGCAGCCGCCGGCGCGCGCCGTATGCAGATCGACCGTTGAATCGCCCACCAGCAGCAGCCGCTTTGGTGCGGTGCCGGTGCGCGCGGCCAGGAGCAACAGGCCGGCGGGATCGGGCTTGCGCGCCGGCAGCGAGTCGCCGCCGACCACGCCGCCAAAGCGCGACAGCATCCCGAGCCCGGCCAGGATGGCGCGGCTCATGCCCTCTGGCTTGTTGGTCAGCACCGACAGCGCCGTGCCGCGACTGGCGAGCTCGTCGATGACGGGCATGATACCGGGGTACGGCCGCGTGCGCTCGAGCAGATGCGCGCCGTAATACGCGATGAAGTGCCGCATCCCCTCCTCGATACGGGCCGCCTGATCGGCACCCAGCGTGCGCTCGATCAACGCCCGCGCGCCGTCGCCGACGTAGCCGACTATGGTGTCGGACGATAGCGCCGGCAGACCGAGCGCCGCGAGCGTGTGGTTCACCGCCGCGACGAGGTCGTCGCGCGAGTCGATCAGCGTCCCGTCGAGATCGAAGACGACGTGTTCGTAGGGCGCCGTCACTCCTCGAGGATACCGAGGCCGTCGGGGAAGTTGAGACCCGAGTCCATCACCTCCGGCGGCTGCGGCTGGCCGGCGACGAAGCGGATGCGGCGCACGCCACCGAGGTTGTCGCCGGGCCCCGGCGAGGGGAAGAACTCCAGACCGATATCGGCGAAGTACAACGTGCCGTCGCGCGCCAGTCCAAGACCGAGCGGCGTGCCGGTATCGGGAAACGGCGGCAGCGGCTCCGATCCCGGCGGCGGCTGGAGCACCCGGCGGATGAACTGGCGGTCGGTGCCGTATTCGGCGATCACGCCGTTGAGCACGCTCGATACGTAGTAGCCCCCATCGGGTTTGATCACCACCGCATTGGGCGTGAACGCGTGGTCGTCGGCCGGTATGAAAAGCTCCTTGGTCACCAGGCCTTCGTCGACCAGCGGCGCGCCGGTGACGTCGAGACGGCCACAACCGCCGGCGGCGTCGTCGCTGGTGGGGAACGGACCGGTGTAGCGGTAGACACCCGGCGTGACGCGCGCGCTGGCGACCAGGACGCGGTCGGCATAATCGATGGCGATGCCCTGCGCCGTGCCGATCGCAACGTCGATCTTGCAGTAGCGCGGGTTGGGCGCGTCGAAAGGCGGGAACCAAACGATGAGCTGGCCGTCCGGCGGACCCAGCGCCTGATCGCCGACGTCGGTGGTAAACAGCCGGCCGTCGCGCAGGAAGCCGCAGCCGTAGTTCTCGGCGTTGTCGGCCGCGCCCTGGTACGTCGGCGTCAGCTTGCCGAGCTTGGTCGCCGAGAAGTTCCCGACCGCATCGCCGTCGAGCCGGAAGAATCCCCAGCCCTGCGGTGGGTTCGGCTGGCCGGTATCTTCACCGGCGATGAAGCGCCGCGAGCCGTCGGCGGCGCGGGTGAAACAGATCTGGCCGTTGATATCGAGCCCGTTCGGGTCGCTCGCCCGCCGCTCGATGACGGTCTGCTTGGCGAACATGCCCCCGCTCTCGACGGTGGCGTAGGCATTGAGTCGGTTGGCCTCGCCGTTGAACACGGTGACGGAGCTCGGCTCGTCGACGCCCGGAATGACCACCGGCGGCAACCGCTCCAGCGTGCAGTCGTACGGCGCCGGGTCCTTGCTCGCGTTGGCGAACGCCCCCGGCACGTCCAGGTTGATCAGCGTCACGCCGCCCGGCTCCTGCACACAGATGCGCAGCGGCGCCGGCAGCTCGCCGCCGACGAACTTCGACTCGTCCACGAACCCGTCGAACGTGAGGTTGGGCACCGGCAAGCCCCCCGCCACCGGCACCAGGATCGGCGCCAGATCCGGGTCGGGGTTGTCGCCGCCGCCGATGTACGTGTTGTCGTGGATGAAGATCCCCTCCGAGTACGGATCGAACAGCGGGTCGTTGTTCGTGAACCCACCCAGGATCTCCGCCGTCTGGAAGCTGATCACCGTGATC
>CAYVUV010000385.1:0-2954 GCA_964455095.1 uncultured Binatia bacterium (SeqCode)
CGCTGCTTTACCTGGTGTGGCGTCACCACTCGCGCCAAATCGCCCCTTCGGCGTCAGGGGAGGTTTACCGGATATGGGTATCGCTCACAGCGCCGAGCGGGCTGTCCCCCCGAAAGGCATCTTTCTCAACGGGCTGTTAGGGGGAGGTCGTTCTTGGATACCGACGCAAAACGCTACCTCCCCTAACCCCTCCTTGGAAAGGAGGGGGACCGGAGGTCGAAAAAGTCAGCAGTCCCCGGGAGGCTCCTCACTCCTGGCAGCTACCGGGGAGCGAGGAGATCCAATCGCGGATGACTTCGACGCCCTCGACGTGCACCGTCTGCCGGCCGACTTCGGGCATGGCGATGCCGGGCTGCACCGACTCCATGCGGAAGATGACGATCGACTCATCCGGGTTGCCGAGATCGATGTCGTAGCTCAGGCCACCCGAGCCGCCCCCCGCCGCGACCGGGGACTTGCAGAACCCGAGCTCGGTCGGATTGGTGGTGGCCGAAGTCAGGTACAGCCCCGAGGTGCGCGCCAGGCCGCTGGGGTTGTGGCAGTTGCCGCAGTTGACGTCGAGGTAACCGCGCGCCCGCTGCGCCAGCGTGCCCGTCGAGGGATCGTCGAAGACCGCCGTCTTCGGCGCGTCCGCCGGGTCCGCCGGTGCGCCGGTCAGGTAGCCGATCTCCGTCCAGCGCGTGAGCTGATTCTCAGTCTCATCGTCGTAGGCGTAGTCGCGGTTCAGGTTGCGCGCCTTGGGCCCGAGCGGGGTGAGGATGCCGTCGTGCTCGTTGTGGCATTCCTTGCACTGGTTGGCGTTCGGCACGCGATAGGTGATCGAGCGCTCGCTGCCGTCGGTGTGGATCCAGCTCACCGGTGTGCTGGCCCCGACCACTTTCAGCCGCGCCTCGGTCTGCGCTTCGTTCCACACGTACGGGAACGCGACCCAGCCCTGCGCGCGGCGCAGCAGCAGGCGCGTTTCCATCAAGCGCTCCCCGAGAGCCAGATTGCGGAAGTCGACCGGATACGAAAACGTTTTGATGATCACCGATCCGACCGGAAAGTCGAAGCTGTCGGTCTCCGAGTACGTCGCGCTGGTTCCCGGCGGCAGATAGACGAAGCGGTGCTTTAGCGCGTAGTCGGAGAACAGCGGCGTGTTGAGATCGTACGGCAGCACGCCGGTATTGGGTTCCTGCGTGGCGCCGCTGCCCGCGAAGAAGCGATAGCTGGCGAGCAGCTCGCAGGCCTGGTCGGCGGGATCGAAGTTGACGTCCGATCCGGGCGGGACGTTACAGCGTGTCTCGGCCTCGCCCGAGGGCACCGTCGGTGTCGGGGTCGGCGTCGTCTCGAGCACCGGCGTCGGCGTCTGTGTCGGCTCGTCGACACCGGGGATGACCACCGGCGGCAGCGGCGCCAGCGAGCAGTCGAACGGCGTCGGGTCCTCGCTCACGCCCGCGAACCCGCCCGGCACGTCGAGGTTGATGAAGGTCGCGGTCGGATCCTGCACGCAGGTGCGCAGCCCTGCCGGCAGCGCGCCGTCGACGAACTTCGCGTCGTCGACAAAGCCGTCGATCGCCACCTGCGGCAGCGGCAACCCACCGGCGAGCCCGATGAGCAAGCTCGCCAGATCCGGGTCCGGCATGTCGCCGCCGCCCATGTAGGTGTTGTCGTGGATGTAGATCGACTCGGAGAAGGGATCGAACAGCGGATCGTTGGCCATGAAGCCGCCGAGCAACTCCGCCGTCTGGAAGCTCAGCACGATGATGGCTGAGGTGCCGTTGTCGCTCAGGGTGTTGCCAAAGACTTCGACCTCGTCGTTGGCGAGAATCATGATGCCAGTGCCGTCAGGCACCGTGGCGACGATGTTGCCCGCCGGGGCGAAGTTGGGCGTGTTGTTGTCGTATGACTGGTTGTTGAACACGCGCGTGCGGCGGCCATCCTTCACCGGCAAACCGGGCAGATTGAAGATCAGGATGCCGCCGGTGTTGCGCGTCGCGATGTTCTCGTAGACATCGGCGTCGGTCGAGTTCTCGATCTCGATGCCGGCGACGTTGAGCTCGACCAGGTTGCGCCGCATGATGATGTTGTCCGATTGCCCGACGTAGATCCCAGCGTCGGAGGCGCCTTTGACCACCGAATCCTCGATCAGGACGTTCGAGCACTGCACCGGGTAGATGCCGTACGAGCCGTTGTCCTCGTCCGGACCGTTCGTCCACTCAGTGCGCACGCGTCGCACCGTGACGCCCTCGGCGCCGATGATCTTGAACAGGTCGCCCTCGCTGTCGAGCAGCGAGACGTCTTCGATGGTGAAGTGGTCCGCGCCGGTGACCAGCAGTCCCTCGGCGCCGCTGACCTGGTCGGCGTAGTCGAGAATCGTGCGGTGCATGCCCGCACCGCGGATCGTCACGTGGGGCACGCCGACCAACGACAGCTGGCCGTCGAAATGGAAGACGCCGGTCTTCAAGGCGATGACGTCACCTTCCTGCGCGTCGATCAACGCCGCCTGCACGGTCTCTTGATCGTTGTCGCCGGGCGCGATCTCGATGCAGCGCCCCTCGACGCCGGCGCAGAGGTCGGGCTCGTCGATGCCGGGAATGACCACCGGCGGCAGCCGCTCCAGCGTGCAGTCGTACGGCGCCGGGTCCTTGCTCGCGTTGGCGAACGCCCCCGGCACGTCCAGGTTGATCAACGTCACGCCGCCCGGCTCCTGCACACAGATGCGCAGCGGCGCCGGCAGCTCGCCGCCGACGAACTTCGACTCGTCCACGAACCCGTCGAACGTGAGGTTGGGCAGCGGCAAGCCGCCTGCCACCGGCACCAGGATCGGTGCGAGATCCGGGTCGGGGTTGTCGCCGCCGCCGATGTACGTGTTGTCGTGGATGAAGATCCCCTCCGAGTACGGATCGAACAGCGGGTCGTTGTTCGTGAACCCACCCAGGATCTCCGCCGTCTGGAAGCTGATCACCGTGATC
>CAYVUV010000386.1:0-21257 GCA_964455095.1 uncultured Binatia bacterium (SeqCode)
GGTGGCGGCGGGCGCGGACGGGGCCTTCGTGGTGGCGTGGCGGAGCCTCGCCCAGGACGGCAACGGTTGGGGCGTGTTCGGGCGGCGCTACGACAGCGCGGGGCAGCCGCTGGGCACGGAGTTCCAGGTCAACAGCCACACGACGAGCGACCAGTACCGTCAAGCGCTGGCAGCGGGAGCAGACGGGGCCTTCCTGGTGGCATGGGAAAGCAGGAACGGCCAAGACGGCAACCAGTCTGGTGTGTTCGGGCAGCGCTACGACAGCGCGGGGCAAGCGCTAGGCACGGAGTTTCAGGTCAACAGCTTTACCCCGGGCTTCCAGCGCTTCCCGGCGGTGACGGTGGGAGCGGACGGGGTCTTCGTCGTCGCGTGGATGGGAAACTACCAGGACGGCTATGGCTACGGCGTGTTCGGGCGGCGCTACGACAACGCGGGGCAGGCGGTGGGTGCGGAGTTTCAAGTCAACACCTACACGCCGGGCAACCAGCGCTTCCCGGTGTTGGCAGCGGGCGCGGATGGGGCCTTCGTAGTGGCGTGGAGTAGTATCAATGGCCAGGACGGCAGCAACGTTGGCGTCTTCGGACAGCGATTTGCCGCGCCGGCCCCATCTGCGACACCCACACCAACCAGCACCGAGACAGCAGTTCCGAGCGCTACGCCGACACAAACCCCCACACTGACCCCAACAGATTCTCCGACCAGCACGCCCACCGAAACGCCGACCAGCACGGCGACGGTCACGCCAACGCAGACTCCCAGCCTGACCCCCACGCCGTCGGTCGCTACCTGCCCGACCGCGCCGTCCGGCACCTGCGCGACCTCGCTGAAGGCGCAGTTGCAGCTCAAGCTCAACGCCAGCGACACCAAAGACAAACTGAAGTGGAGATTCAGCAGCGGTCCGCTGCTGACACAGTCGGACTTCGGTAATCCGACCACGACGGCGAGCTACGCGCTGTGCATCTACGACGACGGCGCGCTGGCGGCTTCCCTACAGGTCGGCCCGAGCGGCACGCTGTGGATCCCGGTTGGCAGCAAGGGCTACAAATTCACCGATCCGACCGGCACCAGCGCCGGGGTCACGAAGGTGAAGCTGCTCGGCGGTGCCACCGACAAGTCGAAGCTGCAGGTGAAGGGCAAGGGCGCCAACCTGCCGCTGCCCACGCCGGTGAGCGGCACGCGCTTTTTCGCACAGACGACCGCCGTCACCGCACAGCTGCGCGAAGTGAACGGCGACTGTTACGAGACCGCGTTCACCGACGCCGACACCACGAAGAACGACGGCACGCATTACAAGGCGAAGAAGTAACCTCCATATGAGAGGCACAGACATGAGAATCCGGCCCGTGATCTCGCTCGTCTGGTTGCTCTTGCCGCTTGGCGCTGCCGCGCAGATCGTGCCGGACGGTGCGGTGTTTCAGGTCAATAGCTACACGCTGGGCCTCCAGCGCTTCCCAGCGATGGCGGCCGCTGCGGACGGGGCGTTCGTGGTGGCGTGGAACAGCTACGGCGCCTACAGCGACCAGGACGGGAGCACCTTGGGCGTGTTCGCGCAGCGCTACGACAGCGCTGGCTTGGCGGCGGGCGCGGAGTTTCAGGTCAACAGCTACACGCCGGGCGCCCAGGGCTTCCCGGCGGTCGCGGTGGGTGGGGGTGGCGCCTTCGTGGTGGTGTGGACCGGCTACGGCGGCCAGGACGGCAGCTTCCACGGTGTCTTCGGGCATCGCTACGACAGCGCCGGACTGGCGGCGGGCGCGGAGTTTCAGGTCAACAGCTACACGCCGGGCGGCCAGCGCGGGCCCGCGGTTGCGGCGGGCGCGGACGGCGCCTTCGTCGTCGTCTGGCACGGCAACAACTACGACGTGTCGGGGCAGCGTTACGACAGCACGGGACAGGCGATGGGCACCGAGTTTCAGGTCAACAGCTACACGCCGAGCTTCCAGCGCTACCCGGCGGTGGCAGCGGCAGCGGACGGGGCCTTCGTGGTCGTGTGGAATAGCAGCGGCCAGGATGGCAGCAACGGGGGCGTGTTCGGGCAGCGCTACGATAGCGCGGGGCTGGCATTGGGTACGGAGTTTCAGGTCAACAGCTACACGGCGGGTTACCAACTGGGGCCGGTGGTGGCCTCGGGCGCCGACGGGGTTTTCGTGGTGGTGTGGAATAGCAATGGCCAGGACGGCGACAACTGGGGCGTGTTCGGACAGCGCTATGACACTGCGGGGCAGGTGCTGGGCACGGAGTTCCAGATCAACAGCTACACGCCGAGCTACCAGACGAACCCGGCGGTGGCGGCGGGCGCGGACGGGGCGTTCGTGGTGATATGGAGCGACTACAGCGGCCAGGACGGCAGCGGCGGCGGCATATTCGGGCAGCGCTACGACAGCGCGGGGAAGGCGGTGGGCGCCGAGTTTCTGGTTAACAGTTACACGCCACTCCAGCAGCGCGACCCGGCGGTAGCGGCGGGCCCGGACGGGTCTTTCGTGGCAGCGTGGGAGAGCCAGGATGGCAGCAGCGACGGCGTGTTCGGGCAACGGTTCGTCGTGGCCTCCGCAACTCCAACGCCAACGCCTACCAGCACCGAGACGCCGCTTCCGAGTGCGAGCCCGACACGAACACCTACGCTTACCCCAACAGTCTCTCCGACCGGCACGAATACGGAGACACCGACCAGAACCGCAACGGTCACGCCGACGCAGACTCTGACGCCGACCCCAACGCACTCTCTGACCAGCACGCCGACCGCGACGCTGACCGAGACGCCAACCGAGACGCCGACCATCACCCCGACTAAGACGCCGACTATCACGCCGACACCAACGCCGGCGATCGCTAGCTGCCCGCCCGCGCCGTCCGGTACTTGCGCAACCTCGCTGAAGGCGCAGCTCCAGCTCAAGCTCAACGCCAGCGACACGAAGGACAAGTTGAAGTGGAGGTTCAGCGGCGGTCCGCTGCTGACACAGTCCGACTTCGGCAATCCGACGACGACGGCGAGCTACGCGCTGTGCATCTACGACGACGGGGCGCTGGCGGCGTCGCTCCAGGTCGGTCCGAGCAGCACGCTGTGGGTCCCCGTTGGCAGCAAGGGCTACAAGTACACCGATCCGACCGGCACCAGCGCCGGGATCACGAAGATGAAGCTCCTCGGCGGCGCCGCCGGCAAGTCGAAGCTGCAGATGAAGGGCAAGGGCGCCAACCTGCCGATGCCCACGCCGGTGAGCGGCGCGCGCTTCTTCGCGCAGGCGATCGCCGTCACCGCACAGCTGCACGATGTAAACGGCGACTGCTACGAGACCGCGTTTATCGACGCTGACACGACGAAGAACGACGGCTCGCAGTACAAGGCGAAGAAGTAGGTCGGCGGCAAGCCAACATCCGTCGAGCGGATCACGTCGGAGCCCGCGCAGTCGGCGCGCTTCGTTCTTGTCGAGGGGCACGGGTCAATCACGGGAGGGATACGCGATGAGACACACCACAATGACAGGGGTGTTGGTTGCCGCAGCGATGGGTTTGCTCGTCGGCAGCCCCGTTCGTGCCGCGGGTCCGATCAGCCCGCTGTACCTCACTGGGGTTCAGTTCGGAGGCGGGCCAAGCGCGTATAGAATCAAGGTGGTCCAGGGTGATGCCGTCACGCTCGCATTCGACGAATACGGAAACGGACTCAGTCCCTACCAAACCTTCGAGTCGGCCATCGCGGTAGATTCAACGGTCAGAACGCACGGCGGCAGCTTGTGTTCAGGTGCCTGCGCTCCATTCCCCAAGTACGTAGCGGAGTACGCGCTTTCCGGCGCTTTCATCGGAGCGGCGAATCTCGGTGCCATCCCCGAGGCTTCTCCTGGCCAATCCGATTACTTGTATGACGGGACCACGGATGGGACCCACAACTATGCGGTAGGCTCGCTGAGTGGTCGGGTCTACTCGTTTGATGCCGACTGGCAGAACCCCACGACTCTGTTTACTCTTCCGCCCACTCTCCCGTCGGGAGCGAATGCCCTCTGGCTCGGAATCGCATACGACGCCACCGACGGTACGCTGTGGGTATCGACGCACAACAACCTCCCCAACGTTGTCGCAAACTACACTTCAGATGGAACGTTGCTGTCGTCCTTCGACTTGAACACGCAATACAACCTTGCGACAGGGCTGGGAATTGATCCGGCGGACCAGACGCTTTGGGTGGGAAGAGATTGCACGATTGGCTGCCCGGCCTTCGCTGTTCGACTTGAACAGTATTCGAAGCAAGGCGCCCCCCTGAGCATTTCTGACAACTACCCGGACTTGCAGACCTTTGACAGTTTGGGGGCAGAGTTCCGTTTTGTGCCGGTCCCACCGACGGATACGCCGACGCAGACACCAACTGCCACCGCGACGCCAACGCCCACCGACACCCCGACGGCGACCCCAACGGCAACTCTCGCCGCCGGTTGCCCGCACCTACCCTCGAACACTTGCTACAGCGCCGGGAAGAGCATCGTGAAGCTGAAGAACAATTCGAACCCCGCCCAGCGCACGTTCGCGTGGATATGGACCAAAGGTGTACTGCCGCTCGCGCTCGGAGATTTGGGTGACCCGGTGAATGGCAGCACGAGCTACCGGCTGTGCGTCTACGATCAGACCGGCGGCTTGCCAGTGTTCAAGATGGGCGCGATGGTCGGTCCTGGCGGACCGTGCGGCGACAGCCAGTGTTGGCGCGCGCTCGGCAGTACTGGCGTGGGTTACAAGAACAAAGCGGGTGACGCAGACGGCATCACCAAACTGTGGCTCAAGAGCGGGGCTGCCGGGAAGTCGAAAGTGCAGCTGAGGGGTGGGGGCGCGTTCCTACCCCTGCCGACGCCGATGAGCGAGACAGAGTTCTTCGATCAGGATGCGGCGGTGATCGTGCAACTGTCCGCGAGCAGCCCGGCGAACTGCTGGTCGAGCACTTTCGATGGCTCGAGCACGAAGAGAAACGACAGCGCGCAGTTCAAGGCGGTGACTCCATAGCGCTGGCTGGCGAACCGATTTCGTCTTCCCGACACGTCCGACACACCCTGGCCCAATGGGCGCGTTGAGCCGACCACGTCGATCCGCTTCACGTAGAGGAGCAGAGCATGAGAATCCGCACCGTGATCGCAATCGCTTGGCTGCTGTTGCCGCTCGGCGCCGCCGCGCAGATCGTGCCGGTGGGCATGGAGTTTCAGGTCAACAGCTACACAGCGGGATCCCAGCGCATTCCGGCGTTGGCGGCGGGAGCGGACGGAGCCTTCGTGGTGGCGTGGGATAGCCTCGGGCGCGACGGTAGCGGTGCCTGCGTGCTCGCGCAGCGCTATGACAATGCGGGACAAGCGGTAGGCGCGGAGTTCCAGGTCAACAGCTACACGGCGGGCGACCAGTTCGACCCGGCAGTGGCGGCGGGGGCAGACGGGGCGTTCGTGGTGGTGTGGAGCGGTGCCGCCCAGGACGGCAGCAGCTACGGCGTGTTCGGACAGCGCTACGACAGCATGGGGCAGGTGGCGGGCACAGAGTTCCAGGTCAATAGCTACACGATGAACGGCCAGCAACGCCCGGCGGTAGCCGCCGGGGCGGACGGGGCGTTCGTCGTGGCGTGGGGGGGGAGCTACAGCCGGGACGGCAGCCACTATGGCGTGTTCGGGCGGCGCTACGACAGTGCGGGGCAGGTGGTGGGCTCAGAGTTTCAGGTCAACAACTACACGATCAGCTCCCAGTTCTCTCCGGCGGTGGCGGCAGGGGCGGACGGGGCCTTCGTGGTGGCGTGGAACAGCTTCGGCCAGGACGGCGGCAGCTGGGGCGTGTTTGCACGGCGCTTCGGCAGTGCGGGGCAAGCGGTAGGCTCAGAGTTCCAGGCCAACAGCTACACGACGGGCGACCAGCAGGTGCCGGCGGTGGCGGCGGCCGCAGAAGGGGCCTTCGTAGTGACGTGGATCAGCTCCGGCCAGGACGGTGGCGGCTACGGGGTGTTCGGGCAGTGCTACGACAGCGCGGGGCAAGCCGCGGGCACAGAGTTTCAGGTCAACAGCTACACGACGAACGACCAGCGCAACCCGGCGGTGACGGCGGGAGCAGACGGGGCTTTCGTGATGGCGTGGCACAGCTACGGCGGCCAGGACGGTAGCGGCGCCGGCGTGTTCGCCCGGCGCCACGGCAGCGCCGGGCAGGCCCTGGGAACCGAGTTTCAGGTCAACAGCTACACGACCAACTACCAGGCATCCCCCGCCGTGGCGGCGGGGGCGGACGGAGGTTTCGTGGTGGCGTGGGATAGCAACGGCCAAGACGGCAGCGGACGGGGCGTGTTCGGGCAGAGATTCGCCCTGCCGTCCCCTTCTCCGACGCCAACACCTACCAGTACCGCGACGCCGGTTCCGAGCGCGACGCCGACCAGTACGGCAACAGTTACGTCAACGCAGAGTCCTACGCTGACCCCAACGGACACTCCGACCAGCACTCCGACTGAGACGCCGACCAGCACAGCGACGGTCACGCCGACACAGACCCACACTCCAACCAACACCCCCACCGAGACACCAACCCTCACGCCCACGGCAACGCCCACACACACTCCCAGCGTGACTCCCACGCCGTCGGTCGCGACCTGCCCCGCCTCACCGTCCGGCACCTGCGCAACCTCGTTGAAGGCGCAGCTGCAGCTCAAGCTCAACGCCAGCGACACGAAGGACAAGTTGAAGTGGAGATTCAGCAGCGGGCCGCTGCTGACGCAGGCGGACTTTGGCAATCCGACCACGACCGCGAGCTACGCGCTGTGCATCTACGACGACGGCGCGCTGGCCGCGTCGCTGCAGGTCGGCCCCAGCGGCACGCTGTGGATCCCGGTTGGCAGCAAGGGCTACAAATTCACAGATCTGACCGGCACCAGCGCCGGCGTCACGAAGGTGAAGCTCCTCGGGGGCGCCGCCGACAAATCCAAGCTGCAGGTGAAGGGCAAGGGCACCAACCTGCCGCTGCCCACGCCGGTCAGCGGCACGCGCTTCTTCGCCCAGACGATCGCCGTCACCGCACAGCTGCGCGAGGTCAACGGCGATTGCTACGAGACCGCATTCACCGACGCCGACACGACGAAGAACGACGGCACGCAGTACAAGGCGAAGAAGTAGGTCGCCCCAAGCTCAGCGCGGTCCCGGGTCCTTAGAAGGTGTTGGCGCGCGCGATGGCGCCGAGCCATTCGGCGCTCGGTTTGGGGCGCCGGCGCTGCGTGTGGCGGTCGACGGCGATCAGGCCGAACTGCGGTCCGTAGCCGAACAGCCATTCGAAGTTGTCCATCAGCGACCAGTAGAAGTAGCCGCGCACGTCGAGGCCGTCGCGCAGGCAGCGCACGACGCCGTTGAGGGCGCGACGCACGTATTCGACGCGCTGCGAGTCGTCGGTGGTGCCGATGCCGTTCTCGGTGACGTAGATCGGCACGCCGGCGCGCTGGGACGTGTAGCGGATGGTCGCTTCGAGGGCTTCGGGCCAGAACTCGTAGCCCATGATCAACACCGGCACGCCGTCCTCCGGGCCGATCGGCCCGGCCGGTCCGAAGCGATGGCGGCTGTAGGTCTGCACGCCGACGAAGTCGTCGTGGCGCGCCTCGTCGAGAAATGGGTCGAAGCTCTCGCGCCGCGCGGCGTCGCGCTGCGCCTCGCCGCCGGGCACCGCCTGGTAGTCCTGCATGGCGAGCGTGACGCCGACCGGGAACGTGTGGCGCGCGGACTTGAGCACGTCGCGCGCGCGCACGTGCGCCTCGAGCATGGTGTCGCGAATCTTCATCGGATGGCCGAGCAGGAACGGGCCGAAACGGTCGAGCGTCGTGCCGCAGCGCCGCGCCGCCTCGCTGACGAACCCGGCCACCGATTTGAATCCCTCGCGCGGCAGCACGCCGGCGACGGCCAGCGTGGCGAGCAGGTTGGCTTCGTTGATCGTGTACGCCATGTCGAACAGGTCGCCGAGATGGCGTGCGGCGCGTTCGCAGTAGCGGAGGAACCGGTCGATGTTCTCGCGCTTCTCCCAACCGCCGTCGGCGGTGAACCAGCGCGGCGAGGTGAAGTGGTGCATGGTCACGCTCGGCCGCACGCCGTGCTCGTGACAGCTGGCCAGCATGCGCCGGTAGTGGTCGAGCGCGGCGGTCGAGAAATGCCCTTCCTCGGGTTCGATGCGCGCCCATTCGATCGAGAAGCGATAGGCGCCGAAGCCGAGCTGGCGCAGCAGCGCGATGTCCGACCCGTAGCGATGGAAGTGGTCGCAGGCATCGCCGGAGGGCTCGGAGAACATCGTCCCCGGCGTGTGCTCGAGGAGCCAGAAGTCGGAGTTGGTGTTGTTGCCCTCGACCTGGTGCGCGGCGGTTGCCGTGCCCCAGACGAAATTCGACGGGAATTCATACGCCATTGCCCTTCCCTGCCACGATACGGCGGGCGCGTTCAAGCGCCGCGACTGGTCCTCCCGCGGTGCTTGCCCGGCCGGCGGCGGCGTGTATGAAGGATGCAGGAGGGTACGGCAATGAGGAGCGCCCAACTGAGAGTGTATGCCGCCGTCCTGGCTGCCGCCGCGGCGCTGGCGCTGACGGGCTGCCCGGAGAAAGGTCCGGCGGAGAAAGCCGGCGACAAGATCGACAAGGCCATGGACAAGGTCTCCGACACCCTGGATCCGAAAGGGCCGGCGGAAAAGGCGGGCCGCAGCATCGACCGCGCCGTCGGTGATTGACCGCGCTCGGCGCGCCGCCGTAGGGCCTGCGGAATGCTGATCGCCGCTGCGGCCAGGTTGCTGACGCTGGCCGCGGTGCTGGTGGCGCCGCACGCGTTGCGGGCCGCGTTCGGCCAGGAACCGCAGCAGACCGCTCCGCTCAGCCCGCAAGCGCGCTACGATCACGCGCGGCAACTCATGCAGCGCGGACAATTCCGCGCGGCGGCCGATGTCTATCAGGGCGTCGCCGACGCGGGTGATGCGCCGCAGCCGCTGCGTGCGCAGGCGCTGTTTGTCGCCGGGCTGATGTATCAGAACGCGCGCGACTACGAGCGCGCGATCGCGATCTACCGCGACGTGCTGCGCCGATTTCCCGGCACCGTCTTTGCCAAACAGGCGGACGACGGGATCAAGGTGCTGGAGGAGGGCGGCGCGGGCCGCGCGGTCGAATTTCGCCGGCGCGTCGACGCCGCCTGGGACGAGCTGACGCCCGCACAGGCCGTGGTGGACCGCGACGGCCTGCGCGCCGGACGGGCCGGGCTGGAGCGCGGGGCGGCGTTGTTGGAAGGCGTCGTGCGCGACTTCGGCGATCACCCGCGCATCAAGGATGTGTTCACGGCGCTCGGCAACACGCACATGACGCTGCAGTGGTTCGGCCGCGCGCGCGAAGACTACCAGCGCGCGCTGACGTCGATCCGCCAGCAGGGCGCGGAGGGGCCCGGGTACGCCAGCCTGGTTAGCGACGCCGAGCAACGCCTCCTCGAGGCGGTGCGCGCCTGGCGCAGGCAGTGGGCGACGCGGGTCGCCTGGACCGTGCTCGCGGCGATCGGCGTCGGTTTCGTCGCGGTGCAACCGTGGCGTGCGGTCGACGCGCCCCTGCTGGGCCTCGGTGGCGGGCTGGTGCTCGCGACGGTGTTACTCGCCGGGCTCGCCATGGCGGCGTCGCTCTTCGTCCGCCTCTACGTCGACGAACACTCGCCCATCCAGGACCGCGCCGCCGGGCTGCTCGTCGCCCTGCCCGGAATCACCGGGGAAGTCGTCGCCCTCGGCTTTGTCGCCGGGTTGCGTCGCACGCGGCGCTGGCGCGCGCCGCGGATCGCCGGTCTTGCGGCCGCCGTCGCGGCGCTCGCCGCGCTCGCGGTTGCCACGTGCGTGGTGAACGCTTTTGCGCTCTTCCCGGTGCTCGATTCGATGTTCTGACCGCCCCCGGGCGCCGCAGGTGCGACGCCCGGAAGCGGAGTTCCTACGCCGCGCTGTGAACGGCTCCGCCGGCGTTGTTCTGCATGAACTGCATGAGCAGCTGCACCAGCTCCTGCGGCGGCGCGACTTCCGGCTCCTCGACCGAGTCCTTGAGGTGCTCGAACTGCAGCAGGTCGAGCTGTTCATAGGCGGCGCGGACGCGCGGGGTCAGCAGACCGAGGCGCTTCAGGTTGGGGACGATCTTGGAGAACATCATCTGGCGGAAGCCGCGCATGAACGGCGTCTGCTCGGACCATTCGGTCCACAGCGTGACGTTCCACCCCAGGCGCTCGAAGACGGGGCCGACCTTGAGCCGTTCGCGCAGCATGTGCGTCGCTTCGATGACGAAGTCCTCGCGCTCGCGCAGCTCGGTGGAGCCCATCTCCTTGGTGTAGAGGTCGGCGAGCGAGAGCACCCCGAACGCGACGTGGCGCGATTCGTCGCCCATGACGCGGGTGATGAGGTCCTGGATCAACGGCTCGTCGGCCATCTGCAAGCGCGTCACGCCGAACGCCGCCAGGGCCAGGCCCTCGACCATGATCTGCATGCCGAGGAAGGTGATGTCCCAGCGCGGGTCGAGGATGATGTCGTCGAGCAGCTTGTTGAGGTTGGGCGAGATCTCGTACGAGAGGCCGAGCTTCTCGGTCAGATAGCGGTGATAGACCTCGACGTGGCGCGCTTCGTCGGCGACCTGGTTGGCGGCGTAGAACTTCGCCTCCGTCCACGGCACGCCCTGGACGATCTTGGCGGTCGCCAGCAGCGCACCCTGCTCACCATGCAGAAACTGCGACAGCATGAAGGCGTTCATGTTGAGCTGGAACTCGACGACTTCCTTGTCGCCGAGCGGCAGCGGCGGGCTGAGCAGCGAGTTCATCAGCGGGCCCATGCCGTTGGCGACGCGCTCGCGCACCATGCGCTCGATGTTGACCTCGGTCGACCAGTCGAGGTCGTTGGCATTCCACGCCAGCGTCTTGCCCTTCTCGTAGAGGTTGAGCAGGTTCTGTTTGCGCAGCTCGTACTGCCAGTCGAAGACGGTGTCCATGGTGGCGCGAACCGACTCGTACGGGCCGCCCTCGGGGAGCGGAAGCGGGTTGTGCTGCGTGTACTGCATGGCTACCTCCTGGGAGTAGTCGCGCGCCGGCGCACGGGCGGCCGGGGAGCGCGTTGAATGCCGATGTAGCGGAGAAACAGAGTGGCCAGCTCGCGCTGCAACTCGGCGTCGCTGAGCGCGCGGCCCCCGGCCTGGGTCTCTTGGATCAGGATGTGCTGCTGCATGAGGGCGAATGCGGTCTGAATGCCGAGATCGATCGCCAGCGGCGGGTCGGGATGGTCCATCTCGGCGCGGCGCGTCAACAGCAACGCGCTGATACGCTGCTCGACGGTGCGGCGAAACCGCAGGCCGCCTCCGCGGATCACCGGGTCTTCGATGGCGCGCACCAGAAAGGCGGCGATCATGTGGCGCCGCTCGCGGGTGACCTGCACCAGCTCGGCGACCGCGGCGTCGACGATGTCGGCGGTGCTCGCGCGCTGCCAGCGGCGCCCGTCAGCGAGCGCTTCGAGGCGCTGCAACAGCTCGATGAAATGCCGCTCCTCGAGTGCGCGCAGCAACTCGTCCTTGTCGCGAAAGCGGGCGTAGAAGCCACCCACCGACGAGCCGGCGCGGCGCGCGATCTCGGGGATCGACACGCCGCTGTGCCCCTTCTCCTTGATCAACGCCTCGGCCGCGTCGAGCAGGCGCTGCAGCGTGCGCTCGCTGCGCGCCTGCTTGGGGCCGCTGACGGTTTGCAAGTGGACCGGTGCGTGCTGGTGCGCCATTGAGAATCCGAATCGGATTCTCTTTCGTATCGAATCAGCCCGCGGGAGTCCAGAAAATTCTGCCGGTCGTCCTGCTCTTCTCCGGTCCCCCTCCTTTCCTCCGGTCCCCCTCCTTTCCAAGGAGGGGCTAGGGGAGGTCGGATCGGAAACCGGGTTCAAAAACCTCCCCCTGACCCCCTCCTTGGCAAGGAGGGGGAAGAGCAACGGAGGCGTCCGGCGCGTGGCGCGTTCGCCAACACCCGCTCAGCGCGTGGTGCTGCGCGTCGCCGGGGTCAGCACGACCACCGGGATCTGGCGGTCGGTGATCTGCTCGTACTGGGCGTAGAACGGGTTGACGGCCTTGAGCTGCGGCCACAGCCGCGCCCATTCGTCAGGTGTGGCGCGGTGGGCGACGACGTCGACGGTCTGGCTGCCGACCTGGACCTGCGCGCGCGGCGTCGCCTGCAGGTTCAGCCACCAGATGGGGTGACGGTCGGCGCCGCCGTTGGAGGCCACCACGACGTAGGTGTCGCCGTCGGCCAGATAGGCGAGCGGCACGGTGCGGGCCTGGCCGCTCTTCCGCCCGGTCGTGGTGAGCAGCAGGTTGGTGATGTGACCCGTGCCGTGGCCCACCTTGCCACCGGTCATCCGGTAGAGGCGCGTGTGCAGGCGGCCAACGACCTTCCAGAACGAGCTCTCACCCATCGCCTTGAGCAGGCGCTGCTGCGCGGATGCCATGGTGGCATTCTCACAGATTGCGACCGGCAAGCTCAAGCCGGAGTCAGCGCGATGCGGTGAACGTACACTCCCGCCTCGGCCAGCACGCGGACGTGGACTTCGTCTCGCGTCGCGGCGGCGCCCAACGGGATCTCGAGCCGAGTCCACTCGTGCGCACTCGGGGTCGCCTGCCGACTGGCCAGACAGCGGGCTGTAGCGTCCTTGCCTTGCCAAACCTGGACCTCGACCGGCGCACCGCCGCCCGTCCCGCACAGCTCGATCACGACGGCAGCGGGTCCCTCTCGCGGAGCCAGGGAGACACCAGCTGCCGCGCCGGCGCGTCGGCGCGGCGTCTGGCCCGGTTCTGCTTCGAGCGACCCCCAGCCAAATCCCAGGTGCTGCACGTCGTTGCGGCCCATGACCACCTCCGCATCGGTGACGCGCACGTAGCCGGCGAGATGCCCGGGGTCGAAGACGCCGGCGGGGAAGCGCCAGCGAAACGGGCCGTCCTTGATCGCGCGCACGAACAAGTGCTCGGCGTGGGCGTCGCCCGACGCGAACCTTCGCGCCGTGCCCGGCGTCGCGGTCCGATTCACCGACTGCAAGCGCCTCCAGACGCGCGGCGCGAAGCGGATGATCGAACCGACGATCTTCAACGCCCAGTAGGGCAGCCGAGTCGTCGGTGGCGTGTCGCCGAACGCCATCTTGAGCACCAGCTCGGTGGCATCCTGCAGATCGCGTCCGTCGGCCCGATCGATGCGAAAGCCGCACCCTTCGATCATCATCACCCGCTCCGCCAGCGTGTATTCGCGCGAGTGACGCGAGCCGCGCAGCGACGCGCCGAGATGATAGGGGTCGTAGATGTTGCCGCCGCCCAGCAGCAGCAGGGCGTGGCAGAGCGAGGCGACGTTGGGCGTCGACAGCACCAGTGCCCCACCCGGCTTCAAGACCCGATGGATCTCGCTCAGCGCGGCGATCGGATTCTCCGTCAGGTGCTCGATCACCTCGCAGAAGAGGACGACGTCGAAATGGTCGTCCGGCAACGGAAAGGGCTCGCCCTCGAGATCGAAGCAGACGCAGTCGAAGACGTGCGCTTCGCCGTGGCGCTCGCTGCGCACGCCCTGGCGCGCATGTCTGGCGCCGTCGCTGAGCGCCGCCGTCAACGTCATCTCGTAGTTGCGCAGCTTCTGCACCAGCAAGGTGATGTGAAACGGCGGGCTGCCGAGCTCGAGCAGGCGCCCGCGCTCGGCGCGCGGCGGGATCAGCCGCAGGATCTCCGTCCACAGGGAAAGCCCGCCGGCAACCAGGCGCTCCTCGGCGGCCGCGTCGCGCAGCGGCCAATCGAAGCTGAGAAGATACTGCGCGAGGGAGTCGCGGTCGGCTTCGCGCGGTCCAGCCATGACGTTTTGATCCACCGAGTGCGTCTCCTTCGGGCCGAGCTCGCCATGACAGTGCCGGCAAGACGCGCCAGGTTTCAAGGCCCGACAGGCCGCCGGCTTGACACGTTCCATTTTGGAACGTAATCGGCAGACTCGGTTGCGAAGCGGAGAACCCTGACCATGCGCTGGCGCGATATCGGAGACATGACCTGTTCGGTGGCGCGCGCGCTGTCAGTGGTGGGCGACCGCTGGACACTGCTGATCCTGCGCGAGGCGTTCCTGCGCACCCGGCGCTTCGAGGATTTTCAGGCCCATCTCGGCACGACGCGCCACCGCCTGGCCGACCGCCTGGCCAAGCTGGTGGAGCACGGCATTCTCGAACGCGTGCGCTATCAGGAGCGGCCGGAGCGCTTCGAGTACCGGCTGACCGACAAAGGGCGCGACCTGTACCCGGTCATCGTCTCGCTGGTCGCCTGGGGCGACCGCTGGATGGCCGGGGCCGAGGGACCGCCGATCGAGCTCGTGCACCGCGGCTGCGGACACCTCATGACACCGTCACTCGCCTGCCCCGACTGCGGCGGCGCGATCACCGCGCGCGACGTGCAGGCCCAGCTGGGCCCCGCCCTGCGCGCACTCGCCGAGGCCGCTCCCGCCGCTAAGGCAGCGCCCCGCGCACGCCAGGCGCGGCGTGTCCGGTCGCAGCGGCGGAGTGCGCAGTAACTGCGGTAGGCGGTTTCCTTAGGGACTGTCAATTTCGGAGTCCGGCTTCCGCCCGTTGGCAAAGGGGGAAGTCAATTCCCGTTGATACGCGGCGGCGGCCCGTAATACGGTGCGGACAGGATCCGGCCGTACGACACTCGATGATCATCACAGTTCCCCAGCCAAGCCGGGTTGCTCGCCGTTGAACACTGCCGGCGCTCAATCCTCCGCGCGGGAGTGGCTCTTCGGCCTCGTCCCGGCGCTCGATTCGCTGCGGCGCTACGGACCCAGCGAAGCGCGCGCCGATGTCCTGGCCGGTCTGACCGTGGCTGCGGTCGCCGTGCCGCAGGCCATGGCCTACGCGATGGTCGCCGGCCTGCCGGTCGAGTACGGCCTGTACACGGCGATCGTCATGACCGCCGTCGGCGCCGTGTTCGACTCGTCGCGCCAGCTCATCAACGGGCCGACCAACGCCATCTCGATCGCCGTGCTCAGCGTCATCGCGCCCTTCGAAAGCGTCGAGGAGAAGATTCAGGCGGCGGTGCTGCTGGCGTTCATGGTCGGATCGATTCAGCTCGCGATCACGTTTCTGCGCTTGGGAGATCTGACTCGCTACATCTCCCACTCGGTCATCGTCGGGTTCACGGCCGGGGCCAGTGTGCTGCTGGTGCTCGACCAGTTGAAGAACCTGCTCGGTCTCAAGGCGATGGGCGGCGTCCACGACCATTTCCTCTACGGCTTTTGGCTGACCATGACGGGAGGCGGCACCATCCAGTTGGCGACGGTCTCGATCGGCTTCGGCGCGATTGCCCTCGTGCTGGGTTTGCGCTGGTTGAAGACGTGGCTGGGCTGGCGGTTGCTCCCCGAGCTGCTGATCGTCGTGGCGGCGATGGCGGCCCTGGTGGCGCAGTTCGGGCTCGATGCCAACGGCGTCAAGGTGGTCGGCGATATCCCGGCCAAGCTGCCGCCCTTTCGTGTGCCCACCTTCGACGCCGTCGCACTGCGCGAGCTCTCGACCGGCGCCCTCGCGATCGCCGTGCTCGGGCTGCTGGAGGCCATCGCCATGGCGAAGGCGATCGCGGCGCAGACGCGCCAGAAGCTGGACATGAACCAGCAATGCCTCAGCGAGGGGTTGGCGAACTTCACCGGCAGCTTCTTCCAATGCATGCCGGGTTCGGGCTCCCTGACGCGGTCCGCGATCAACCAGCAGGCGGGCGCGGTGACGCAGTGGTCGGGCGTGGTCTCGGCCGCGACCGTGGCGCTGATCATGGTCGCGTTCGCCTCCTACGCCCGGTTCATCCCGCGCGCCGCCCTGGCCGGCATCCTGATCGTGACGGCCTGGAAGATGGTCGACCGCCAGGCCCTCGCGTATCACCTGCGGTCGACCCGTTTCGACGCCGCCATCGTCGCGGTCACGGCCTTCTCCGCCGTCGCCATCTCGGTCGAGTTCTGCGTCTTGATCGGCGTGTTCATGTCGTTCCTGCTCACCGTGCCGCGCGCCGGGCGGATGCTGCGCACGGAGTTCGTGGTGACGGCCGACGGCGGTGTGCACGAGCGCTTGCCGGACGACGCGGTCTGCGGCCGCATCCTGATCTTCGGCCTCGAGGGCGAGCTGTTCTTCGGCGCCTCCTCGGCCCTCGAAGGCCACCTGCAGTACTTCGAAGATCGCGTCGACGACAAGACGCGCGTGGTGGTCCTGCGCATGAAGCGGTTGCGCAACCCCGACGCGGTAGGCCTGACGCTGATGCAGGGATTCTTCGACCGCATGAAGGCGCGCGGCGTGCGCGTGGTGGTGTGCGGCGTGCGCGAGGGGCTCTACGAGACCATGCAGAAGTCCGGCCTCGCTGCCCGACTGGAAGAGACGGACGTGTTCCTGGAGCAACCGGTGCGCATGACCAGCACGCTGCTGGCGATCCGCCACGCTTACGAGCTCGTCGACGAGCCCTGCGCCACCTGTCCGCGCCGCGAGCCGGCGGGTCGCGAGAACACCCTCTACTACATGATCTGAGCGCCGCGCCGTGCGACCGCTGCGTTGACAAGCGCTCGACGCGCGCCGTATGGGGGCGCGTGCCCGGACGTGCACACGCTATCGCGGGTGTGGTCACCGTGCTCGCACTGTGGGGCTGCGGCTGCCAATCGTCCTCGTCGCCCGATGCGCCACATTTGCCGGACGGCGACGCCGGCCCTGTGCTGGCGCGCGCGCTCGACGCCGCCGGCGGCTGGAGTCGCTGGGTAGCGCTGCGCGATGTCGGCTACATCAACTCGCTGACCCTGTTCGATCCGTTCGGCGACGTCTCGTCGCAGAGCATCGGCTGGTTCAAGGCGCCGCTGCACCACGGGCTGCTGGCGCGCATGGAATCGATCGGTCTCCCCGACGACGTGCAGCTCGGCGTCAACGGCGCCGACACCTGGATCGCGCGCGCGGGCGTCCGCGTCGGCGACCCGCCGCGGCTCGAGCTGACGCGCTTCAACATGGTCAGCAATCTGTTCTGGTTCTCCCTGCCGTTCGCGCTGGTCGAGATGCCGGCCGTGATCACCGACCTCGGCGAGGTGGCCGGCGAGGACGACGCGCGCTGGCATCGCCTGAAGGTCGTCTTCGAAGCCGACAACCTCGGCGTACCCGGCGAGTGGTTCGTCCTCTACTTCAACACGCGCACCGGTCTGATCGACCGCGTGCACGCCAAGATCACCGCCGACTTCTTGCGCCACGAGCTGTGGGTCGGCAAGTGGCTCGACTACCGCGACTGGAACGGGCTGAAGAAGGAGCGGCAGCGGCAGTTCTTCCCCGCCGACGACACGGGCCAGATCATCGGCAACCTCGTCGCCGAGAATTTGATCGAACACGTCCAGCTCGACAACGGCTACGCGCTGGAGAGCTTCACCAAGCCGCCGCGCACCGCCGGCGACGCGCAGGTGTGGAACGACCCGGGAGCGCATGACCGAGCAGGTGGATAGTGGGCTCTGCGACGCCGCTCGGCAGCTATTCTATTGAACACTCCCATTGATTATCTGTTGCGAATCGAGCATTCAATTGAAGGCGCTGTGCGGCCTCACGGGCAAGGGACCGGCAGTTGCGAACGCATGCGTCCGCAGAATCGGGAGGGGAAGATGCAACGGACAGCAACGATCTGGATGGGGCTGGCGCTTACCGGCCTGCTGGCAGCGCCAGCGGCGGCGATCACGCCGGGTGACAGATGCGAGGCCGACAAGCTGAAGACAGCAGGCAAGTACGCCTTCTGTCGGATGAACGCGGAGTCAAGAGCGATTAGGAAGGGCGAGGCGCCCGACTACGCCAAGTGCGACGAGAAGTACGCCGCAAAATGGAGCACGGTGGAGGGCAAGGCCGGCGGCACCTGTCCAGTGACCGCGGACCAAGCCGCCGTCCAGACGGAGGCGACCGAGTGCACCGACGGTCTGACGGCGACGATCGGGGGCAACCCACCGGCTGGGTGCACGGGCGATCTAATCACGTGCGAGGACAATCTGACGACCTGCGGCACCGATCTGACGACGTGCGGAGTGGACCTGACGACCTCCAACGCCGACCTGGCGGTGTGCGGGACGGACCTGACGACCTGCAACGCGGGCCTGACGACGTGCGGGACGAACCTTACGACCTGCGGCGCCGACCTTACTACTTGCGGAACCGCCCTGACTACTTGCGACACTGAGCTGACGACCTGTGATACCGGTCTCGCTACGTGCGAGGGAGATCTGACGACCTGCGACATTGAGCGGACGACGTGCGGCACCGAATTGCTCGCTTGCGACGCCGATCTTACTACCTGCGAGGCCGATTTGGCGACCGCTGAGTTGTGCGGCAACGGGACCATCGACGCAGGTGAGGACTGTGACCTCGGCACGCTTAACGGGGCCACTTGCATCACGGAGGGCTTCGCCGGCGGCGTGTTGACATGCGCGAACGGTTGCACTTTCGACATCAGCTCCTGCTGGGCGGCGCGCTTTGTCGACAACGCCGACGGGACCATTACCGACAATGCCAGCGGGCTGATGTGGGAGAAAAAGGCCGGGCTGAACGACGTTGCCGTCGGCGCGAACCTCCACGACGCCGATAACCGGTACTCCTGGTCGGGTTATTGCTCCGTCAACACCAGCAAGTACTGTCAGCCAAACGCTGCCGCCGCGGCGGCTTGTGCCGCGGGAGCCGAGGGCGATCCGAATGGTTGCGCCGAGTGTACCGGTGGCGACGGCACCTGCACCGTGGACGTTCCGGCGATCACGACGCTGTGGGACTGGGTCGCGCAGCTCAATGCCGCCAGCTTCGCTGGCCACACCGATTGGCGCGCCCCGGGGCTGCGTGAGCTGCTAGCCATCGTCGATTACCTCGACACGACGTTCCCAGCGGTCAGCGTGGCATTCCAGGGTGCGAGCTGCGGTGCGGCGTGCACGGACATTACGAACGCTGCGTGTAGTTGCACTCAGTCCGACAACTATTGGTCGGCCTCTACATACGTGCCCGGCGAAGCCTTCATTAAAGCGTGGGGCGTCGGGTTCGATGACGGGGACGTTTACGCGGACGGAAAGACTGGCACCCTCTATGTTCGCGCGGTGCGCGACGGTTCGTAGTCGACCAGAACCAGTGGACGGCGCCGCTTTTGCCTATGGGAAATCAGGGCTCACGCGCGAAAGGAAGCCGAATAACCGGTGGATAAGGTCCTGGAGATAGACTGGCCCAATGCATCCAATTCTGAGTATTGGGTCGCCGGCTTCAAACCCCTGATAAATGAGATCCGGTCGGACCATAAATGTTCTTTTGAAATCAACGTACAGAGCTGGCACGGGTTGCCCCGAGTCGCGTACGGATGCTTCTGGCAGGCAGTGGAACCGTTCGTCCTGGTTCCGGTCTAGACGTCGCCACTCTCTTTGTCCAAATTGGGTGGGCGTGACGAGATTGTCCCGTGTGTGAGCAACGCAAAGCAATACGCCAGAAACAAAATCTGCTTGATTGGGGAGGTCGGAGCGCCTTGCGGACCAGTCCTTCAACAGATCACAATCAGAGGTAATTACAAAAACTCGATCGTGGCGTTCCGATTCAACAACCGGGGCGGCGTTGGCGATCGCCACCGCTGCGTAACGAACGTGATGTTCATAGAGGGGGCCGATCAGCTCCCCCTGCCGCAACTCATTCGTACACGGTGGTTCGTATGCGAAGGGCACGCAGGTCGCGTCTCATTCGGTCGGCAAATACATCTTGGGTTGGTAGATAGTGTCACCCAATGTCGCGCCGTGCGTTGAAATGGTTTGCTCGATAGCTGCGGCGCGCGCAGGCCGATTGTGGAACTGCCACAGGCCCCACAGATCCTCAAAGGCTTCGCTGATGGCATCATCGGGGAGTGCCATCAGGAGTACGCAGCCGAGCAGTCTTCCGACCGAAGTACCGTCGAGCCGGCCCTCGGAAAACAGGGACACTTGTTGACAAGCTGACGTGGCCGTAAAGCTGAAATGGAACTCAGCCTCCGGCGCTCCGTCAATCAATTTCGGTGGGTCGAAGAGCGTCTCGAAGAGGGCCGGTGTCGCCAACGGCCCAGCGAAACAAGTTCCCGTTAAGTTCATTGAATTGATCGAGGGTCTTAACGACATCACTGCCTACCTTTCGCTCTTCAGTATAGAAATCGCTATCAATTATAAAGCGGTTTCGGAAGCGCGATTCCATACCGTACCGCACCACCGCAAACGCTCCCGGGATCTGTGGATCAAGCGGAAAGACAGCCGCGGATTGCACGTGCATTATCTGGTTGGGTACTTCGTCTGCGTCCGCGCCGAGAAGTCCGACGAAACATCTGTTAATCAGATCCTTCCAGGGATGCTCCTGGAGGCCGAGCGCTTCTCGGTCAATGACATTGCGGTAGCGTAGGCCTAGCCGAACGTAGAACGAGGGCCTATAGGTGCTCTCAAGCGCCTGTAGCGCCTCCGCGATTTGGGAGCGCATTTGTTCCCATCGCAGGTAGGTCTGCTCAGTGAGGGCAACGAAGTCCTTCCCCAGCGTGACGCAGCGCTTTCCGTTCTCGGTCGCGAATTTATGGACAGCGTTGTCCGTGACTCTGGGAACGTCGAAACGTGAAAGCATCTCCTGCATCTCCTTCGGGACCCCGAGAGATTCTTCCTTCTCATAAAGCGGGTATTCAGCCCGAAGGTTATTCTGGAACTCGACCGGAACCGCGGAGACAATTTGCAGGATAGGCGGAAAACGGGCTTGGAAGATCGCCTCGGCGATCGGATTCCGTTCAAATATCACCCGTTTCGTCTTGGGGAACGGCATCGCTGAACTAGACTATCAGCCTGCGGCGATGGTCCAAAACGCCCCCACCCCAACCACCCAACCACAGCAACCCATGAAATGACTTGTAACTAGAAGAGGCGGGTGAGGCAAGTCCGACGCGCCTGACCTGAGCGGTCAGTTGACACTGGCACCGGCAACTACTGCCCGCTAGCAACTCCGCTGTCATTTCCCTGCCCGCAAGAACTCCGGCGGGCAGCCTCTCGGAGCAAGGAGGGGAACCAGAACCGACCCGCAGAACTTCTGCAGGGATCTACAACTTTCGACTGCTCCCCATCCGCTCGTCCTCGCGCCGCAGGCGGCTGTCGATGAGGAAGGGCCCGAAGGGAATCAGCGCCGCGGCGAACACGGTGCCGGCGCGGCGCGGGTTCCACTGCGCCGCGCGCGCGGCGACCACGAGCGCCGCACAGAACAGGATGAACAGCAGGCCGTGCACCCAGCCGACGAGCTTGACGGCGGTGTCGATG
>CAYVUV010000387.1:0-24491 GCA_964455095.1 uncultured Binatia bacterium (SeqCode)
GGCCGCCGCCGGGGCGGAGGACCCGAGCGATTTCGCGCAGCGCAGCGCGGTTGTCGGTGTAGGGCAGGACCAGCCGGCAGATCACCGCGTCGGCCCATTGCGATCGCACCGGCAGCGCTTCGGCCGCAGCGCGGATCATCGCCAGACGCGCCTGCGGCGCACGCGCGCGCAGCAGCACGCGCGCGCTGGCGAGGTGCGCCGCCGTGAGGTCGACGCCGACGCAGGCGGCGTCGCCCAGGAAGGGCAGCAGCTCCTGGCCGGCGCCGCATCCGACGTCGAGGACGCGCGCGACCGCTCCGGCGTGTCGGCGCAGCGCGGCCGATGCGTCCGCCGTGGGATCGCCGAGGAATCGCTCCCATCTGCGGCGCGGATCGAACGGTGGCGGCTTCGACCACAGCCTGCTCATCGCTCACCATCGGCGCGGCGCGCCCGTCCCCCCATCGCCGGGCGAGTCTATACACTCCGGTCGGTTCGTTCTATACGCACGGCCTTCCATGGCTGTGCCGGGCAAGTCGCGAAATCAAATTCCTCTCGCCCCGGGAGAGGTAAGGTGAGGGGATAACATGATGGCTTCGACCCTTGATTCGTTGAAGAGTGTTTTGGATCCCCTCACCTAGCCTCTCCCGGAGGGAGAGGAACCAGAAGGACCGCAGCAACCGCCGGGCAGGCCGCGTTCCATGAATCGAGAACGGATGCGCACCGGCCGCGTCGACGACGCGGTGTTCCTGGTCTGCTCCGAGCGCTCGGGGTCGACGCTGCTGACCCACATGCTCGGACACCATCCGCAGCTGGCATGGTCGGAGGCGCTGCTGTTCGGCGGCGCGCTGGTGCCGGCCGAGGGGCAATGGCCGCCGCTGGAGGTGTTCTACGACTTTCTCGACGGCAGCCGCTTTTTTCACAGCGGCGGGCTGACGATTGACCGCCGCCTCGACTACGTCGGATTGGTCCACGACTTCCTGTTGCAGAAGCGCGCCCGCACGGGTCGTCCGGTGGTCGGCGCGACGGTGCATCGCCACTTCGACCGACTGCCGTGGCTGTTCCCGGCCTGCCGCTTCATTCACCTGGTTCGCGACGGGCGCGACGTCAGCCGATCGACCATCGGGATCGGCGTCGCCGGCAACGTGTGGCGCGGGGCGCGGTGGTGGTTGGCCGCCGAGACGATGTGGGACGAGCTGCGCCCGCGCCTGCCGCCGGAGCGCTGCCACGAGGTGCGCTACGAAGCGCTGATTCGCGCCCCGGAGGCGACGCTGGCGGGCATCTGCGCCTTCATCGGTATTCCGTACTCGGAACAAATGCTGAGCTACCCCCAGCACACCAACTACACCCCCGCGGACCCGGCGCTCGTCGAGCAGTGGCGGCGGGCGGCGACGCCGCGCGAGATTCGGCTCATCGAAGCCGTCGCCGGACCGATGCTGGTGGCGCGCGGCTATCAGCTCAGCGGCCTGCCCCCGCTGTCGATCGGCCGCGTGCAGCGCCTCTGGCTGCGCGAGCACGACCGCTATGGACGCGTCCGCTTTCGCATCGAACGCCAGGGCTTCACCCTGACCGCGGCCGACTTTCTCGCCCGCCATCTGCGCCTGCGTCGTCTGGCCCGGCGCCTGCAGCAGCGCATCAACGCCATCGAGATGCGGTACCTGAAATGACCGCCGTAGCCAGTGGCGCGGCGCCGCCAGCCCGCGCATCGCGCGATCGCCTCGGCGTCGCCCTCTGGGCCGCGACGCTGATCTGGATCGTCGGGATGGCGACCGTCTTCCCCATCGGCAACGCTGCGCTCGAGGCGGTGTCGATCTTCACCTGGGACCGCATCGGGTTCCTGGCCGTCGCCGCGTTGTTCGCCGCCGCGCTGGCGCGCCACCCGGCCGCGCTGCGCGACTTTGGCCGGGTCGAAGCGGCGATGGCGGTGTACCTTGCGGTGGTCGCCGGGTCGTGGGCGATGAGCCTCGGGCACAAGGATCCGGGCGACGTGAAGCGCGACGTCGATCTGCTGCTGACCGGGTTTCTCATGCCGTACCTGGCGTTCCTGGTCGCGCGGCACGGCGGGTGGACGCGTGGGCAGGTGCGCACGGCCTGCTGGGTGCTCGCGCTCGCCGTCGGGACCTTTTTGATCGCCGTGGGTGTGGTACAGGGCCTGGTCGACTGGACGTTCCTGGTCGCGGAGGCCAACCAATCCGCTCACCGGAACCGAGCGCGCGGCACTTTGCCGAACGCGGTGCCGTATTCCGTCATCCTCGCGTTGCTGATTCCCATCGGCTTGGCCCTGCGCGCGCACGAATCGCGCCGGCGGCTGCGCCTGCTGCTCGTCGCCCTCACCGTCGGGCTCGTCGAAGCCGTGCTGCTCGGCGGGACGCGCATCGTGTGGATCGCGTTGCCGGCGGCACTGGCCTACCTTGCGGCCGCTTCTCCTCCGGCGCGGCGGTCTGCCGCATTCGCCTGTGCCGGTGTGATCGCGGTCATCGCCCTCGCGGCGGGCGGGCTGGATCTGCGCTGGATGGCGAGCGCCAACGGTGCCGTGCGGCGTCCGATGGGCAGCGTGGGTGAACGGATGATCGAAGCCGAGCCGCTCTACAATCGCGTCGCCATCTACGCCACCGACCTCAACATGATCGTGCACAAGCCGCTGCTCGGCTTCGGCTTCGGCGCGCGCACGTTTCTCGAGTCGCGCGGCGACTACTACACCTCGTGCTGCGGCGTGTCGCCGAAGTGGGCGGTCGTCTGCTCCGTCCCGCACAACGAAGTGTTGAATGTGCTGGTGTTGATGGGCGTGCTCGGTCTGATGGCCTACCTCGGACTTCTGCGCGAGCTGTGGCGGCTCCTGTCGGCGGCGCGCACGGCCGCTGCCGATCCGTTTGCGGCGACCTTGGCGGCCGCGGCGCAGGCCGGCTTGATCACGCTCCTCGTCTCGGCGCTGCTGCACGATGTGATGTACATGCCCCCGGCCGTGCAGGTGATCGTCTTCTTCCTCGCCGGGCTGGGCGTGCCGCCGGCGCGCGCCGTGGCGAGCGAGGCGCAGCGGTGAGCGCAGCGACCGCGACCCGCGCCGCGGCCGTGGTGATCGGCCGCAACGAGGGCCCGCGCCTCTCGCGCTGCCTGCGCTCCGTGCTCGCGCAGTGCGCGCCGGTGGTCTACGTGGACTCCGCCTCGACCGACGGCAGCCCCGCCGCCGCGCGGGCGCTCGGGGCCGACGTCGTGGCGCTCGATCTGTCGATCCCGTTCACCTTCGGCCGCGCCCGCAACGTCGGCGCCGCGCGCGCGGTGGAGCTCGCCCCGGATCTCGACTGGATTCAGTTCGTCGACGCCGACAGCGAAGTCGTCGCGTCGTGGTTCGACCGCGCGGTGCAGGCCCTGGTGGCGGCGCCGCGACTGGGGGCCGTGCACGGCCGGGTGCGCGAACGCCGGCCGGGTGACAGCGTGTACGACCAACTCTACGCGCTGGAGTTCGACCCGCGCACCGAGGATCCGGCCATCTTCGGCGGCATGGCGATGGTGCGGGCGACGGCCTTTCGGGACATGGGCGGCTACGTCGAGACGATGCAGACGTTCGAGGATCACGAACTGTCGTTTCGGCTGCGGCGCGCCGGTTGGCAGGTCGTCCGCCTCGAGACGGAGATGGTGATTCACGAAGCCGGCATGACCCGCGCACGCGAGTGGTGGAGGCGCGAGCGGCGACAGGGGCATAGCCGCGCCCAGTTGGTGGCGATGCACGGTCGCGCCGGGCTGCCCGACTGGCGCCGGGGCGTGGCCAGCATCTGCTGCTGGGCCGCGCTGCTCCCGGTCGCGATCGCTGCCGCGGCGTGGCAATGGGGTTGGGTGGGCTTGCTGCTGGGCCTCATCTATCCGGCGCTGGTCTACCGGGTGTTTCGGCGTCTGTGCCGGCGCGGGATTCGGCCGCCAGACGCGGCGCTCTACGCGGTCGGGCGGGTGGCCGGCAAGTTTCCGCAGCTGCAGGGCGTGCTGTCCTTCCTGCGCCAGCGCCGGAGGGCGGCGTGAGAGTCGCCTACGTCGTCAACGAGCATCCGAAGATCCACCACACGTTCGTGCGCACCGAGATCGCCGCCGTCGAGCGGGCCGGTGTACAGGTCGACCGCGTGGCGATCCGCCGCCCCGCCACGCCGCTGTTGGATGCGGCGGACCGCGACGAAGCCCGGCGCACGCGCGTGGTGTTGGACGGCGGCGTCGGCGGCCTCGCGGCGGCGCTGTCGCGCACCGCGGTGCAACGTCCGCAGGGCCTGGCGCGCGCGTGGCGCACGGCGGTGCGGATCGGCTGGCGTTCCGAACGCGGCATGGCGCGGCACCTCGCGTACCTGGCCGAAGCGTGTGTGTTGCTGGGCTGGGCCAGCGAGTGGAAGACCGATCACGTGCACGCGGCGTTTGGCAGCAACCCCGCCGCGGTGGCGCTGCTGTGCCGCATGTTGGGCGGTCCGACATACAGCTTCACCGCCCATGGACCGGAAGAGTTCGAGCGCGCGCCGCTGCTGGCCATTCCCGACAAGGTCGAGCAGGCGTCGTTCGTCACCGTGGTCAGCGAATCCGGGCGTATGCACTTACAGCAGTGGTGTCGGCCCCAGCTGTGGGATCGGTTCCACGTCGTGCGCTGCGGCATCGACGGCCGCTTCGGCGGCGGCGAGCCGACACCGGTACCGGCCGCCCGCCGCATCGTCTTCGTCGGCCGGCTGTGCGCCGAGAAGGCTCCCTTGCTGTTGCTCGATGCGGTGGCGCGGCTGAATGCCACCGGCGCCGCGTGCGATCTCGTCATGGTCGGAGACGGCCCGTTGCGCGCGGCCGTCGAAATGCGCATCCGCGGGCTCGGATTGAGCGAGCGGGTGACGGTCGTCGGTTGGGCTGGTGCCGACGACGTGCGCCGCCATGTCACCGGCGCGCGCGCCCTGGTGCTGCCCAGCTTCGCGGAGGGATTGCCGGTGGTGCTGATGGAGGCGCTGGCGCTGCACCGGCCGGTGATCTGCACGGCGGTCGGCGGTGTCGCCGAACTGGTGGAGTCGGGTGTCTGCGGTTGGGTCATCGCGCCGGGGTCGGTCGACGCCCTTGCCGCCGCGATCGGGAAGGCGCTAGATGCGGCGCCAGCGGAGTTGCTGCAGATGGGACACGAGGGAGCCGCGCGCGTCGCGCGCCTGCACGATGGCGCCGCCGCGGGTCGCGCGCTGGCGGCATTGTTCGCGGCAGCCGGGCGACCAGGCGGACGCGGATGCGAGTGATTCGACCTGAACGGCCGGGCGACGCGGCGGCGATTCACGCCGTCCACGCCGCGGCGTTTCCGACCGCGGCAGAGGCGCTGCTCGTCGAGGCGCTGCGCGCTGCGGGCCGGCTCGCCGTGTCGCTGGTCGCCGAGCGCGACGGTGCCGTCATTGGCCATGTGGCGTTCAGTCCGGTCACCGTCGATGGCGCAGCCGACGGATTGGGCCTGGCGCCGCTCGCCGTGCTCCCCGCGCGGCAGCGGCAGGGCGTCGGTGGGCGGCTGGTGGCGGCGGGTTTGACCGCTGCGGCCAATGCCGGGGCCGGGTTTGTCGTCGTGCTCGGCGAGCCCCATTACTACGCGCGCTTCGGTTTCGGCCCCGCGGTCGTGTGGGGACTGTCCGACGACTACGGCGGCGGCGCGGCATTCCAGGTCGTCGAGCTGCGCGCCGGTGCGATCCCGCGCGGCGCCGGACGCGTCGCCTATTGCGACGAGTTCCAACTGCTCGGCGAGTCATGACGCCCGAACAGCTTCCGCTTCTGGCCACGGCGATCTTCGTCGTCGCCTTTCTGTACTCGTCGGTCGGCCATGCCGGCGCGTCGGGCTACATCGCGGTGATGTCGCTCTACGGGCTCGCCCCCGACGCCATTCGCCCCACCGCCCTGGTGCTCAACATCCTCGTCGCCTCGATCGGCAGCTGGCAGTTCTGGCGCGCCGGGCATTTCGAGGCGCGGCTGTTCTGGCCCTTCGCCGTGCTCTCCGTCCCGCTGGCCTTCGCCGGCGGGTACGCCAATCTGCCCTCGCGCGTCTTCAAGGTGATTGTCGGCATCGTCCTGCTGTTCTCGGCGGCGCGGTTTCTGATCCGCTCCGCCGCCGCCGACGAGGCGGTGGGTGCGCCGTCGCGCCCCCTGGCGATCGCCGTCGGCGGCGGGCTCGGGCTGCTCTCCGGCCTCACCGGTACCGGCGGCGGCATCTTCCTCACGCCGCTGCTGCTGTTCATGCGCTGGGCGCGCACGAAGACGGCCGCGGCGGTGTCGGCGCTGTTCATCCTCGTCAACTCGGCCGCCGGCCTGCTCGGCAACCTGAGCAGCACGAAGCAGTTCCCGTCCTTCGCCACCGCTCTGGCCGTCGCCGCCATCGCGGGCGGCTCGATCGGTTCCTACTGCGGCAGCCAGCGCCTGCCGCACACGGCGATCAAGCGCCTGCTGGCGCTGGTGCTGCTGATCGCCGGGTACAAGCTCATCTTCACGCCCTAGCCCTTGTGGGCTAGATCGGGCTTGCATTGCGACCCGCCGAAGCGGAGTAAGGGCGGGAGAGGCGGAGCGACGGCGTGATTGCGATCATCATGTTCTTCGGCGGCACTCTGGGTAGCACGGTGGGATACTGGGTGGGCTCACAGGTCGGAGAAATGACCGGATACTTCGCCAGCGTCGTCGGCATGGCCATCGGCGTGTACTACACGCGCCGCTGGGTCAATCAGTATCAAGTGTGACGCGGCACGAGGCGCTGATGCGGGTGGCTCTGATTTCCGATTTGCACGGCAACGAGGTGGCGCTGCGTGCGGTGTTGGAAGACATCGGCCGCCGCAACGTCGACCGCATCGTCTGTCTGGGCGACGTCGCGACGTTGGGGCCGCGCCCCGGCTTCGTGCTGCAGACGCTGCGCGAGCTCGGCTGTCCGTGCATCCTCGGCAATCACGACGCGTTCCTGCTCGATCCCGAGCTGATCCGCAGCTACACCGAGGTGCCCGTCATCGTCGAAGCCGTCGACTGGTGCCGGGCCCAGCTCGATGACGCCGACCTGGCGTTCCTGCGCGAGTTCGAGTCCGGCCTCGAAATTCCCCTCGGCGGATCGGCGACGCTGCGGCTGTTTCACGGCTCGCCGCGCTCGCACATGGAGGATCTCCTCGCCACCACGCCGCCTGACGATCTGGACCGGTCGCTGATGGGCCATTGTGCCGCGGTGATGGCCGGCGGGCACACGCACATTCAGATGCTGCGCCAGCACCGCGGCATGCTGCTGGTCAATCCGGGCAGCGTCGGTTTGCCGTTTAAGGAGTACGTCGCGGGCCAGGCGCCGACGCTGTTGCGCCATGCCGAGTACGCGATCGTCGAAGGCGCCCACGGCGCCGTCGATGTCAGTCTGCGCCGCGTGCCGGTGGACGTCGCCGCGATGCGCGACATGGTGCAGGCAACCGACAACCCGCTGCGCGGCATATTGATGCAGCAGTACGCGTGATCGCGGCCTCGCGAGGTGAACGTCGCGCGGCCGGCCTACATCTGGCGCAGCGCTTCGTAGACGACGCGCACGGCGGGGCCGAGGGCGCTGATCGGAATGCGCTCGTCGATCCCGTGTACGCTGGCGGCCAGGTCTTTGGTCAGCAGCACCGGGATGAATCCGTAGGCCGGCACGCCGCGGCGGCGGAAGAAGCGCGAGTCGGCGCCGACGACCGTCATCGTCGGCGTGACGACGGCGGCGGGGTAGACGCGCCGCGCCGCGGCTTCGATGGCGGCGAACAGCGGGTGGTTGGTGGGCGAGGCGTCCGCGGCTTCCGATCCCTGCATGATCTCGATGCGCACGGCGGGGTCGTCGATGGTGCGCTGCAGCGCGGCGAGGAACGCCTGCTGGTCGGTGTCGGGCAGCAGGCGGCAGTCGAGCACCGCCTCGGCGCGTTCGGGAATGACGTTGGGCTGGTAGCCCGCCTGCAGCATGGTCAGGGCGATGGTGTCGCGCACCAGCGCGTTGGTCAGCGGGTCCTGCTGCAGCAACCCGTCGGCGAACAGCCACACCAGCGGGTTCTTGAGGCGCCGCAGCGCGAAGCCCTCCATGCCGGGAGTCACCGAACCGATCTCGCGGAAGACCTGGCGCGCCAGCGGCGTCAGGCGCGGCGCAGGCAGGTTGGTGAAGATGCGCTCGAGGGCCTGCTGCAACCGTCGCGGCGCCGCTTCGGGAAACGGGCGCGAGCCGTGTCCGGCCGGCCCTTCCGCCACCAGGCGCAGCCACAAGACCTTCTTCTCCGTCACCGAGATGAACAGCAGGGGCGCGCCGAAGGCGTCGGTGATTCCGTAGCCGCCCTCGTCCCAGACCGCCGCGGCGTCCATGACGTCGGGCCGATTCTGCACGAGCCACGCGGTCCCCATGGTGCCGCCGATTTCCTCGTCCGGCACGGCCAGAAACACGATGTCGTGGCGGGGCACTTCGCCGCGCTCGGCGAGCAGGCGCAGCGCCTCGAGCTGGACCACGCCGAACCCCTTCATGTCGAGCGCTCCGCGCCCGCGCACCTCGCCGTCGCGAATGTCGCCGGCGAGCGGGGGGAACGACCATGTCGCGGGGTCGGCCGGGACGATGTCGGTGTGGTTGAGCAACACGATCGGTTTCTTCTCGCCGCCGCGCCCGCGCAGGCGCGCGAGCAGGATGGGCTTGTCGGGAGCGCCGCCGAAGCGCTCGACCTCGAGGCCGGCGGCGCGGGCGGCGTCGGCCAGGAAGGCGACGGCCTCGACCGTGCGGCCGGGGGGATTCTGCGTGTCGATGCGCAGGTACTCGGCCAGCCGTGTGGCGGCGCGTTCCCCGACCTGGCCCCAGTCGGGCGCCGCTGATTCTGCCGCCGCGCCCACCCGCAGCACGCCTAGCAGCGCCCACGCGAGCAACGCGACGCCTGCCTGCTTGCGCCGCATGTCGTCCGGCCCCCCTCGCCCTTCGCAGCAGGCTCTGTAGCTTTTTCTGCCGCCCGTTGCCATGCCGGGCAGCGCGGAACTTGCCATGACTGGTGGGTCGCACTAAGAAGGCCCGATGAAGCGCACGAGAATCGCATCGCAGGTAGGGTGGGTGGCCGCCGGCTTCGGTCTGGCCGCATCGATCGCAATCGGCGGGGCGACGCCCGCGCACGGCGTGACCTTGCGCGTGGTGTCCGCCAACGTGAAACAGGCGGGCGAAACGGCCCGTGTCTGCGTCGCACTGGAGAGCGGCGGCACGGCGATCGCCGGGACGCAGAACGATCTGGTGTGGGACGGCAACTGCGCCACGCTCAGCGAGGGCGCCTGTAGCAGCAGTGGCGCGCACAGCAAGCAAGTCAGCACGACGATGCGCGGCGGTCCCAACTCGACGTTGCTCAGCGCCATCGTGATTTCGCTCAGCGACACCGATGCGATCGGCGACGCGGTGCTCTACTGCTGCAACTTCCGCTCGGAGCTGACGCAGTCGGGAACGACGTGTCCCATCAACGTCACCAACGCCAGAGGCAGCACGCCCGACGCCAAGCCGGTGTCAATCACCGGTGTACCCGGTGGCATCACGCTGTCGAGCAGCGGATCACAGGGCGGTGGTGGCGGTGGCGGCGGCGGGTCGGTTGGCGGGCCGCTCACGGCGGCTGGCGGCGCGGCGCCCGGGGGCGCGGCCGCAGGCGGCGGTGCGGCGGCGGCGGGAGGCGGGGGAGTCGCCGGTGGTCTCGTGCAACCGCAGTCGCAGGTGCTGCAGGGCGGGACGGACGCCGATCGCCTCGCCGCGCAACAGGCGGCGCAGCTGGCAGCGCAGCAAGCGGCCCAAGGAACGGGCGCGGGCGCGGCTGCGCCGGCAGCGGGGGCGCCGGCGGGCGCGGCGCCTGGCGCGGTCGCCTCGGGTGACGGTGCGGTAGTACCCGCGGCCACGGCTCCGGCGGCCGAGGGCACCCCGGCAGAAACCGCGGCGACGGCGGCACCGACGACGGCCGCGCCCGCGCCGACGACGCCGGCAGCCGGCACGCCGACGGCGAAGGCGGTCGCGCCGACCGCGAAGCCGACGGCCAAGCCGACCGCTGCGCCGACGAAGAAGAGCGAGAGCGGCGGCGGTTGGTTCGGCTGCCAGCTCGATCCCGCCGCGGGCGCCGGCTCGGCGCCTTGGCTGCTCGCGCTCGGCGGCCTGGCGCTGCTGTGGCGGCGCGGCCGCCGGCACTGATCGCGACACGAAGCGCGCGCGGCGGGAGAGAGCTCCCGCCGCGCGGCTCGCTACGCTACATCAACCAGCCGCGCGGGCCGTGTGCGACGGCAATGGCGTCGGCGAGCTCGATGCTCTGGTCGGCCGCGATCTCGATGCGGTGCAACGTCACGACCTGGCGCTCGAGCGGACAGAAGACCAGCACGGCGAGTTGCGCGCGCTCACCGTCGAGAACGACCGCCGGCTCGCAGCGCTCGACCGCATGGGCGATCTGCCAGCCGTTGCCGCCGGTGACCGCGGCGAACGTCTCGGCGTCGGCGATGACGCGCGAGTGGATCCACCGCGCGCTGGCCCACAGCTCCTGCATGGCGAGCCAGTACTCGAAGTAGCCCTCGGGCGAGCGCTCGAAGGTAAAGTGGCGGTAGAGCAGGTCGGCATCGCGGGTCGGGTGGCCGCGCAGCGCCGGCGCGACGGAGTCGGGTGGCGCGTGCCAGTCGAGCAGTTGGCGGACCGTGCTGACGTCGGTCGCGGCGCGGGCGACGAAGGGGCGCACCAACAAGTCGGCGCCCTGCCGGCTGTAGAAGCGGTAACGCACCGCGTAGCCCGCGGCCAGGCGGACGCGTTCGAGCGCGCCGAGCACGCTGGCCGCGTTGGCTTCGAAGTGCGGCTCCCAGTACGCCGCATCGTCGGCGATCTCGTCGACGTCCGCCGCCGTCTCGCTGGCCGCCGCCGATTGGCGCGCCGCCGCCACCCGCGCGATCAAGGCGTGTACGAAGGCGGGATCGAGAAACTGGACCGACATGCTGCGGTCCCGCCGCGCGCTCAGCCGCGCCGCGGTGGGCGGGCGCGCGCCGCGGCACCGGCCAGGCGCGCGCGGACGTCCGCCAGACGCACCACGTTCGGACCAGCGGCGCCGAGCGCGGGCAGGTCGTCGGGTTCCACGTACTGTTCGTGCGCGGCCGCGCTGCGGGCGCTGACCAGCCGCGCCTGGTGTTTGAGAATCAGGTGGGCCTCGCGCTCGTCGATCGGGCGGCCGAACAGGCAGTAGCGCTCGCCATCGTCGCCGCAGCTATTGGCCCAGGTGGCGAACTCGGCCGCGGTCGGCGCGCGCCCGAGATCGATCGTGCAGCGGCGCACGACGAAGCCGATCATCATTTTCGGCAGACGGGCGGTGCCGGTCATGCCGCGCGCTCGCCAATCAGTCGGTCGAGCTCGGCTTTCAAGCGCGGCAATACCTCGCGGTAGCTGAACGAGCCGACCTTGACGTCCTTCTTCTTCAGCACCACCGTCGATGGCCCGCACCAGAGACCGAGGTCGGCGTCATCGGTCTCACCGGGGCCGTTCACGCGGCATCCCATGACGGCGATCGTCAACCGGTGCGCGCGCGCGTAGTCGGTCAGCGTGCGCACTTCCTGGGCGAGGGTGACGAAGCTCTCGTTCTCGACCCGTGAGCAGCTCGGGCACGAGATGATGTTGAGCCCCTTGCCGAAGTCGGGCACCGAGATGAAGCGCCCGTGCGCCACGTCGTCGAGGATCGCGTGTCCGACCTCGACCTCCTCGTGCTTGCGCTCGTTGGGCAGCGTCAGCGAGACGCGAATGGTATCGCCAATGCCGGCCGCGAGCAGCGGTTCGAACGCCAGGCGCGACTTGATGATCCCGTCGGGCGGCAGGCCGGCCTCGGTGACGCCGAGGTGCAGCGGGACGTCCGGCCGCGCCGCGGCGAAGCGGCGGTTGGCCTCGCGGACTTTGGTCGGGTCGGAATCCTTGAGCGACACCACGAAGCGATCGAACCCGGCGTCCTCCATGAGCTGGCAGTGGTAGAGCGCCGACTGCACGATCGCCTCGAGCTGATCGCCCGGGTAGCGGTCGAGGAACTCGGGCGCCACCGAGCCGCAGTTGACGCCGATGCGCACCGCGCAGTCGCTGTCGCGCGCCACGGCGACCAGCCACGCGACTTTGTCGGCGATGGTCTTGTCGCGCTCGACGTGGTGCAGGTGACCGGGGTTGTAGCGGATCTTGTCGACGTGCGGGCCGACGGCGGACGCCAGCCGGTAGTTCTCCTGCAGATCGACGACCAGCGTGGCGCCGGTCTGGCTGCGGATTTCCTTCAGCGCCGCGACTTCCTTCTCGTTGTCGATCGCGATGCGCACCACCGCGGCGCCGGCGCCGCGCAACTGCTCGCATTGCGCCACCGTCGCGTCGATGTCGCGCGTCTTGGTGGCACACATGCTCTGCACCGCGATCGGGGCGCCGCCGCCGATCTGTATCTGGCCGACGCGCACGGAGCGCGTGCGCCGCTGGTCCTGGTCTATTTGCCCACTCATGATCGTCGGGAACCGTAACCAAAGGGCCCGGGTGACACAAGACGATCTCAGCCGTCGAAGCGCACGGGCAGGCGGAGGGGCGAGCGAAAGGCCAACCCCGCGACGTGGCAGTCGGCGGCCGGTTCGAGTCGCACGGCGGGCAGGCGATCGAGCACCGCATTGACGGCGACGCGCGCTTCGAGCCGCGCCAGGTGGGCCCCGACGCAGAAATGGCGGCCGAAGCCGAAGGCGACGTGATCCTCGGGACGGCGGTGCAGATCGAAGCGCTGCGGGTCGGGGAAGCGTGTTTCGTCGCGGTTGGCCGAGCCGATCCCGGTCAGCACCTGCGCGCCGGCCGGCAGCGCGACGCCGGCCAGCACGGCGGGCGCGGTGGTCTCGCGCGCGGCGAGCTGCACCGGCGACTCCCAGCGCAGGGCTTCTTCGATGGCCCAGTCGACCTGGGCGCGGTCGGCGCGCACCGCCGCCAGGCGATCGGGTTCGCTCAGGAGCGCGAACAAGGTGGTGCCGATGAGGCGGAAGGTGGTCTCCGCGCCGGCCGGCAGCAGCAGGCGCAGGAAGCAGAAGATCTCCTCGTCGGTCAGGCGCTCGCCGTCGACCTCGGCGTGCGCCAGGCGGCTCATCAAGTCGTCGCACGGCGCGGCGCGGCGCTGCGCCAGCAGCGGGCGCAGAAAGTCGACCAGCTCCTGCGCGGCGGCGAAGCCGGCCGGCAGGTCGTCGGCGAAACCGATGATGGCCAGCCCCCAGGCGTGGAAGGTGGCGTAGTCCTCGACCGGGATGCCGATGATGTGCGCGATGACGCGGATCGGCACCGTGCAGGCGAAGTCGCGCACCAGATCGGCCTGGCCGTCGCGCCGCAATTGCGCGATCAGCTCGGCGGCGATGCGCGCCACGACGTCGGGCAGATCGCCCTTGAGCGCCCTGGGCACGAAGGCGGGGGCGATGAGATTGCGGTGCCGGGTGTGATCGATGCCGTCCATCTCGAGGATGGTTCGCCCCATGATGAGCCCGACGCCGTTGGCGTTGGCGTGCGAGGAGTACAGCACGGGATCGGAGAGCACGGCGCGCACATCGGCGTAGCGCGTGACCAGGTAGGCGGGGCCCATCGGCATGTCGAGCAAGGGCACGGGATCTTCGCGGCGCAGGCGCGCGTAGACGGAGTACGGGTCTGCCACCGGGCTCATGAAGTGGCCGCCGAAGGTCGCCATCAGGTCGGGCATGCGCGGCATCTTTCCCCAGGTCGGCGGCGAAAGTCGATAGTCGCGGGCCGGCTACACCTGACCCCAGATGAAATAGGCCGCGAAGGCGGCGGCGAGCGGCGGCATCAGCGGGTGGACCTCGCGCAGCTGGCCCGACAGCAGCTTGATCAGCACGAAGGTGATGAAGCCGTAGCCGATGCCGTGCGCGATCGAATAGGTGAGCGGCAGGGTTACCAGCGTGATGAAGGCGGGGATGGCGGTATCGAGGGCGGCGAAATCGATGCGCGCGATCTGGGCGCACATCAGAAAGCCGACCAGCAGCAGGGCGGGAGCCGTGGCGCAGCTCGGCACCACCGCGAGCAGGGGCGCGGCGAAGATGGCGAGCGCGAAGAACAGGCCGACGAATACGGTGTGCAGTCCCGTGCGCGCGCCCTCGGCGACGCCGGCGGCGGACTCGATGTACGCGGTCACCGAGCTGACGCCGAACAGGCCGCCGATGACGGCGCCGAGCGAATCGACGGCCAGGATGCGGCGGATGCCGGGAATGCGCCCGTCGCGGTCGTGCAGGCCGGCCTGTTCGGCGATCGCCGTCGCCGTGCCCAGGGTGTCGAAGAAGTCGACCATGAGGAAGGCGAGCAGCAGCGGCAGCAGGTGCCAGCGCAGGGCTCCGGCGACATCGGCCTGGAAGGCGATGGCGAAGCTCGGTGGGTCGAATCGGGAGGGCAGGTGGGCGATGCCCCACAGCAGCGCGATCGCGGTGCTGGCGAGAATGCCCAGCACCAGCGCGCCGCGCACGCGGCGGGCGAGCAGGAACGCGGTCAGCGCCAACCCGATCATCGCCGTGGCAGCCTCGGGGCTGGCCAGGCTGCCGTAGGTCACCGGCGGCATCACCGCCCCCGGATCGCGCGCCAGCGCCGCCACGGTGCCCGGCGGCACGACGACCAGCTTGGCGTTGACGGCGCCGATGAAGGCGATCAACAAACCGATGCCGGCGCCGATGGCGCGGCGCAGATCGCGCGGGATGGCCTCCATCACCGCCTCGCGCAGCCCGGCCAGGACGAGCACCAGAATCAGCCCGCCGTCGAGCATCACCAGTCCCATGGCCGCCTGCCACGAGCCCGCTGCCGGAGCTGCCTGATAGGCGACGATGGCGTTGAGTCCCATGCCGCTGGCCAGCGCCATGGGGAAGTTCGCCACCGTCCCCATCAACACGCAGCAGATTGCCGCCGCGGCGGCCGTGCACGCCACGGCCGACTCGAACGGCACCCCCGCGGCGGCGAGGATCGATGGGTTGGCGAACAGGATGTAGGCCGTGGTCAGGAAGGTGGCGACCGCGCCGCGCAACTCGGTGGCGACTGTCGTGCCGCGCGCGTCGAGGGCGAAATACCGATTCAGGACCTCCACCGCACACCTCCCGCTGGCGCCCGCCAGCCGCCGCGCGGCCGCAAACAGCTACTTGCACTCGCGGCGCAGGGACGCGATCATGCTCGCACGAACCATGGAGTCAAGAGCACGTGGGTGCCCCGCGGCACTGCGTTCGGCCCGGTCAGTTCGGGGCGCACGGCGCGCCGCTTCGAGCCGCCCCCGATGGCGCTGATCCAGTTTCCCGACGCGCGCACGGCCAGCCCGGAGGGCATCGTCGCCATCGGCGGCGACTTGCGTCCGGAATCACTCATGGCCGCCTACCGGCAGGGCATCTTCCCCTGGCCGGTGGAGAAGCTGCCGCTGCTGTGGTTCAGCCCGGCCGAACGCGGCGTGCTGGAGCTCGACGATCTGCACCTGCCGCGCAGCCTGGCGCGCGCGCGCCGGCGCACGGCGTTGCGCTTCACCATCGACGCCGCGTTCCCGGCGGTGATTCGCGGCTGCGCCGACACGTCGCGCCCGGGCCAGCACGGTACGTGGATCACCGCGGCCGTGGTGGCCGCCTACATCCGACTGCACCAGCTCGGGGTGGCCCACAGCGCCGAGGCCTGGAACGGCGATCGGCTGGTCGGTGGGGTCTACGGCGTCGATGTCGACGGCGCGTTTGCCGCCGAGAGCATGTTCTACCACGAGGCCTACGCCTCGAAGCTGGCCCTGTTGCACCTCATCGATCACTTGCGGGCGCGCGACCTGGACTGGCTCGACATTCAAACCCTGACCCCGCACATGGTGCGCCTCGGGGCCCGCGCGATGAGCCGCGAGGACTTCCTGCTCAAGCTCGCACACACGCGCAGCCGCGGTCTCGCCCTGTTCGACGCCCGCGTCTGATCCACCTCACCGCGCCACGAGGAGGTGTCGATCGCGGCGCCGCGGCTTGACAGAGCCTGGCGTCGTGCTTAACCCAAGGCACCGCCAAAGTATCGCAATCGTCGGTTTCACCTTAGAGAGGAGAACACAGAATGGCTGCCAAGATCGTCAAGTTCGGCGAGGATGCGCGCCGCCGCCTATTGCGCGGGGTGGGCATGCTCGCCGACGCCGTGACCGTCACGCTCGGCCCCAAGGGCCGCAACGTATTGATCGAGAAGTCGTGGGGCGCCCCGCTGGTGACCAAGGACGGCGTCACCGTCGCCAAGGAAATCCAGCTCGAGGACAAGTTCGAGAACATCGGCGCCCAGATGGTCAAGGAGGTCGCGTCGAAGACCTCCGACGCGGCCGGTGACGGCACCACCACCGCCACCGTGCTGGCGCGCGCCATTTTCACCGAGGGGATGAAGATGGTCACTGCCGGGCACGATCCGATGGTCCTCAAGCGCGGCATCGACAAGGCCGTCGCCCGCGCCACCGAAGAGCTCAAGTCGATGGCCAAGACGACCAAGGGCCGCGACGAGATCGCCCAGGTCGGCACGGTGTCGGCCAACGGCGACCGGACGATCGGCGACATCATCGCCGAGGCGATGGAGAAGGTCGGCAAGGAAGGCGTCATCACGGTCGAGGAGGCGAAGAGCCTGGAGACCTCGCTCGAGGTCGTCGAAGGCATGCAGTTCGACCGCGGCTATCTGTCGCCCTATTTCGTCACCGACCAGGAGCGCATGGAAGTCGCGCTCGACGATCCCTACATCCTGATCAACGAGAAGAAGGTCAGCAACATGCGCGACCTGCTGCCGGTGCTCGAACAGATCGCCAAGTCGGGCCGGCCGCTGCTGATTCTGGCCGAGGACATCGAGGGCGAGGCGCTCGCCGCGCTGGTGGTGAACAAGATCCGCGGCACGTTGAAGGTCGCCGCCGTCAAGGCGCCGGCTTTCGGCGACCGCCGCAAAGCCATTCTCGAGGACATCGCGATCCTGACCGGCGGACGCATGGTGGCCGAGGAGCTCGGCATCAAGCTCGAGAACGTCACCCTGAGCGATCTCGGCCGCGCCAAGCGCGTAACGAGCGACAAGGACAACACCACGATCATCGACGGCGGCGGGAAAAAGACCGAGATCGAAGCGCGCATCAAGCAGATCCGCGCCCAGATCGAGGAGACCACGTCGGACTACGACCGCGAGAAGCTCCAGGAACGCCTGGCCAAGCTGGTCGGCGGCGTCGCGGTGGTGCGTGTCGGCGCCGCCACCGAGGTGGAGATGAAAGAGAAGAAGGCGCGCGTCGAGGACGCCATGCACGCCACGCGCGCCGCGGTCGAGGAAGGCATCGTGCCGGGCGGCGGTGTGGCGCTGTTGCGCGCCGCGGCGGCGCTCGACGACCTGCGCCTCTCGGACGAGGAGCAGGTCGGTGCTCGCATCGTGCGCCGCGCCATGGAAGATCCGGCGCGTTGGATCGCCCGCAACGCCGGGGCCGACGGATCGGTGGTGGTCGACAAGATCCGCAGCGGCAAGGGGGCCTTCGGGTTCAACGCCGCCAGCGACGAGTACGGCGACCTCATCAAGCAGGGCATCGTCGACCCCACCAAGGTCGTCCGCACGGCGCTGCAGAACGCCGCCTCGGTGGCCGGCCTTATGCTCACCACCCAGGCCGTCATGGCGCCCAAGCCCGAGGAGAAAAAGGCCGCCGCCGCTCCCCAGGGCGACGAGGACTTCTAGTCCGAGACACCCTCCGCAGGGAGCCGGGTGTGGGGGCAGGGCTCAGTGCCCGGCCAGCGCCCGGCTCCCGTGGACCAGACCGTGGCGCCATCCTGTCCCTCTCAGCGCTCCATGTCGTCAGAAAGTGGGCAGGGTCCGAGATGTGGCGGTTCCGGTGACACCCGCTGGCAGGCTGGCCCTGGACATGACACACTTCCGAGAGGCACGCACCTATCGTGGCATGAATCATGCGAGGTGTTGGTGGCATTCGGAAGGAGGTCAGAGCTGCAATGATCCTCAGTGTGATTGATGAACGGGTGCTCGCGAGTCTTTGCGAGCTGGACAACGACGGCGACGACGACGTTCTGGGCGAGCTGATCGATTTGTTCCTCGAAGATGCCCCGGTCCGACTGTCCCGACTCAAGGAGTCGGTCGACCAGCATGATCCGAATGGATTGATGCAGGCGGCGCACAGCTTGAAGGGCAGCTGTGGCAATCTGGGAGCCCGCGGGATGGCGGCGCTCTGCGCCAACCTGGAGTTGCGAGCCCGCGCCGGCATGCTCACCGGCGTCGAAGAAACCTGCGCCACTCTCGAGCGCGAATTCGCCGCCGTGCGCGACGAACTTCATGTAGTGCGCGAACGCTACCGCGATCCCGCCATGCGCGCCGCTGCGGTGCAGCGGGCGGCTAGCGCCTGAGCGGGTATTCTGCTCCCTTCCTCAATCCAGTATAGTCCGGCTCCCGTCGAGAGCCCGGCGGTGAGGGAGGATGATGTTCGAGTCAGGGGATCTGCGGCAGCTAGCCGAGCTGGGCATCTCGACCGCCGAGGCCGAGCGCCAGCTTCATTTGTTTGCCCATCCCCCCCGGTCGATTGACATCGACCGCCCCTGCCGTCTCGGCGACGGTATCCGCGCCCTGGACGACCCGGAAGTGGCCGAGGCGCGGCGCCACCACGATGCAGCATGCCGTCGCGGCCGGTTGAGCAAATTCGTACCGGCTTCGGGCGCCGCCAGCCGCATGTTTCAGTCCCTGCTCGCCGTGCGCAACGCCCCCGAGCCGATCGATCGCCAGGCGGCGCTGGCGCGCGCCGCGCGCGGTGATCGCGATGCGGCCGAGCTGTTGGTGTTTCTGGACGGGCTGCCGCGGTTCGCGTTCTACGACGACCTGCGCGCGGCGGCGACCCGTATGCGGTTCGACCTGGCCGAGCTGGCGGCGCGCGGCGCCGCGCGCGAAATCCTCGATGTCCTGTTGTCGCCACAGGGGCTCGACTACGCGTCCCTGCCAAAAGGGCTGCTGAAGTTTCACCGCGCCGCGACTGAGACCCGCACGGCCTTCGAGGAGCACCTGGTCGAGGCGGCGAGCTATGTCCGGGACGCGGCGGGTCGATGCCGCGTCCACCTCACCGTCTCGCCCGAGCACCGCGACCGCTTCCGCGCGTTGCTCGAAGCTGTCCGCCCGGCCTACGAGCGGCGCTTCGATGCCGAGCTCGCGGTCACGTTCTCGGAACAGAAGCCGTCGACCGACACCCTGGCCGTCGACCTCGACAACCAACCGTGGCGCACCGGCGACGGCCGACTGCTGCTGCGGCCGGGTGGGCACGGCGCCTTGATCGAGAATCTCAACGACCTGGGCGCCGACATCGTGCAGCTGCAGAACATCGACAACATCGCCCCCGACCATCTGCGGCCGCAGACCGTGTTCTGGAAAGAGGTGCTGAGCGGGCACCTGTTGGCGGTCCAGGAGGTCGTGTACCGCCATCTCACCGCGCTGCATGCCGCGCCGGACGACGGCGCGGTCCTGGGCGAGGCGTTGGGCTTCGCCGAGAACGCGCTCGGCCTGTCACTGGCCGAGACGGGTGCGGCCCGCCGGGATCTCCTGGTGGCACGGCTCGACCGCCCGCTGCGCGTGGTCGGCGTGGTGCGCAACACCGGCGAGCCGGGCGGCGGCCCGTTCTGGGTGCGCGGCGCCGACGGGCGCATCACCCTGCAGATCGTCGAGAGCGCGCAGGTCGACCGCGAATCGCCGCAGCAGCGCGCGCGGTTCGAGACGGCCACGCACTTCAACCCGGTGAACATGGTCTGCGCCGTGCGCGACTGGCGCGGGCAGCCGTTCGACCTGCGCCGCTTCGTCGATCCGGATGCCGTGTTCATCGCCCGCAAGTCGAAGGACGGGCGGCAGTTGAAGGCGCTCGAGCGGCCCGGGTTGTGGAACGGCGGCATGGCGGAGTGGAACACGATCTTCGTCGAGATCCCGCTGGTCAACTTCACGCCGGTGAAAACCGTCAACGACCTGCTGCGCCCCGAGCACCAACCCGGGTGAGTGGACGGATGGCGGCGCAGCAAGAGCTGGGAGACACGGCCAGAACGCGCCCGTGCGTGCTGGTCGTCGACGACAACGATCTCAATCGCAAGCTGCTCGGCGCGATTCTCAATCGCGCCGGCTACGATTTTTGCGAGGCGGTCGACGGCGCCCATGCCGTCGCCACCGCCGCGGCGCAGCGGCCGGATCTCATTCTGCTCGATATCATGATGCCGGTGATGGATGGCTTTCAAGCCTGCCTGGCGCTGAAGCAAGACGCGCGCACGGCGCTGATTCCGGTGATTTTCCTGACCGCGCTGTCGGAGACGGCCGACCGCGACAAGGGGCTGCACCTCGGGGCCGTGGACTACCTCGTCAAGCCTTTCGACCGCAGCGACGTGCTGGCGCGCGTGCGCAATCACCTGGGGCAAGCGGCGCGCGGCTGAGGCCAACGGAGAGCGACATGGATGTGATGATCGTCACGGGCGGGGCCGGGTTCATTGGCTCCAACTTCGTCCGCCTCGCCCTGGCGCGCACCGATGCGCGCGTCGTGGTGATGGACAAGCTGACCTACGCCGGCAGCTTGCGCAGCCTGGAGGACGTGGCGCGCGACCCGCGCTTCACCTTCATCGAGGCCGACATCGCCGACCGCGCCGCGGCGGCGGAGATCTTTCGCACCGAACGGCCCACGTGGGTGGTGAACTTCGCCGCCGAGACGCATGTCGATCGCTCGATCGACGGCCCGCGCGCGTTTCTCGAAACCAACGTCCACGGCACCTTCGAGCTGCTCGACGCCGCGCGCATCCACGTCGCGGCACTCCCAGCGGCCGAGCGCGATCGCTTTCGCTTTCTGCACGTCTCGACCGACGAGGTCTACGGGACGCTCGGCGCCAGCGGCCTGTTCTCGGAGGAGACGCCGTACGCGCCGAACTCGCCCTACGCGGCGTCGAAGGCGGCCGCCGATCACTTCGTGCGCTCGTACCACGAGACCTTCGGCCTGCCGGTGCTGATCACCAACTGCTCGAACAACTACGGGCCCTACCAGTTTCCCGAGAAGCTCATCCCGCTGATGATCCTCAACGCCATCGAGGGGCGGGCGCTGCCGATCTACGGCGACGGCGGCAACGTGCGCGACTGGCTCTACGTCGAGGATCACTGCGCCGGCATCCTGCTCGCCCTGCAGCGCGGCGTGCCGGGCGAGAAGTACAACATCGGCGGCCACAACGAGCGCACCAATCTGCAAATCGTCGACCGCCTCTGCGCCGTGCTCGAGGAGCTGCTGCCGGCGGCCCACAACACGGCCCTGGCGGCGCGCGGGCTCGATGCCTACACGGGGTTGAAGACCTTCGTCACCGATCGGCCGGGACACGACCGGCGCTACGCGATCGATGCCGCCAAGATCCGCCGCGAGCTCGGTTGGCAGCCGCGCTACGACTTCGACTCGGGCATCGAGCGCACCGTGCGCTGGTATTTCGAGCACCGCGACTGGTGCGAAGCGGTGCAGGAGGGGCGCTACGGCCGCGAGCGCCTGGGCGTCGCGGCACGCTGAGCGCGTGCCGTTGGCGCGCGGCACCGTTCGCGCTATGAGCACGGCGATGAGAAAAGGCATCATCCTGGCCGGCGGCTCGGGCTCGCGCCTCTACCCGCTGACGCGCGCGATCAGCAAGCAGCTGGTCCCGATCTACGACAAGCCGATGATCTACTACCCGCTCTCGACCTTGATGCTGGCCGGGGTGCGGGAGATCCTGGTCATCACGACGCCGCACGAGCAGGACGCGTTCAAGCGCGTGCTCGGCGACGGCGGCGAAGTCGGCCTGCGGCTGCAGTACGCCGCGCAGCCGAGCCCCGACGGCCTGGCGCAGTCGTTTCTCATCGGCGAGGAGTTCATCGGCGCCGATTCCGTCGCCCTGGCGCTCGGCGACAACATTTTCTACGGGCACGGCTTCCCCGACTACCTGCGCCGCGGCGCCAACCGCGACAGCGGCGCGACCGTGTTCGGCTACTGGGTGCGCGATCCGGGGCGCTACGGCGTCGTCGAGTTCGACGCCGAGGGCTGCGCCGTCGGGCTCGAGGAGAAGCCGGCGCACCCGCGTTCTCCCTGGGCGGTGACCGGCCTCTACTTCTACGACAACCGCGTCGTCGAGATCGCCCGCGCGCTCAAGCCCTCGCCGCGCGGCGAGCTGGAGATCACCGACGTCAACCTCGCCTACCTGCGCCGGCGCGAGCTCCATGTCGAGAAGATCGGCCGCGGCATCGCCTGGCTCGACACCGGCACCCACGAGGCGCTGCTGCAGGCGTCGAACTTCATCCAGGCGATCGAAGAGCGCCAGGGGCTCAAGGTCGCCTGCATCGAGGAGATCGCCCTGCGGATGGGCTACATCACCACCGGCGACGTCGAACGCCTGGCGCGTCCGATGCGCAACAGCGCCTACGGTCAGTACCTGCTGCGCATTCTCGAGCAGGAGCAGTGAGGCGATGCGCTTCACGCCCACCGCGCTGCCGGAGGTCATCCTGATCGAGCCGGACGTCTACCGCGATCCGCGCGGTTTCTTCCTCGAGACCTACCACGCCGCCAAGTACCGCGACGGCGGCCTCGCGCTGCCGTTCGTGCAGGACAACCACTCGCGCTCCAACCGCGGCATCCTGCGCGGGCTGCACGCCCAGGTGCGCCAGCCGCAGGGCAAGCTCGTCCGCGCCCTGTGCGGCGAGATCTTCGACGTCGCGGTCGATATCCGGCGCGGCTCACCGACGTTCGGCCGCTGGGTCGGCGCGATGCTCTCGGGAGAGAACTTCCATCAGCTCTACGTCCCGCCCGGATTCGCGCACGGCTTCTGCGTGGTCAGCGAGACGGCCGAGGTCGCCTACAAGTGCACGGCCCTCTACGATGCGTCCGACGAGCTGTGCGTGCGCTGGAACGACCCGGCCATCGGTATCGCCTGGCCCGTGCCCGATCCCGTGCTGTCGCCGAAAGACGCCGCCGCCCCGCTGCTCGCCGAGGTCGCCGACCGCCTCGGCTGAGGCAGTCGCACGGCGGGATTGTAGAAAGGGCCGTTTCGACGACGGCCCCCGTCACGCCTGTCCGTCGGTTGGCTCAGCCGTGCGCCTGCGACGGGCGCTGGCATGCGCGATGCTCTCTACCGGGACATTCGGAGGTCGAACATGAACTGTCCCAAATGCAGCCAACGCATGCACCACCAGGGGTACTTCGCCTGGCTGTGCGAGTTGTGCCACTACCGCTGCCGCGGCGAGCTGCCGCAGGCGGATTGACCGATTTGGTTCACCACGCGAGCACGGCCAGCAGCAGGGCGGCGGCCAGGCCCGCGCGGGCCCAGAAGTGCGGTTGAATCGGGGCCGGGTCGGAGGCGATGCTGCGCACGTCGGCGCTGGCGGTACGTCCGCTGGTGACGGCCTCGACGATCTGCAGACATTCGTCCGCCATGACGTGGCGGAAAGCGTGCCCAAGCTCGGCCGAGGCGACCTGCGGCGTGCCGTGGTAGGTGACCGCCGGGCCGCCGTAGCCGTAGTGCGCGTTGAGCAACCAGCCGAGTCCGCCGGCGAGCCCGCCGAAGACTTCGCGCACGCCTTCCGGATTGCGGCCGCGGCGCACCTGTTGGCCCGCGATCCACTCACCGAGCGCGGCGACGGGGCGCAACTGCGGCGGCCCGTCGTGCGCCAGCTGCTGCCAGTCGGTTTCGACCAGCTCCGGGTTCTGCGCCAGCATGAACGAGGTCTCCCACCCGCCGGCGTGCTCGCCGCCGACCAGGTTGGCCCTTTCCTTTTCGCTCAGGCTGCGACCCAGCACGGCCTCGACGGCCGCGAATCGCCGGCCGGTGATGATCGCGTGCAGGGCCACGATCGAGGGCGTGAACATCTGGATGTTGTGGCGCTTGCTCACCTTGCGGCAGGCGGCTTCCAGTGCGGCGGCGTGGCGCGGGCCACCGTGGCCGTTGGTCAGCACGACGTAGCGGTAGCCGGCGCGCGCCAGCGAGGCGCCGTGGGCGAGCAGGGCGCCGTAGACCGTGCCCTGGCGCGCGTTCATCGAGCCCGCCAGCGGCAGCTCGTCGGTGCCGAGCGGCAGCACGGGAAGCTGCACGACCGTCCAGTCGGGATGCGCCGCAACGAAACGCCGGCCGGTCTCCTCCGCCATCCAGCGCGCCAGGTAGAAATCCATCCCGAGCGGCAGATGCGGCCCATGTACCTCCAGAGCGCTGACGGGCTGGAAACACACCGTGCGTTGCATCTCGAGCCGCCGCACGGCGGTGTAGGTCATGTCTTCGGCGCGCACGATCGGCATTGGCATATCCTCCCCGCGCTGTTGTAGCGCGCGGCGCTGGTGGTCGCTAGGGACGGTTCGGGCACAGCGCCCGGGCGGCCGCGGCTGGATCCTCAGCTGCCAGTACGGCGCGAATGACGGCGACGCCGGCGGCACCACAGCGCCGTGCCGCCGCGGCCGATCCAGCGTCGATGCCGCCGATGGCGAGCACCGGCATGCGCACGGCCGCGCACGCGGCGGTCAACGGCGCCAGGCCGAGCGGCGCGCCGTAAGCGCGCTTGGACGGCGTGTCGTAGATCGGTCCGAGCACGGCGAAGTCAGCCC
>CAYVUV010000388.1:0-3623 GCA_964455095.1 uncultured Binatia bacterium (SeqCode)
GACGGTGCTGGCGGTGCAAGCGCCGCAGCGGGTGGCCGGCAGCAGCGCGGCGCTGAGCCTGGCGCTGACGTTGCACCGCGCGCGCTGGAACGCCGGGCTGTTCGAGGGGCTGTCGGTTCGCGCCGTGCTGGCGCGCAACAAACTCGGTGCGCCGGGGCGCGCGGCCGAGCTGCGCAACGGGTTCTGAGCCATGCCGCGCATTGCCTGCCTGCACGTGCCCGACTTTGCGCTCGCCGCCTGGCTGCGCGCCGATCCGGAGCTGCGCGGCACCTCGCTGGCGGTGACGGACGGCGCCGGTCCACGTGCGCGCGTGGTCGCCTGTTCGCCCGAGGCGGCGCGGCACGGTGTCGCCGTCGGCTTCAGCGCGGCGCAGAGCGTGGCGATCCACGCCGGGCTGGTGCTGCGCCAGGCGTCGGGCGACGCCGAGCGGGCGGCGCGCGCGGCGCTGTGCGACGTGGCGTACTCGTGCTCGCCGCGCGTGGAAGACGCCGGTGCCGGGACAGTGTATCTCGACTGCGAAGGTGCCGCGGCGCTGCACGGCGCCGAGCCCGATCTGGCGCGGACGCTGGCGGCGCGCGCGGCCCGGCTCGGTCTCGACACCGCGGTTGGCATCGCGTCGACCAAGCTGGCGGCGCAGCTCGCCGCGCACGACGGCGGCGGGCTGGCGGTGATCGCGCCGCACGAGGAGTGGCAGTTCCTGGCGCCGCTGCCGATCGAGCGCCTGGAGCCCGACGCGGCGCTGCGCGAGACGCTGGCGCGCTGGGGCATTCGCTGCCTGGGCGATCTGGCGGCGCTGCCGGCCAGTGCCGTGGCGACGCGGCTCGGTCCGGAAGGCGCGCGGCTGGCGCGCCGCGCGCGCGGCGAATGCGACCAGCCGCTGGTGCCGCGGCCGCTGCCGCTGACTTTCGAGGAGGTCGCGGAGCTCGACTACGGGCTCGACACGTTGGAGCCGTTCCTCTTCGTCGCGCGCGCCTTGCTCGATCGGCTGATTGCCCGGCTGGCCGTGCGCGGACTCATCTGCGGCGACCTGCGTCTGTCGCTCGGCCTGGCGACGCGCGGGCGCGACGAGCGCACCGTGCCGGTGGCGGCGCCGAGCAACGAGGTCAAGGCGCTGCTGGCACTGCTGCGTCTCCACCTCGAAGCGCATCCGCCCGCGGCGCCGGTCGAGGTCGTGCGACTGGGGGTCGTGTCCGAGCGGTTGCGGCCGGCGCAGCTCGACCTGTTCCGCCCGCCCGGCCCGGCGCCGGCGCAACTCGCCGTGACGTTGGCGCGTCTCACGGCGCTGTGCGGCACCGACCGGCTCGGTGCGCCGGTGGTGGCCGATTCGCATCGGCCGGATGCGTATGGGCTGGCGGCGTTTGAGGAAGCACTGTCTGTTTGCTCCGATGTTCGGATCCCCCCCTTTGGCAAAGGGGGTTTCCAACGGGAGGGCGAGGCTCCTGCCGAGCCGTGTCTCAATGTGCCGGAAGGCTCGGGAGGAGCCTCGCCCTCCCAGGCGAACAAGATGGCGATGGCGCTGCGCGCCATTCGGCCGCCGTGTGCGCTCGAGGTGTTCTACAACCGCGGCTTGCTCGACTTCGTTCGCCTGGCGTCGAAGGCGCGCGAGGCGCCGAACGATTATCGCTGCCATGGGCGCGTCGTGACGCTCGCCGGCCCGTGGCGACGACAGGGCGAGTGGTGGCGCAGCGAGGCGTTCGACCGCGACTACTACGACGTGCAGCTCAGCGACGGCGCTGTCTACCGCATCTATTGCGACCGGCGCACGCAGCAGTGGTTTGCCGAGGGGGTGTATGACTGAGTGCATGCCGAATTTCCTCTCCCGGATGGGAGAGGATCAAGGTGAGGGGGATTCGATTGCGCCGAAGGCCACGGCTGAAGTTCGCTACCTCAAACGGACTGCCAAAGCCGAGGGTGGCTTCGCCCGTCAATTGGATCCCCCTCATCCTGTCCTTCTCCCATCCGGGAGAAGGAACCTTGGTGCGATGCGTTGTCGTGTTTATGCCGGATAGGATTAAGCCACCGTCCGGCGGCGACTACGTCGAGCTGCGCTGCCGCAGTGCGTTCAGCTTTCTCGCCGGGGCTTCGCTGCCGGAGGATCTGGCGGCGCGGGCGGCGGCGCTCGAGTATCCCGTGCTCGCGCTCGGCGATCGCGACGGCGTCTACGGCGCGCCGCGTTTTCATCAGGCGGCACAGCGCGCCGGCGTGCGCGCCATCGTCGGCTGCAGCGTGACGCTTACGGGTGGGGCGGCGCTGTATCTGCTCGTCGCGTCGCGCGCCGGGTATCGCAACCTGTGCCGCACGCTGACCGATGCCAAGCTGCGCGCGGCCAAAGGCGAGTCGATGGTGACCTGGGCCGACCTCGAAGGTCACACCGATGGGCTGATCTGCCTCGCCGGCGGCGCCGACGGTCCGGTTGCGCAGGCGCTGCAAGCCGGTCACTCCGACATTCCCGACCTGCCTGCGCTGCTGCGCCTCTTTCCCGGCCGCCTCTATCTCGACATCCAACGCCACCTCGATGCCGACGAAGAGCGCCGCAACCGCGCGCTGATCGCCGTCGCCGAGCGCTTCCGCATCCCGGTCGTCGCCACCAACGACGTCTGCCACGCCGCGCCCGAGGGCCGGCCACTGCTCGACGTCCTGATGTGCCTGCGCGCCAAGACGACGCTCGACGCGGCGGGGCGGCGCCTGCACACCAACGCCGAGCGCCATCTCAAATCGCCGCGGGAAATGGCGGCGCTGTTTCGCGATCAGCCGCGGGCGATCGCCAACACGCGGCGCATCGCCGAGCAGTGCGCCTTCACGCTCGCCGACCTCGGCTACCGCTTTCCCGAGTACCCCTTGCCGCCGGGCGAGACACCGCTCGGCCACCTGCGCGCGCTGACCTATGCCGGCGCCAGCGAGCGCTGGGGGCGCCTGACGCCGCGCGTGCGCCGCCAGCTCGAGCACGAGCTGGCGATCATCGGCAAGCTCGATCTGCCCGGCTACTTCCTCATCGTCTGGGACATCGTGCGCTTCTGTCGCGAGCAGGGCATTCTTGCGCAAGGACGCGGCTCGGCGGCCAACTCGGCTGTCTGCTACGCGCTCGGCATCACGGCGGTCGACGCCGTCGGCATGGAGCTGCTCTTCGAGCGCTTTCTCTCCGAGGAGCGCGGTGAGTGGCCCGACATCGACATCGACCTGCCGAGCGGCGACCAGCGCGAGCGGGTGATCCAGTACGTCTACCAGCGCTACGGCGCGCGCGGCGCGGCGATGACCGCCAACGTCATCAGCTACCGCACGCGCAGCGCCGTGCGCGAGGTGGGCAAGGTGCTCGGCTTCGCGCCCGGGCAAGTCGACCGCCTGTCGAAGCTGCTGCAGCGCTTCGAGTTTCGCGACGACCAGGACGATCTCGGCAAGCAGCTGCGCGCCGGCGGCGTCGACCCGAGCGCGCCGCGCGTGCAGTTGCTGGTCGATCTGGTCGGCCGCATCCAGAACCTGCCGCGTCACCTGGGCCAGCACTCCGGCGGCATGGTCATCGCGGCCGGACGGCTCGACGAGGTGGTGCCGCTCGAGCCGGCGTCGATGCCGGGGCGCGTGGTGGTGCAGTGGGACAAGGACGATTGCGCCGATCTCGGCATCATCAA